>JAOPWP010000223.1 GCA_025965615.1 Frankiales bacterium
AGCTGGTCGATGTAGGCGAAGACCAGCTCGGCGAACTGTGCGACCGTGCTGGCCGCGAGCCCGCTGGACACGGCGCTCGTCGACAGCTCGCGCCAGGACACGCGCGCGCCGACGCGGTAGGCAGCGAGCAGGGCGTCCATGCTCCGGCCGCTGCGAGCCTCACCGCGACCGAGGGCGTAGGCACCGGCGAGAGCCGGTTGCAGGGGGGTGCTCGGGTCGGAGTCCTTGGACTGCTCGGCCAGCCGGAGGAACGCTCCCAGCGCGGTCTGCACCGCGAGCTCGATGTTGGTGCCCATGTCGCCGGTGAGGGCGCCGGCGTACTCCGGGACCTCAGCGGTCACCGCCGCCACGGTGCGCTGGGCCACCGCCGGCAGGTGGACGCGCAGCAGGGCGACGACCGCGGGGTCGAGCGCGAGCCCGCCCGCCCCGAGGCTGAGGGGGGCACGTTCGGGCGTCATGCTGTTCCCTGCGAACAACTCATACCGGAACGCTCACACCTCACGGGCATGAGACTAGTCCCGGTAGTGGGGATGCTGTTCCCATGACCGCACCCACCGTCGCGCCGGCAGCCCGCAGCCGCCTCCGTGAGCGGTTCGCCCAGCTCGCCGAGCTGGTGGCGACGCCCCTCGTGCCGGCCGACTACGTCGACCTCATCGACCCGCTGCGCTCCTCGGCCGACCTGCGCGGCCGGATCGTCGGCGTGCATCCCGAGACCCGCGACGCGGTGACCCTCGTGATCCGGCCCGGCCGGGGCTGGCGGCAGCACGTGCCCGGTCAGTACGTCCGCCTCGGCGTCGACGTCGACGGCGTGCGGCTGTGGCGGGCTTACGCGCTGACCTCCCAGCTGTGCCGCAAGTACGGCTGCAGCGCGGTCACCGTCACGGCGATCCCCGACGGCAAGGTCAGCAACCACCTCGTGCGCAAGGCGCGTCCCGGCCTCGTGGTCCAGCTCGACCAGGCCGCTGGCGACTTCGTCCTCCCGCAGGCGCGCCCGGCCAAGGCCCTGTTCGTCACGGCCGGGAGCGGCATCACGCCGGTCATGGGCATGCTCCGGAACGCCGTCGACGAGCTCGACGACGTGGTGCTCGTCCACTCCTCCCCGACGGAGGCCGACGTGATCTTCGCGGCCGAGCTGCGCTCCCTGGCCGCCTCCGGCCGGCTGCGGCTGGTCGAGAAGCACACCGACCTCGACGGGATGCTCAGCCCCGCGGACCTCGAGGCGCTCGTCCCGGACCTCGCCGAGCGCCAGACCTGGGCCTGCGGACCGACCGGCATGCTCGACGCGCTGGAGGCCCACTGGGCCGACGCCGGTGTCGCTCACGCGATGCACACGGAGCGGTTCCGGCCCACCGTGCTGGTCACCGGCGAGGGCGGCACGGTCACCTTCTCCAAGGCCACGGTCACCATCGAGGCCGACGGCGCCACGCCGCTGCTCGACGCCGGAGAGGCCGCCGGCGTCCTGATGCCGTCCGGTTGCCGCATGGGCATCTGCTTCGGCTGCGTCGTCCCCCTGCTGTCCGGCGCGGTTCGCGACCTGCGCGACGGGCACGTCACCACCGCCGTCGAGGGCGACGGGGTGAAGGTCCAGACCTGCATCAACGCCGCTGCCGGCCCCTGCGACATCGAGCTGTGAGGCCAGGCCGCCGAACGCCCCCGTTGACTCCCGCGACCGACCACCCAGCCCCGCGCCCCTGCACCCGGCTCACCGAGGAGACCTCATGACTGCCATCCAGAAGAAGCCGAACAACCAGATCGCCCACCTCACCGAAGCCGACATCGAGGCGATCGGCGCCGAGCTGGACGCGCTGCGCGAGGAGATCATCGCCAGCCGGGGCGAGAGCGATGCCGCCTACATCCGCAAGGTGATCGAGGTGCAGCGCAAGCTCGAGCTGGTCAGCCGGGGGGTCCTGCTGTTCTCGCTGTTCCCGCCCGCGTGGCTGCTCGGCACCCTCGGGCTGTCGATCTCCAAGATCCTCGAGAACATGGAGATCGGTCACAACGTCATGCACGGCCAGTGGGACTGGATGCGCGACCCCAAGATCCACTCGACGAGCTGGGAGTGGGACAACGCCTCCCCGTCCGACATGTGGAAGCACTCGCACAACCAGGTGCACCACACGTTCACCAACGTGCTCGGCCGCGACAACGACCTCGGTTACGGGATCATGCGCGTCGACGAGGACCAGCGCTGGAGCCCGTTCTACCTGGGCCAGCCGCTCTACAACTTCCTGAACGCGTGCTTCTTCGAGTACGGCATCGCGGCCTACGACCTCGAGATCGGCAAGTACCTCAAGGGGCGCAAGGACAAGGAGGTGTTCCTGGCCGAGCGCAAGGCCATCTTCGCGAAGATCAAGAAGCAGGCCGCCCGCGACTACCTGGTGCACCCGCTGCTGTCCGGGCCGTCGTTCCTGCACACCCTCGGCGCCAACGCGGTGGCCAACCTGGTCCGCAACCTCTGGACCCACTCGGTCATCATGTGCGGCCACTTCCCCACCGGGATCGAGACCTTCGAGAAGACCTCGATCGAGGGCGAGACCCGGGGCGAGTGGTACCTGCGCCAGATGCTGGGTGCCGGCAACATCACCGGCAGCAACGCCTTCCACCTGATGAGCGGGAACCTGTCGTACCAGATCGAGCACCACCTGTACCCCGACCTGCCGAGCAACCGCTACAAGGTGATCGCGCCGCGGATCCAGGACCTGTTCGAGCGGTACGGCCTGACCTACGCGACCGGCTCCTTCCCGAAGCAGCTCGGATCGGCGTGGAAGAAGGTCATCCGGCTGTCGCTCCCGAACGGCGCGGTGTCCAGGGCGACCCGGCGCGCCGCCAAGGCCGTGCCCACCCCGATCGCGCGACGGGTGGCTCCGGCGGCCGGCCGCGAGCCCGAGCTCGAAGCGGCCTGACGGGGGACCTGACCCGGGGGGGTCACGCCCCCCGCTCCTCCCGCTCGTCGGAACGGGCCAGGCACCAGGGCATGACCGCGGCCGCGGGCAGGGGGCGGCTGATCACGTAGCCCTGCGCGTGGGCGCAGCCCATCGCGCTCAAGCGGCTGAGCGTGGCCCGGTCCTCCACTCCCTCGGCGACGGTGTCGAGGCCCAGGCTGCTCCCGAGGTCGACCACGGCCTGGACGATCGCGGTGGCGGTCGGGTCCTCCAGCATGTCGGTGACGAAGCTCCGGTCGATCTTCAGCACGTCGACCGGGAGGTCCCGGAGGTAGCTCAGGGACGACATGCCGGTCCCGAAGTCGTCGATGGCGAGGCGCAGCCCCAGAGCGTGCAACTCCATGAGGCGCTGCTGCGCCCGTACGAGATCACCCATGAGGGCGCTCTCGGTGATCTCCAGCTCCAGCCACTGCGGGGGAACACCTGAGCGCTCCAGCTCGGCGCACACCAGGTCGGGCAGGGCCTCGTCGGTCAGGTTCCGCGCAGAGACGTTGACCGAGACCCCCACCTGGAGTCCGGCATCGCGCCAGGCGCGGCACTCCCGCAGCGCCGTGCTCAGCACGAAGGCCGTCAGCGAGTGGATGAAGCCGCTGCGCTCGGCGAGGGGGATGAACAGGTCCGGTGCCAACCGCCCTCGCACCGGGTGCTCCCAGCGGACCAGCGCCTCCATGGCCACCGGAGCCCCGTCGCTGCTGCGCACCTTGGGCTGGTACTCCACCACCAGCTCGCCACGGGTGATGGAGCCGCGGAGCTCGGCCAGCAGCGCGAGGTTGTCGGCGCTGTGCCGGTCGAGGTCCGGGCTGTAGACGGCGAGCCCGGACCCGGTGGCCTTCGCCTCGTACATCGCGACGTCGGCGTGCTGGAGCAGGACGTCGCCGTCCTCGCCGTCACGCGGTGCGACGGCGATGCCGACACTGGCGTCGACCGCGACCGCCGCCTCCTGCAGGAGGAAGGGCTCCTGGAGCGACTCGCGCAGGCGCTGCGCGTGACGCCGCCCTGCTGCCTCGTCGGCGTCGGCGAGCAGGACGGCGAACTCGTCGCCGCCGAGGCGGGCCACGATCGGTCCCACGCCGACCGCGCCCTGCAGCCGCGCCGCCACCTGCTGCACCAGCAGGTCCCCGTAGCGGTGCCCCAGGGTGTCGTTGACCTCCTTGAAGCGGTCCAGGTCCAGCAGCAGCAGGGCGGCCGGCCGGCCGTCCTGGAGGGCCCGGGCCACGGCCCGGCTGAGCACGGAGCGGCTCGCCAGGCCCGTGAGGTCGTCGTGGGTCGCGGCGTGCTTCAGTCGCTGCCCAGCCCTCTCGGCCAGCAGGCGACCTCGTTCGGCCTCGTCCGTCGAGGCCCGCAGGGCCATGCCCGCGGACCAGGTCGCGAGACCCAGAGCGGTGAGCACTCCGGCACGCAGGGCTGCCACACCCGCGGGGACGGGCGCCGCACCGGCGGCGACCTGCACGAGGTAGCAGAACCCCGTGAGCGGGCCGACCGCCCAGCTGCCACGACCGGCCATGAGCAGCGGGTAGATCGCGGCGACGCAGTAGTACCACTGGAGCAGGTTCGGGACGAGGCCCGGCTCGGCGATGCTGAGCCCGAGCGCCGTCAGGGCGAGCACCAGGGCCCGGAGCAGCTGGGCCCGGCGCGACGACCAGCCGACGACTCCCGCCACCCCGGTCGCGACGACGGCGAGGAACGCCACGGCGGTCCAACCCGGCGCCCACCCGAAGCCGACGATGGCGAGGCCGTGCAGGCCCAGGACGACCGCGATGGCCGGCTCCACCTGGCGCACGGTGGGACGTCTGACGTCGACCACGGCCCGCTCCGCTCTCCCGGTGCCTAGGCACGCCGCCGACGGAACGGCTGGTCCCCTCAGTCGCCAGGCGCACGGCTGAGCCCGTGCCACGCGACGAGGGGTCATGATGCGCCCCTGTCCAGCCCCTGGTCCAGCGCCTGCGGGTGGCAGGATGGCGCCCGGGTCCGGCCCGGCGGAGGTCGGGGGCCCGGTCCGCCTTGGTGTAATTGGCAGCACTGCGCCCTTTGGTGGCGTCGAGTCCAGGTTCGAGTCCTGGAGGCGGAGCAGGGGCCAGGGCTCCGCGTACGGCTCCGCGTGCAGGACGCGGCAGTCGGTAGAGTCCCTGGGGCCGGGGCACCCGGCTCTCCCTCTGCGCAAGGAGCACCCTTGACCGACGTGCGCCTGGCCGCGGTCGTCGTGCTGGCGGCCGGTGAGGGCACCCGCATGAAGAGCGCCCGTACGCCGAAGGTCCTGCACGAGCTGCTCGGGCGCACGCTGCTGGGCCACGTGGTGGCCGCCAGCCGCGAGCTCGACCCCGAGCACCTGGTCGTCGTCGTGGGGCACGGCCGCGAGCAGGCCACCGCCCACCTCGGCGAGATCGACCCGCAGGCCCGGGCGGTCGTCCAGCACGAGCAGAACGGCACGGGGCACGCCGTGCGCGTCGCCCTCGACACGATGCCCGACGTGACGGGCACGCTCGTGGTGCTCCCGGGCGACGCCCCGCTCCTGACCACCCACACCCTGCAGATGCTGGTTGCCGAGCACGTGCGTGCGGGTGCCGCGACGACGGTGCTGACCGCCAGGCTCGATGACGCGACCGGCTACGGGCGGGTCGTGCGCGACGCCAGCGGTCACGTCGAGGCGATCGTCGAGCACAAGGACGCTGACGAGGCGACGCGCGAGGTGCGCGAGATCAACAGCAGCGTCTACGCGTTCGACGTCGACCAGCTCCGCACAGCCCTCGCCCAGCTCACGACCGACAACGCCCAGGGCGAGGAGTACCTCACCGACGTCGTGGGGCTGCACCGCGCAGCCGGGCTGGTCGTCGCCGCGCACGTCGCCCCGGTGGCGTCCGAGGTGATGGGCATCAACGACCGGGTGCAGCTGGCGGAGGCCCGGGGGCTTCTTCGGGACCGCGTCGTCGAGCAGCACCAGCGCGCCGGCGTCACCATCGACGACCCGGCGGGCACCTGGATCGACGTGCAGGTGGCGATCGAGCCAGACGCCGTGATCCGCACGGGTTGCCAGCTCTCGGGCAGCACGCAGGTCGCGGCGGGTGCCGTGGTGGGGCCCGACACCACGCTGGTCGACACGCTGGTGGGGCCCGATGCCACCGTCTTGCGGGCCCACTGCATCGGGGCCGTGATCGGTCCGCTGGCAAGCGTCGGCCCCTTCACCTACCTGCGGCCCGGCACCCGGCTCGGCCGCGGCGCCAAGGCCGGGGGCTTCGTGGAGGTCAAGGCCAGCACCCTCGGCGACGGCGCCAAGGTCCCGCACCTGTCCTACATCGGCGACGCGGCGATCGGCGACCGGGCCAACATCGGCGCCGCCACGGTCACCGTCAACTACGACGGCCGCGCCAAGCACCCGACGATCATCGGAAACGACGTGCGCATCGGCAGCGACACGATGCTCGTGGCTCCGGTGGAGGTCGGCGAGGGCGCCTACACCGCCGCCGGATCTGTGATCACCCAGGACGTCCCGCCCGGCGCACTCGGCGTCGGTCGTGCCCGCCAGCGCAACATCGAGGGGTGGGTCGCCCGATGGCGCTCCACCGGCCAGGAGAAGTCATGAACGGCTTGACCATCTCGAGCAGCAAGAACCTGATGCTCTTCTCCGGGCGGGCCTACCCCGAGCTGGCGCAGGACATCGGTCGCGACCTCGGCGTCGCGCCCGTCCCCACCAGCGCCTACGACTTCGCCAACGGCGAGATCTTCGTCCGGTTCGAGGAGTCGGTGCGCGGCAGCGACGCCTTCGTGGTGCAGAGCATCACCGCGCCGGTGAACACCTGGCTGATGGAGACGCTGCTCATGGTCGACGCCCTGAAGCGGGCGTCGACCAAGCGGATCACCGTCGTGATGCCGTTCTACCCCTACGCGCGCCAGGACAAGAAGCACCGGGGGCGCGAGCCGATCAGCGCCCGGCTCGTGGCTGACATGTTCAAGACCGCCGGCGCGGACCGGCTGATGACCGTCGACCTGCACACAGCCCAGATCCAGGGCTTCTTCGACGGCCCCGTCGACCACCTGTTCGCTCTCCCCCTGCTGGCCGACCACGTCGAGACCCACTGGGGCGACAAGGACCTCGTCGTGGTTTCACCGGATGCCGGTCGGGTGCGGGTGGCCGAGCGGTGGACCGACCGGCTCGGTGCTGGGCTCGCGATCATCCACAAGCGGCGTGACCCGAACGTGCCCAACGAGGTCAAGGTCGGCGAGGTGGTCGGCCAGGTCAAGGGCAAGACCTGCATCCTCGTCGACGACATGATCGACACCGGCGGGACGATCACGAAGGCCACCGAGCTGCTGTTCGACAACGGCGCTGCGGACGTCATCGTGACGGCCACCCACGGCGTGCTGTCCGGCCCCGCCGTCGACCGCCTGAAGAACAGCCGGGTCAGTGAGGTCGTCGTGACCAACACGCTGCCGATCGAGCAGGACCGCCGCTTCGACGGGCTCACCGTCCTGTCGATCGCTCCGCTGATCGCACGAGCGATCAAGGAGGTCTTCGAGGACGGCTCGGTCACCAGCCTGTTCGACGGAGCCGCCTGAGCTCGGGCCGCTCCGGGCCCGGGCGCCGAGCCTGGTCGACGTCGCCAGGACCACGCCGGCGAGGATGAAGCCGGCGCCGAGGTACTGCACCGGTGTCGGTGACTCGGACAGCACCAGTGCCGAGATCAGCAAGGCGCCGATCGGCTGCACCAGCAGCAGCACGGCGGTCAGTGCCGCGGGCAGCCGGGGGAGCGAGCTCGAGATGAGCATCCAGCCGAGGACCTGAGCGCTCAGCGCCAGCAGGGCGAGCCACGCCAGGGAGACGACACCCGGGACGACCAGCTCGCCGAGAACGAGCCCGGCCAGCGTGGAGCACCCGGCGGCCGACCCGGTCGCCCAGAGCAGCGGCCCGGCCAGGCGCCGCAGGTCCCGCCCGCCCTGGCGCAGTACCAGCAGGAACAAGGCGTACGCGACGGAGGTCGCGAGGCCGAGCAGCACGCCCAGGCGCGGGTCGTCGCCGAAGGTCTCGCCGCCCAGCAGCCCGCCGATCAGGGCGACGCCGAGCAGCAGCACGGGCAGGGAGGCGAGCAGCCCGGGCGAGGGGCGCTCCCCGAGCAGCCACCACGCGACGGCCGCCACCACCAGCACCTGCAGGTTGCCCAGCACCGTGGCCAGCCCCGCGCCGACGAGGTCGATGACGTGGTGCCACAGCACGAGGTCGCAGGCGAAGAACACCCCTGCCGCCGCTGCGACGAGGCGGGTCCGGCCGGGGAGCGGTCCGTGCCGCCGGTCCTCGCGCCGGGCCAGCAGGGCCAGCACCGGCAGGGCCAGCAGGCAGCGCCCCACCGCCGCCGTGGAGGGTGGCACCCCCGCCAGGGCGACCAGGGGGCCGGACCAGGCGATGCAGAGGGCGCCGATCAGGGCGACCAGCACGGGACTGCTCCCGATCCGGGTCAGCACGCTCTGCCCCAGCACGTCCGCTCCCGACACGTCATGGCACTGCGCCGTGGTCCTCACGGGCGTCCGGTTCTACGCTCGTGACGGAACCAGATCGTCCCTCAGGAGTCAACATGCATGTCGCTCATGACGTCGCCCGCGCTCTGGCGCTGGCCGTCGACCTGGTCAACACCCGGGCCAACGGCAGCGAGCTGCTTCCGGACGTCCCGGGACTGCGTGCGTTCCTCGACGAGCACGCGGTCAGCGGCTCGCGCTCCATGTCCAGGGAGGACCTCGAGGAGGTCCACGCGCTGCGCCCCCGGCTGCGGGCGGTCTGGGCTGCCCGGGACATGCGCACCGCTGCAGCGGTCGTGAACGGCATGGTGGCCGAGGCGGGTGCGCTTCCGCAGCTGACCGACCATGACGGCTACGGCTGGCACCTCCACTGGACCGCCCCCTCCGCCCGGCTGGCCCAGCGGCTCGCTGCCGACGCCGGCATGGGGCTGGCGGAGGTGCTGCGGGAGGACGGCACGGCCCGGCTGCGCGACTGCGAGGCCCCGGAGTGCGACGCGGTCTTCGTCGACCTGTCCCGCAACCGCTCGCGGCGCTACTGCGACACCGGCAACTGCGGCAACCGGTTGCACGTGGCTGCGTACCGCGCTCGGCTGCGGACGGTCGAGGCCGTCAGCACCGCCGGGACGGGCGAGGATGCCGAGCCCGGACGCGGCTAGACTCCTCCAGCGCGCCAGTCGCGCCCCCTTGCTGCGTCACACGCATCGTCATCCGCAGTCCCGCTATCTGTTCTCAGGAGTCCCGCTGTGTCCGAGGTCCGCATCGCCGCCGAGCCCCGCACCGAGTTCGGCAAGGGTCCGTCGCGTCGCATCCGCCGGGCCAACAAGGTGCCGGCCGTCCTCTACGGGCACGGTGAGCAGCCCCGCCACTTCAGCCTGCCGGGCCACGAGCTGATGCTCGCGCTCAAGCACGACGCCAACGCGCTGCTCACGCTGCAGACCGCTGACGGCGACCAGCTGGCCCTGCCGAAGGTCATCGTCCGCGACCCGATCAAGGGCCACCTCGAGCACGTCGACCTCGTGGCCGTCCGCAAGGGCGAGCAGGTCACGGTCGAGGTCCCGATCCACCTCGTCGGCGAGGCCGCGCCCGACACGCTCGTCGACCAGCAGACGATGACGCTGACCGTCTCCGCGGACGCCACCGCGCTGCCGGACCACCTCGAGCTCAGCATCAAGGGCAAGCGTCCCGGGTCGAGCCTGGCCGCGAAGGACGTCACGCTGCCCGCCGGCACGACCCTGGCCCAGGACCCCGAGCACGTCATCGTCGCGATCCTCGGTGTCGTCTCCGAGGAGGAGCTCGAGGCTGGGCTCGCCGAGGCAGAGGCCGAGCTCGGCTCGGGTCAGGCCGGTGCCGAGGCGATCGCCGAGGCCGAGGCCGAGGAGGCCGGAGACAGCGCCGAGGGCAGCGAGAGCGACAAGGCCGGCGAGGGCGACCAGGTCGGCGAGACCGCGGCGCCCAAGTCCGAGACGCCCGCGGGGTAGATCGCTCCCGGTCAGGCGACGACGTGACCGAGCCGGTCTGGCTGGTGGTGGGCCTCGGCAACCCCGGGCCGAGTTATGCCGGCAACCGGCACAACATCGGCTTCATGGTGGCCGACCTGCTCGCGGGTCGGGTCGGGGGTCGCTGGAAGGCCCACAAGGGTCGAGCGGACCTCGTCGAGGGGCGCCTGGCAGGAGCTCGGGTCCTGCTCGCCAAGCCCAAGTGCTTCATGAACCTGTCCGGCGGCCCTGCGGCCAGCCTGCGGGACTTCTTCAAGGTCCCCGTGGAGCGGATCGTCGCGGTGCACGACGAGCTCGACATCCCGTACGGCACGATCCGCCTGAAGTCCGGCGGGGGCGACAACGGGCACAACGGGCTGCGCTCCCTGACGGCCTCCCTGGGCAGTCGCGACTACCTGCGCGTGCGGGTCGGCATCGGCCGCCCGCCGGGCCGTCAGGACCCGGCTGACTTCGTGCTCAAGGACTTCTCGGCGGCCGAGCGCAAGGACCTCGGCTTCCACGTCGACCGGGCCGCCGATGCCGTGGAGGCGCTCCTGAGCGGACCGCTCGAGGCGGCGCAGAACACCTTCCATGTCGACCGTTGATGGCGGGATGGCGAAGGTGGTCACCGCATGACCCGTACGGGCCCGTCGCGTAGTCATTTCGGGCCAGATCGGTACTCGGCACTTGCCCTCGGTCCGCCTTGGCCCATAGTCGTAGTGGCCAGTGCGCCGAGGGGCGCACCGGATGGGGGGTTTGCGGTGGCGATGAGGTGCGGGCTTTGGTCGGGCAAACGCGCGGGTGCAGGCAGGAATCAATGACGGCAAGCCCGGTCCTGGCCTCGTTCTCGGATGAGGTCAGCCTGCTCAGCCGCCTTGAGAAGCGGCAGGGCGAGCGCCGACA
>JAOPWP010000227.1 GCA_025965615.1 Frankiales bacterium
GCTGCCGGCCTGGACCCGCTTGTAGTGGTTGTAGACCGCGACGGCGAGGGTCCGCTTGGCGGTCTCCTGGCCGATCACGTAACCGTCGAGGAAGTCGTAGATCTCGCGCGGCTTGGGGAGCTCGTCCCACTTGAGCTCGGAGCTCTCGCTGAGCTCCTCCTCGATGATCTCGTTGCAGAGGTCGATGCACTCGTCGCAGATGTAGACGCCTGGACCGGCGATCAGCTTCTTGACCTGCTTCTGCGACTTGCCGCAGAACGAGCACTTGAGCAGGTCGCCGCCGTCACCGATGCGTGCCACCTCGTGGTCCTCGTCCCTGTCGACCGGCGGGAGCCGGTGCCTGTCTCGAACGGTACTGCCTTCGGAGGCCCCAAGGCAGTGCTTCCGACCTGAGGATCGCGCGTCGGACACAGGGACGAAGAACTCCCTGGGCTGCTGTGCCCGGGCGCTCGCGCGCCCGGGCGCCCCGGCCGGCTAGCGCCCGGCAGCTGCCACGGCGGTCGTCTTGCGGGTCGCCACGACCTCGTCGATCAGGCCGTACTCCACCGCCTCCTGAGCGGTCAGGATCTTGTCGCGCTCGATGTCCTTGCGGATCAGCTCGGCGTCGCGGCCGGTGTGGTCGGCGAGCATCTTCTCCAGCAGGGCCCGCATGCGCAGGATCTCGCGCGCCTGGATCTCGATGTCGCTGGACTGGCCCTCACCGCCGCCGGACGGCTGGTGGATGAGCACCCGGGCGTGCTCCAGCGCCAGGCGCTTGCCCTTGGTGCCCGCGGCCAGCAGCACCGCCGCTGCCGAGGCCGCCTGGCCCATGCAGATCGTCTGGATCTCGGGCTTGACGAACTGCATCGTGTCGTAGATCGCGGTCAGCGCCGTGAAGGAGCCGCCCGGGGAGTTGATGTAGATCGAGATGTCACGGTCCGGGTCCTCGGACTCGAGGTGCAGCAGCTGTGCCATCACGACGTTGGCCACGCCGTCGTCGATGGGGGTGCCCAGGAAGATGATGCGCTCCTTGAGCAGCCGGCTGTAGATGTCGAAGGAGCGCTCGCCTCGTGAGGTCTGCTCGATGACGATCGGGATGGTGTAGTTCGTCGGGTCTGCGAACGAAGAGCCGTAGGTCATGTCGCCGTGGGTCATGTCTGGGGATCCTCTTCCTAGGCCCGGGTGCCGGCGCCGGACGGCACCTGGGTGGCGCCGCTCACGACGTGGTCGACGAAGCCGTAGTCCTTGGCCTCCTCGGCGGAGAACCACCGGTCGCGGTCGGAGTCCTTGTTGATCTGCTCGACCGTCTGCCCGGTGTGGAAGGCGATGCGCTCGGCCATCTTGTTCTTGGTGTAGAGCATCTGCTCGGCCTGGATGGCGATATCGGACGCCGTGCCGCCGATGCCACCGGACGGCTGGTGCATCATGATCCGCGCGTGCGGGGTGGCGTAGCGCTTGCCCTTGGCGCCGGCGCAGAGCAGGAACTGCCCCATCGAGGCCGCGAGTCCGAGGCCGACCGTCGCCACGTCGTTGGCGACGAACTGCATCGTGTCGTAGATCGCCATGCCGGCCGAGACCGAGCCACCTGGCGAGTTGATGTAGAGGAAGATGTCGCGCTCGGGGTCCTCGGCTGCCAGCAGCAGCAGCTGGGCGCAGATCGCGTTGGCGATCTCGTCCATGACCGGCGAGCCCAGGAAGATGATGCGCTCCTTGAGCAGGCGGTTGAAGACCTGGGCATCGAGGCCCATGTCGCCGCCGTTGCTGCGCGACGAGGGCGCTGGGACCGCGGCCCCGAGGATCGGCACGGCGAATCGGGTGGGATCGGCTGCCGGGGAGAGGTGGTTCACGGAAGTCCTGCCTCGCATCACGAGTCGGGGATCACGGGTAGGGCGTTGTTGCCTGACACGGACCCTAACGCCGTGCGCCGACAGGGACGTCCGGCTTCGGCCCCGTTTCGCTGTGAGCGCAGGCGGCCCGTCAGCCCTCGTCGAGGTAGTGCACCGTGCCGTCGCCGTGCGTGTGGAACGGTCGTCCGGACTCGTCGATCTGGGTGTCGTCCATGCCCGGGTCGAGGTCGTCCCGCAGGGCCTCGAGGTCCACGGGCTGCCCGGAAGCATCCGTGATGGACGCGCCCTCCATGACCGTCGCGAGCGCCTTGCCGCGTCGCACCTCGGCCACGAGCGCCTGGAGCGAGCCCGACTGGACGAGCGACTGCGCGTACTGGTCGGGGCTGACCCCGGCGCGCTGGGCCCGGCGGACAACCTGGTCGGTCAGCTCGGCGTCGGTGACGCCGAGCTGCTCGGCGTCGGCGACGGCGTCGAGGACCAGCTGGGCCTTGACCGCGGTCGTCGCGCTCTCGCGCACCTCCTCGGCGAACTCCTCCTCGCCCTTGCCCTCGTCCTCGAGGTACTGGTCGAGAGTGAGGCCCGCCTGCTGCAGCTGGGTGGTCGTGCTCTCGCGGCGCCACTCGATCTCGGCCTCCACGACCGACTCGGGGAGCGGGACCTCGACGGCGGCCAGCAGGGCCTCGAGGACCTTGTCGCGCGCCTCGACGCCCTGCTCCATCTTCTTGACCCGGTCGAGCCGGGTGCGCACGTCGGCCTGCAGCTCCTCGAAGGACGCGAAGCCCGTGGTCTCGGCCCAGGCGTCGTCGGCTGCGGGCAGCTCCCGCTCGTTGACCGCGCGGACCGTGACGGCGACCTCGGCCTGCTGACCCTCGTAGTCCCCAGCGACGAGCGTGGTCGTGAACGTCTTCGCCTCCTCGGCGGACGCGCCCGTCACGGCCTCGTCGAGACCGTCGAGCAGGTCGCCGGAGCCGACCTGGTAGCTGAGCCCGGTGGCGGTCCCGCCCGGGACCTCCTTGCCGTCGACGGTCGCGGCCAGGTCGAGGGTGACGTAGTCGCCCTCGGCAGCGGGACGCTCGACCGGTGTGAGCTTGGCGAACCGCTCGCGGAGCTCGTCCACCTGCGTGCTGATGTCGTCGTCGCTGACGACCGCATCGGCGACGGTGACCGCGAGGCCGTCGTAGGCCGGGATCTCGAACTCGGGCCGGACGTCGACCTCAGCCGTGAAGGCCAGCTCGACGCCGTCGTCGAGCTTGGTGACGTCGACCTCGGGGCGTCCGACCGGAGCCACGCCGGACTCGGTGACGGCCTCGGAGTAGAGGCGCGGCAGCGCCTCCTGCACGGCCTCCTCGAGCACGACCCCACGGCCGACCCGCTGGTCCAAGATGCGCTGCGGGACCTTGCCGGGCCGGAATCCCTGCACCTTCACCTGGGCGCCGATGGTCTTGTAGGCCTTGTCCAGCTCTGGCTTGAGCTCGGCGAAGGGGACCTCGACCGTGAGGCGGACCCTCGTGGGGCTCAGGGTCTCGACGGCGCTCTGCACAGGTGGATCCTCTTCTCGGGGAGTGGGACAGCTTCTCGGGACGGAAGACGGTTCTCGGGGCGGACGACAAGACGGAGCGCGCCGTGCGAGGGAGGGCTGTCGGGGCGGGGAGATTCGAACTCCCGATCTCCTGCTCCCAAAGCAGGCGCGCTAGCCACTACGCTACGCCCCGCGTGACTGCGGCCCACTCTAGGGGCGGCAGCAGCGTGCGGGCGTAGCTCAATGGTAGAGCCCCAGTCTTCCAAACTGGCTACGCGGGTTCGATTCCCGTCGCCCGCTCTCACAGAAGCCGCAGGTCATGCGGTATGCGGCTCGTCTTTCGGTGATCATGGAGCCGCTAACGATCTCCGCGGGCCCGCTCGTGCCCGTAGCACGCGGACGTGCCCGTGCTCGAGCGACGTCGGCGGACGCGCACACGAGGCGCGTACGGCCGGCCCGCGACGTTTCCCGCAGGCCGGGCCTCCTGTCCGCGCACGAACCAGCAGCCACTCGGCGACGACCGGTCATGCCGAGTAGCAACGTCCGGAACCGATGAGCGGATGCCTCCTGGACGACCTCGCCAATGGACCCGCCCGACCTGCCTCTTGCCTCTCCTGGCCTAATCTGCCCGCAACCTGGCCACGTGGCTCGCCCGGCCCTCCCCCCTCGCCGGCGCCGACCGATCGCGCTCCTGCACGACGTGCAGACACCACGTCTTGTCGGACGTCATTGCTTCGCTCATCCCGGCGGAACACTCTGCCCAAAACCGGAGGAGGTCGGCCGTGAGCGGAGCGAAAGGCGCGTCGTCCAGCAGCGGCCCGACGGTATGCACGAGGTCGGGGCTCCCGGACCGGCCCGGTCCAGCGCCGTCACCCGGACCAGCCGCGGATAGCCGGAACACCGGGTGTCGGGACGCCGGGCGCGCGAGCAGCGCAAGACGGCGCAGAGCCCGACGCGGTGAGCAGCTCTTACTCCCGAACCGGATCCCGTACGGCGGGTCCAGGTAGATCAGCTGGACCTTGCTGCGCAGCCCCTCGCGCTCCGCGAGTGACGTCAGCGCCAGCAGCGAGTCGCCGAGGACCATCCGGTTGGACCAGTTCGCCTCGTGCGTGTAGAAGTCGACCTTCTCGCCGAAGTCCAGCCCGTCGAAGTCGTCGAACAGGCTCGGGACCTCGTCCTCGACCGGACCCAGACGACGCAGGTCCTCCACGATCGCGCGAGGGACAACCTTCTCCTGGACGTAGATCGGGACGCTTGGGACCTCGAGGTCGGCGCTGTCCTGCTCGTCCTTGCCGCGCCACACGAGCTGCGGGTCCAGGGACTGGTCGCGCGGGTAGCGCACCGGAGGCGTCACCCCGTCGGGGACGAAGCCGGCGAGCTCTCCGGTCGGGATGTTGGCCGGGTGGCGTCGTGCCGCAGGTCCTCGACTGGCATCGAGCCCGTCGCGGCCTTCTTGCGGGTCGGCATGGGCTCCTCGTCGACGTCCATGTAGGCCCACACACGGGGTCAAAGCAACCTTGTAGGTCAGCGCGCAACCTCCAAGCAAGCAGGCACTTTGCTTCTACCTCGTCGCAGGGCGGCGTGGTCAGTCGACGTCGAGGGCCGCGGCGATGTCTGAGACCTTCTGGATCAGGCGCCGGGTGTCCGGGATCCTGCGGAACCCGTGGTGCTGGTAGAAGCCGGCCGCCTTCTCGTGCAGTGCGTCGACCACGACGAATCGTGCTGCGACGATGTCAGTAGCGACCACGATGCGCGCCAGCGCGTCAGCCAGAAGCGCTCCCCCGTTCCCTCCGCCGTGGTGAATGCGGTCGAGGGCCAGCCGGGCGAGCAGCACGGCCGGGACCTCGGTGGGGCTGCCACGCCCGATGCTCCGCGGCAGGTCCTCGCGGATGAGGCGGTGCCCCGCCAGGCTGTAGTACCCGACCGCGCGATCCGGATGGCTGTCCGGCTCAACCCACACGAACGTGCGGGCCACCCGCCGAGCGCCTGCTCCAGCCGCGTGGTCGCGCAGCCACCTGTCGAGCTCGGGCTCACCGGAGTCGAACCCGCTCAGGTCATGCCGGGCAGGGTCGAGGGGCTCGGAGCGGTAGACCACCCCTCAGCGGCGGACGACGCGCTGTGCCCGCTGCGCCGCGCGGGTCAGCGCGGCGTTCGCCTCGGCAGGCGCGTCGAGAGCTGCCAGAAGGTCGTCGAAGAAGTCGGCGGGCACCGTGGTCTGGACATCGTGGTCGCGCAGCACCTGCTCGGCGCGCTCCTCTACGGCGGAACGCACGAAGTCGCTGACGGGGACGTGCGTCAACTCGGCTGCGCGCTCCAGCCGGGCCTTGCTGTCCGGCTGAAGCCGGACTTCCAAGCGTGCGGTCGCCGCCATCGCGCCCTCCTCGTGTACGTACAAACGTACGGACATCGGCCCGGCTCGTCAAGCAGGAACCGCCCCGCTGGTCAGACCGGCAGCAGTGAGTCGAAGACCAGCTTGCTCGTCCAGCACGCCTTGCGTGGAGGTGCGGACCCGAAGCACCTGCATGGCGGGCGGTGGAGCGGCTGGGTCCCGAGTGGGCCGTCCAGTCCTTCGGGCAGACGCGACGCGCGGGATGGCGATCCGCCCGCCGCTACGGTCGGACGGTGGACCTGACACACGATCCCGAGGACGACGGCGCCTTCGCAGCGATCAGCGCGCAGCTCGTCGCGCAGTTCGAGCGCTCACCGGGCGGCAAGGACCTCGGCTGGGTGGCCGATCAGCTGCTGCAGTTCAAGCACGGCTACCTCGACGGCGACCTGGGCCGGTGGACCGCGGCCGACCTGTCCGAGGTGCTCTTCGAGCTCTACCCGCGCAAGGTGGTGCTCGAGCCGGGCGACGAGGCGGAGGTCCTGACTGGTACCGCTGCCTTCCTGCGCTTCCTGGACGCCGGAGGGCTGCTCACCGGTGAGGACGGCGGGGAGCTCGCCGCGCTCGTCGAGCAGGCTGGCGACACGTTCTTGACCGCGATGCGGGACGAGCGTCGGTGGGGGCCGGGCAAGCGGCTGTTCGGCGGTGCGGCCGCCGCGGGCGTCGACCTGACCGACCAGAAGCAGCTCGACGCCTACGTCCGCGGCGTCAACGCCCTCCCGCACGCCGCTCGCGAGGCCCTGCTGGGCCCGGGCCCGGCGAGGCCCCGACGGGCGCTGCCCCCGGTGGTCCTCCCGCCACGCGAGGAGCTGGCGGCCGCGGCGCAGTCCTCGGTGCTGCTCGGCTGGGTGCGCGCCCTGGTGCAGCACGTCGGCGAGGGGCTGGCCCTGACCGACAAGGGGAATCTCAAGCTCGCCGACGGCAAGGCGCTGGTGACGGTGCTGGGCACCGATGACCCGGTCGACGAGGTCATCGGTGAGCAGACCTTTGCCACGCGCAGCACGGAGGAGTTGCCCGACGTCGACCTGACGTTCCGGCTCGCGGTGGCGGCCGGCTTCCTGGCCATCGACGGTCGCCGCGTCGTGCCCACCGACGCCGCCCGCATGCCCGCTGACGATTCGCTGGACGCCGTCTTCGAGCTCTGGCGGGCGCTGGTCGAGGACATCGGGCCGATGCAGCACCGCTGGGCCAAGGACACCTACGGCTTCGGCTGGTACGCCGAGTTCGTCGACGCGCGCCTGCCCGAGTGGCACCTCCAGATGTACGGCGAGCCGACGGGCCTCGACCTCGCCGACGCCGCGGCGGAGACCTGGAGCCACCTGCTCGACGACGTCGACCTGGACGACGAGGAGCCTGCCAAGCGCGAGCTTCACCGCGGTCTGGTCGCCCGCGGCGTCGTGGACGCTCTGGGTCGTCTCGAGCAGCTCGGCGTCGTCCGGCTCGACGACCTCCCCGACGACCCCCGGGCCGAGGTGGCCGGAACAGCTTCCCTGACCCCCCTCGGCACTTGGGTCGTGCAGCGCGTTGCCGCCCCGGCCATGCCGGCGCCGGTCGCCGGTGCTCTCGCGGACCTGGACGCCGATGAGCTGCTCCGCCGGGCGGTCGACCTCGCCGAGGACCTGGCGAGGCTCGAGGTGCGCAACTGGGTCGAGCGGCGCGGCGACGGCGGGCCGGAGGCTCTGGTGGCAGCGCTGCCCTCGGCCTCGGAGGCGGCGCGCGGCGTCGCCTTCTCGGTCCTGCTCGATCTCGGGCCGGCAGCGATCGAGGCGGTCGAACCGCTTCAGGACCATCGGGAACTGGCGGCGTTCCGCACAGTGCTGCGGGTCGACGCGCTCGCCGCCACGGAGGCCGACATGGCCGCCGCCGATCCGGAGCAGTGGATCCGGCTGCTCGCGGCCGTCCTGGAGCTGCGCGGCCCGCACGCAGTCACGGTCTGGGCGGGAACCGCTGCCGGCGAGCCCGGGCTTCTTGGGGTTCTCGAGGAGGCCTGGCGGGTGCGGCTGCCGCAGACCGGCGCCGTCCTGGACGCGCTGGCGAGCACCGCGGCGGACAAGGCGGTGGCCAAGGCGGCACGGAAGGCCGCCTACAAGCTCCGCTCCGCCCGCTGAGCCCCTGCTCGGGCTGCGGAAGGCTGGACAGCACGACTCCGCCGCTGGTCACCAGGTGCTCGAGGTGCCGGCGTCAACGGCGCGTCCGGCCCGGCGAGGGCCGCCCCATGGCTGGCGGAGGAGCCTGCACGTGAGGCACGTGCCTCGCGACGGGCGGACGGGCATGCGGGTCAGGAGCAAGTGTTGATGTCGCGGCGTGCAGCCGTTCAGCGGCGGCCCGCGCTGCGGCCGCTTGCGCTGCACGACGTTGTGCCTCGCGGAGCGCGGCGACGGCCTCGGCGAGCCGGAGCAGCTGGGCCATCAGGGCGAGGACCTGCTGGCCCTCGCCCGCATGGACGAGGCGGAGCGCCGACAGCATGTGGCTGGCGTTGCGGAGCC
>JAOPWP010000242.1 GCA_025965615.1 Frankiales bacterium
GGCAGCGAGGCGGGCGAGGTTGGGGGTGACCAGGTCGAGCGGTGAGTCGATGTTGCGGTCGATGAAGTCCTTCATCTCGTAGCGGTAGAGCTGGGAGACGAAGTCCACGTAGGCGAGGTATCCCTGAGCCTCGGCCGGTCCGCAGACCCGCTCCACCTCGTCGGCCATCGCCGCCGGGTCGGCCTTGACGTCGAGCGTCGAGCCGTCGGGGTAGAAGGCGCGGTACAGCGGGTCCACCGGCTGGAGCTCGAGCCAGTCCTCGAGCTTCTCGCCCACGCAGTCGAGGGCGTCGGCGATCAGGTCCGGCATCGTCAGCACGGTCGGGCCGGTGTCGAAGGCGTACGAGCCCCCGCCGCTCGGGGAGGCCACCTCCAGCAGGCCGTTGCGGCCTCCGGGGACCTCCTCGCGCTCGAGGACCACCACCTCGCGGCCGGCTCCGACGAGCCGCAGGGCAGCTGAGAGCCCGGCGAGCCCGGCTCCGACGATGACGACGCGGTCGGTCTTCCCGGGGACGGTCTTCACCGGCCGATCGTAGGGGTGGGGGAGCGGTCCGGCTCCCTGGAGCGTCTCGGGCAGGACCGCAGGTCTCGGGGCGGCCGCTGTGGACAGTCCCTGGAACTCGTCGGTGGCTCGGCCTGGAACCGGGTGCTGCGGCGCCGGGGCGAGGCGATCATGAACAGCTCCGGTCGGCCGTCCCGCCGGCCCCGCGGCCTCCCGTGCCCGGAAGCGATCGCCGGGCTCGAGGCCGCGGGGCGGCGTTGACGGCGCTCGGCTCCTCAGGAGGTCGACCGGCCGCCGACCTCAGACGACGGTCAGGACCTCTGCGCCGGTGTCGGTCACGAGCAGCGTGTGCTCGAACTGAGCGGTCCGAGAGCGGTCTGCAGTGACGGCGGTCCAGCCGTCGTCCCACATCTCGTGATGCCAGTCGCCGATCGAGATCATCGGTTCGATGGTGAAGGTCATTCCCGGCAGGATCTCCCCGCGCGCCGACGGGTTGTCGTAGTGGAACACCTGCGGGTCGCTGTGGAAGCTGCGTCCGACGCCGTGCCCGACGAAGGCCCGGATGACGCCGTAGCCGCGGTCCTCGGCGTGCGTCTGGATCGCTCGACCGATGTCGCGGATCCGCCCGCCGGGCTTGACCGCCGCGATGCCGACGTCGAGGCACTCGCGGGTCACGTCGACCAGGCGGCGGGAGGCGTCGTCGACCTCTCCGACGAGGAACGTCGCGTTGGTGTCGCCGTGCACGCCGTCGAGGTAGATGGTGACGTCGCAGTTGACGATGTCGCCGTCCTTCAGGACGGTCGAGTCAGGGATCCCGTGGCAGATGACCTCGTTGACGCTCGTGCACAGCGACTTCGGGAACGGCGCGGCCGATCCGCCGTAGCCGAGCGGCGAGGGGTAGCCGCCCCGGGCGATGCACCCCTCGTGGGCGATGCGGTCCAGCTCGTCGGTGGTCACGCCGGGACGCACCGCCGCGCCGACCTCCTGGAGGACCTCGGCCGCCGCCCGGCAGGCCCTTCGCATGAGGGCGATCGTCTCGGCGTCCTTCGGGCGGCCGGTGTCCCGGTGCCGAGGCCGTCCGTGGGGGTCGAGCGCGTAGTCGGGACGGACGATGTGGGCAGGCACCTCGCGCCGGGGGGACTGACGGCCGGGACGGACGTACGCCGCTGCGAGCCGCTCGGCCTGCTCGCGCGAAGCCTGCTCCGCGGCGGCCCTGGCCGGGTCGAGGTCGGCGATGCGGTGGCAGCGCTTGTAGCGGCGGCCGCTGCCGCACCAGCACGGGTCGTTGCTGGCGAGCGTGGGGGCGGTGGTCATCCGGCCAAGGGTAGTCCGGTCAGACCGAGCGAGCCGTGGCCGCGACCGCCAGCTGCCGCAGGACCACGCGCGCGTCGTCGGCCAGCTCGGCAGCCTCGAGGGCGGTCATCGCCTCGTCCAGCAGGCGCTCGATCAGCGTCTCGACCCTCGCCAGCGCGCCGGTGTCGCGCAGGACGTCCCGCAGCGTCTCGACGCCGTCGGCGCTGAGGTGGGGGTCTCCGAGGTAGCGCCGGACGGCAGCGGCCTGCGCCGGGTCAGCCGTCTCGAGGGCCATGGCCACCAGGGCCGTGCGCTTGCCCTCGCGCAGGTCGTCACCGGCGGGCTTGCCCGTCGTGCTGGGGTCGCCGTAGACGCCGAGCACGTCGTCGCGCAGCTGGAACGCCTCGCCCAGGGGGAGCCCGTAGCGCGAGTAGCCCTGCAACAGTCGCTCATCGGCGCCGGCGAGCACCCCGCCGAGGTGGAGCGGCTTCTCGATCGTGTACTTCGCGCTCTTGTACCGGGCGACCCGGAGGGCGCGCTCCACCGAGCCGCCGCCGCGGGCCTGCTCCAGCAGGTCCAGGTACTGCCCGCCCATCAGCTCGGTGCGCATCTCGTCGTAGACCCGGTGGCCCGCGACCAGCCGCTCGACGGGGAGAGCGCTCGCGGAGAGCATCTCGTCCGACCAGGCGAGGCACAGGTCGCCCAGCAGCACGGCCGCGCCCATGCCGAACGCCTCGGGGTCACCCAGCCAGGACTCGCTGCGGTGCAGGCTGGCGAACCGCCGGTGCACGGCCGGCTGGCCTCGGCGGGTGTCGCTGCCGTCCATCACGTCGTCGTGGATGAGGGCGCAGGCCTGGAAGAGCTCGAGGGCCGCTGCCGCGACGACGATGCCGTCGCCGTCCGCGCCTCCGGCGCCTCGGTAGCCCCAGTAGCAGAACGCCGGTCGCAGTCGCTTGCCGCCGGCGATCAGCTGGACGAGGGCGTCGGTGAGCGGGAGCAGGTCCTCGCTGATGGCCCCGAGCGAGGGCAGCTGCCCGTCCACGAAGGCGTCGAGGGACTTCTGGACGCGGGGACGAAGGTCGTCCACGTCGAGCGGGTCGACGCCGTGCGGGTCGACGCCGTGCGGGTGCTGCCCCATGAGGCGGCAGCGTACGGCCTGCACGCCTGCGTCGCGCGTCGAGATCAGCCCCCCGCGACTACGCTCCGGGTGTGGCCGGACCGACGATCAAGAGCATGCTCGAGACGGGCGAGCGGACGTTCTCCTTCGAGTTCTTCCCGCCCAAGACCGAGCAGGGCCAGGAGCAGTTCTGGATGGCCCTGCGCGAGCTCGAGCGCCTGCAGCCGCACTTCGTCTCCGTCACGTACGGCGCGGGTGGGTCCAACCGCGACGGCACCATCGGCATGACCCAGCGGATCGCGGCCGAGACCACGCTGACGCCGCTCGCGCACCTCACGGCTGTTGACCACTCGGTGGCCGAGCTGCGCCAGATCGTCGGCCGGTTCGCCGACGTCGGTGTGAACAACGTCCTGGCGCTGCGCGGGGACCCTCCGGGCAAGGACCCGCAGGCCGAGTGGGTGAAGCACCGGGAGGGCGTCGAGTACGCCGAGGAACTGGTCCGCCTCATCCGGGCGGCCGGGGACTTCTGCGTCGGTGTGGCGGCGTTCCCGGAGAAGCACCCCCGGTCGGCGGACGTGGACTCCGACGTCGCCCGCTTCGTCGGCAAGTGCCGGTCCGGCGCGGACTTCGCCATCACCCAGATGTTCTTCCAGATCGAGGACTACCTCAGGTTCCGCGACCGGGTGGTCGCGCAAGGCTGCGAGGTGCCGATCATCCCGGGGGTCATGCCGGTGACCAACGTCGCTCAGATCCAGCGCATGATCTCGCTCTCGGGCGGGGCTTTCCCCACCGATTTCGCCACGGCCCTCGAGGCCGTGCAGGACGACCCGGAGGCGGTCCGGGAGCTCGGCGTGGAGGCAGCGACGACCATGTGCGCCCGGCTGCTGGCCGAGGGTTCTCCGGGGCTGCACTTCATCACGCTCAACCGCTCGACGGCCACCCGCGAGATCTGGTCGCGCCTCGGGCTGCACGCCGCATGACCCACCCGTCCAGCGGTTCTGTCCTCTCGAGGTTGCGCCGATGATGCTCAGGCACCGCGTCCACACGGCCGCTTCGACCTCCCAGGTCTGGGACCTGCTGTCCACCCCGGCGGAGTGGCCGCAGTTCCTGGTCCTGCTCCGGCGCGTGCGCGGCACCGACGGCCCGGCGCTGACCGGCCAGCGGCTGCTGGGCAGCACCCGGGTCGGTTCGGTCGGCCTGCCGATCGACGTGCTCGAGGCGGTACGGGAGCGCCGGCTGTCGCTGCTGGTGCAGACGGCGCCCGGCCTGCGTGAGCAGGTGACGTACTTCGTGACGCCCGCGCTTCGCGGGGGCTGCGACATCGAGGTCTCGGTCTCGGTGGAGGGTCCGCTCGCCCCGCTCGGCACCGTTCCGCTGTTCCTCGCCACGGCTCTGAGCGCCCGGCTGCTGGCGGCCCAGGTGCAGCGGACGGCCAGGGCCGTCCGGGGGGCTGCGTGACCGGAGTCGTCCTGCTCGCCGTCGCTGGAGCACTGCTCGTGGTGGTGGCGTGGGCGACGGCTCGCCGCCCTGAGCACGAGATCCCCTCACGGGACGGCTACTTCGACCAGTGGTCGGTGCTGCACGGCGGATACGACCCGAGGACCGGCAACCCGTGGCTGCGCGGTTGGCTGTCGATGGTCTACGCCATCGCCCGCCCGCTGGCCCGCCGCGGGGTGCAGCCCGACGTCCTCACGATCAGCTCGATCTGGCTCGCGGCCGCCGTGTTCGTCCCGGCTGACATCGGTGGTCGCTGGGCGATGCTCGCCGGCTGGGTCCTGGTGGCCAGCGGGCTGTTCGACACGCTCGACGGGTGCGTTGCCGTGCTCGAGGACCGCACGACCCGGTGGGGCTATGTGCTCGACTCCGCGGTGGACCGGGTCAACGACGCCATCTACCTGGCTGCGGTCGTCTCGGTCGGCGCGCCTATCGAACTTGCTATCGCCTGCGGCTTCCTGTTCTTCTTCATGGAGTACGTCCGGGCCCGGGCGGGCAACGCCGGCGGGGACGAGGTCGGCACGATCACGTTGGCGGAGCGCCCGAACCGGGTGATCTTCCTGTCGGCCTCGATCCACTTCGGCGGCGTCTTCCTCGGGCACCGCGAGCTGGTCGCGACGGCGGGGATGGCGATCATCACGGCCATGACGCTGATCGCCGTCGTCCAGCTGCTGGTCGTCGTCCGCCGCCAGCTGCTGGCCATGCCGGTGGACGATCCGGCGGTCGTCACCCCCGAGGCCTGAGGCAGCGAGCCCGGCGTGACCAGGCTGGCCACGACGCCTCGCTCGAGGGCAGGCCGATGGCCGGAATCACAGCGCGCCTGTTCGTCCGGGCCGGCGACACCGTCCGGCGGGTCGCCGGTCCCTGGACGCCGAACCTCGCGGCGCTGCCGTCCGGCGTGCGCGGGTACGTGGATGTCGAGCAGGGCCTCGAGGCCGTGCACCACCAGGCACGCTCCTACACTCCCCGTATGGATCTTGCCGCGGGCCGGCCGGGGCTGAGCGGTCTGCTCGACGCCGCCGAGGACGCGTCGCCCGTCGAGGCCGTGGACGCGGTCACCCGGCGGATCGGTCTGGCGCTGGGGGCCACGGAGGTCTCCTTCCTGGTCGCCGACCTCTCCGGGCGGGGCCTCGTGCGCCTGACGCACGTGCCCCTCGCCGAGCCACGCGCCGCGCACGGTCCCGACGAGCGCCGCGACGAGCAGGAGCTCGCCACCGAGCTGCCCTTCGACGGCGGACCGGCCGAAAAGGCGCTGCGCACCCAGGTCGTGCAGGTCCTGCCCCCGGCGAGCCCCCGGCCAGGCGACCCCGGCCTGCCCGGGCTGTGGACCGTGCTCGCACCCGTGACCGAGCGCGGTGAAGCCCTGGGGCTGCTCGAGCTGTCCCTGCCGGTGCAGCCCGGCCAGGACGTCCTCGACGAGATCGCCCGCACGGCCCACCTGCTGGGCTTCGTGATCATTGCCGGCCGCCGGCACACCGACCTGTACGAGTGGGGCCAGCGGAGCACCCCGTTCTCGCTCTCGGCCGAGGTGCAGCGACGCCTGCTGCCGGCCGCCTTCACGTGCGAGGCCGGTTCGTTCACCCTGTCGGCCTGGCTGGAACCGGCCGAGAGCGTGGGCGGGGACACCTTCGACTACAGCCTCGCGCGCGACGTGCTGCACCTGTCCATGACCGATGCGATGGGCCACGGGGTCGCGAGCTCGCTGACCGCCACCCTGTGCGTGGGGAGCCTGCGCAACGCCAGGCGCCACGGGGCCTCACTGGTCGACCAGGCCGGCCAGGCCAACGCCGCGCTGCTCGAGCACGGAGAGTCGCTCCCGGTGGAGTGCTTCGCCACGGGGCTCCTGGGGCGACTCGACCTGTGCACCGGCGAGCTGGCTCTGCTCAACGCCGGCCACGTCGCGCCGTACCTGCTGCGGCGCGGGCGGGTCGAGGTGGTCGACCTGCCCGCCGACCTCCCCTTCGGACTGTTCTCCGGCGCCACCTACCGCGTCACTCCCCTCGTCCTCGAGCCGGGCGACCGGCTCGTGCTCGTCACGGACGGCATGGTCGAGCGCAACGCCAAAGACCTCGACCTGCCTGAGCTCATCGTGCGGACGAGCGCCCAGCACCCCCGGGAGGCCACCCGGCACCTGGCCGACATGGTCCTCGAGGCGACCGGGCACGCCCTGGCGGACGACGCGACCCTCCTGCTGCTCGACTGGCACGGCGACCACGGCAACGGGCGCGACACGACCTCGGGCAGCTCTGCCTGACCGGAGCGGTTCACGGAGCGCTCAGGGCGGACCCACGAGGCCGGCCACGATCTGCGCCGAGAGCACGACGAGCGGCAGGCCCCCACCCGGGTGCGACGAACCGCCGACGAGGAACAGCCCCGGGACGGGCGAGCGGTTGGCGGGACGCAGGAAGGCGGCTGCCACCCCGTTGGACGACGTCCCGTAGATCGCACCCCCCACGGCACCGGTGCGGTCCTCGAGGTCAGCGGGGGTGAGCGTGCGGGACCACGAGACCCGGTCCCGGACCGGAAGCCCACGTTCGCCCAGGAGGTCCAGGAGCCGGCCGGCGTACGCCGCCGCGAGGCCGGGCGCCCTCCAGTCCATCGCGCCGGGGCCTGACCCGTGGCGGGGCGCGTTGACCAGCACGAACCACGCCTCGCAGCCGTCGGGCCGTACGGCCGGGTCGTCGGGCGCGCTGACGTACAGCGTCGGGTCGGGCACCGGCCGGGCCGGGTCGCCGAACACCGCGTCGAACTCGTCGTCGTAGTCGGCCGGGAACAGCACGTTGTGGTGGGCCAGCCCTGGCGTGCGCCCCTGCACGGCGAGCAGCAGCACGAAGCCCGACAGCGACGGGGTCGCCCGGGCGAGCCGTCGCGCGGCCGAGGGGGCCGACACCATCGAGCCGTAGACGGACGAGGCGTCGGTGTTCGCCACGACGACGTCAGCAGGCAGGTGCTCCCCGTCGGCGAGCACCACGCCGCTGGCCCGCCCTGCCGTGACGTCGATGCGTACGACCTCCGCCTCCAGCCGCAGGCGCGCTCCGCGTTCGAGGGCCCGGTCCCGTAGCGCCGTCGCGATCCGGTGCAGCCCGCCCGGGACGTACCAGCCGCCGTACTCCTGCTCGACGTAGGGCACCGCGGCCAGTGCCGCCGGCGCCCGGCGGGGGTCGGACCCGGTGTAGGTGGCGTAGCGGTCCAGCAGCATGCGCAGGCGCGCGTCGCGCAGGTAGCGCCGGCCGAGCGAGCGCAGCGACCGCCCGGGTGCGATCGCGGCGATGTCCCTGGGGTGCCGCGCGGCCAGGCGGGCGAGATCGGCCGGTCCGGAGAGCGGCGACTCCAGGAAGGGGCCGCGGCTGGCCGCCCAGACCCGCTCCGCCCGTGCGGTGAAGGCCGCCCAGTCGCGGCCGTTCCCCTTCCCCAGTGCGGCGTCCAGGTTCCGGCAGAACGCCTCGACTCCGGCGGCGGCGTCGAGGACCGTGCCGTCGGCGAACCGGTAGCGGGCGGTCGGGTCGAGCCGCGTCAGCTCGAGGTCAGCTGGCCACCCGCCGGTCGCCTCGAAGAGCTCGCGCAGGACGTGCGGCAGGGTGACCAGCGAGGGCCCGGTGTCGAAGGCGAACCTCCCGAGGCCCTCGACGTGCTGCTCGACCAGGCCGAGCTTGCCGCCGACCTCGCCCGCTGCTTCGCAAATCGTCACCTCGTGGCCGAGCGCGGCGAGCCGGGCACTGGCCGCGAGACCGCCCACCCCTGCGCCGATCACGACGACCCGGCTCACAGGGAGCGCCCCTTCCAGGTGAGGCCGCCGCGGCGGCGGGTCAACCGCGAGCGGATCGCCAGCCCCGTCACCAGGGCGACCGAGACCGGGTGTGCCAGCGCCTCCGGGAACGGGCGGGACCCGGTACGCCGCGCGGTCACGACCCGGCCGGCCACCCCTGCCGCGTAGCCCACGGCGCCGGCCCGCGACCCGCGCAGCGCAGCCACCGGCGGCACGACGTACAGCGCGACCAGGACGGCCAGGCTCGGCAGGGGCACCGTCCAGAGCGACTTCGCGTAGCCGTCCCCCAGCTCGGCCCAGGACTCGTACATGCGCGTCGTGGCGATCGCGGTCCCGTCGCAGACCCCGCCGCGACCGCCGCGGCGCTTGATGGCCCGCAGCAGCTCGACGTCCTCGACGACGTGACCGCGTACGGCTGCGTGCCCACCGGCCCGGTCGTAGGCCGTCCGCCGGACGGCGAGCAGCTGGCCGTTCGCGGCCGACAGCGACTCCCGCGCCGACCGCTCGGCGAGGCGCAGCGGGAGGAAGGTCAGCCACGACCACTGGAGAAGCGGTTGCACGAGCGCGGTCGCCCCGGGAGCCTCCTGCCTCGGGTAGGGGCTGAGCAGGTCGAGGCCGGTCTCGTCCAGCAGCGCCACGGTGGCCGCCACGGCATGGGGTGCGAGCACCACGTCGGCGTCGACGAACACGAGCACCTCGCTCGTCGGCGCGGCCGCGTCAGCGAGTTGCTGGCAGGCGTGGGGCTTGCCCAGCCAGTCCCGCGGCAGGGCCCGGCCCACGAGCACGCGCACCCGCGGGTCGCCGTCGGAGAGCGCGCGCACGAGATCGCCTGTGCCGTCGGTGCTCCCGTCGTCGAGGACGACCACCTCGAGGTCCACGCCGCGCTGCCCCAGCAGAGCGTGCAGGCACGGCCCGACCCGGCCGGCCTCGTCGCGGAGGGGAAGCAGTACGGACACCCGCAGCCCGGTCGAGGTCGCGGTCGGGCGGCGGAGCAGCCGGGCGTTGACGGCGGTGTGCCCGGCGAGCAGCCCGGCGAGCCCGGCGAGCACCGCGACCGGCGTCATCGCCGCCCACGCCACGAGAGGGCATAGGGCACAGCGACGGTCCCCATGCCGATCGCTCCGACCAGCGCGACCAGGGGCCGGCCGAAGAAGGCCGCGTTGGCGAGCACGGAGGAGGCGTAGGTCCACAGGAAGAGCGCGCCTGGCACCCGGTCGTCGGCCTCCCGCCTGCCGAGCAGCTGCAGGATCCCGATGATCGCGAGCCCGACCAGCAGCCAGCCCAGGTGGTTCGAGACGGGCACGTCCGGTGAGCCGGGCAGGGACACCCGTACGTCGTCGAAGCGCCAGTGCCCCGCCGCGACCATCATCGGGTCGAGGAACAGGTCCCAGGAGGCGAGCGCGAGCCCTCCCACGAGGGACGCACCGAGGGCGCTGGCCGCGAGCCGCTGCCCGACGAGCAGGCACGGGTAGGCGAACATCGCCCAGGCCAGAGGGATCACGACAGGCACCCCGACCAGCTTCCAGCCCAGCGAGCCGGTGTAGTCGTAGTCGCCGAACGGGACGCCGGTCCCGCGCCCGACGGCCTCGGCGAGCAGCCCCACTCCCACGGTGACCGCGACGTACGCCGCCGTCCAGCGAGCCCCCCGGTGGACGAGGGCGTGGCTCGTCGAGGCCAGGAAGAACACGACCACCGTGACGATCGTGAGGGCGTCCCGCCCGCCCCCGCGCACCAGCGGGTAGGCGATCTGGAGCAGGACCGTCGCCGCGGCCAGGACCAGCGGGACGCGCCGGGCGAAGGTGGAGGCGGACGTCGTCTCCGCGACGGTCGGCGTCACGCGGTCGAGCCTAGGGCTGCTCGGGCGACGCGGCCCGTTCAGCCGCGGTCGAGCATGCCGCGCAGCCGACGTACGGCCTCAGCCAGCGCGGTCCGGGCGACGGCGCCGTGGGTGGCGAACCACTCGGCATCGTCCTCGACCAGGTCGTCGTAGGCCTCACCGAGCTCCTCCCCGGCGAGGGCCTTCCCGGCCTGCGGGTCGTCGTAGAGCAGGTGCCACAGCTCGGACACCTCGGCGGCCGGGGGGACCGGCTGCCCGCGCGAGAGCCAGCCCCCGAGGTCGAGGTCGATCTCGTCCGGGAGGTCCTCCAGCAGGGTGAGCCCTCGCTCCTGCGCGTGGTGCTCGAGCGCAGGGCGGCTGGCGAAGACCGGGATCCGGTCGCCCCTGCGCAGCAGCAGGTCGGTGCCGGCCTCGTCGTCCGCGACCCAACCGGCGTGCCAGGTCTGGCCGCCCTCGACCAGGAGCACCTCGTACAGGTCAGCCACCGCGCACCCTCCTCACTGCTCGCACCGCCCGGGACAGCGGCGACGGGGACCGGTCCCCGAGAGCGATCCTCGCAGCCGTGCGCCCGCTCGCGCCGAACACACCCCCTCCCGGGTGCGTCGAGGCGCCGCAGAGGTAGAGCCCGTCGACACCCGGGACCCGGTGGCCGGCCAGCTCCGGCATCGGGCGCCACATGAACATCTGGTCGAACCCCATCTCGACGTGCATGACCTGTCCGTTGCGCAGCCCGAGCTCGCGCTCGAGGTCGAGCGGGGTCTGCACGTGCATGTGCTCGACACTGCTCGCGAAGCCTGGTGCCACCCGGTCGACGGCCTCGACGAGCTTGGTCCCCTCCCGCTCGCGGATGGCGTCCCAGTCCTCGCCGTTGGAGAGCTCGTAGGGGTGCCACTGCCCCCACACGGTCACGTTGTGCTTGCCCTGCGGGGCGAGGGTGTCGTCGAAGGCGCTGAACGTCATGGCCAGGGCGGCCGGGTGCTCCGGCGGGAGCCCGGCGCTGTAGTCGCCGTACGCCTTGCGCAGGAACTGGCGGCTCGGCGCGATCAGCTGCATGGCCCGGTAGGTCTCGTCCGTGGCGCCCGCGTAGGCGGGCAGCGCGCTCGTCCCGAGGCGCACCACCATGCCGATCCCGTTGCCGGTGCGCACGCTGCGTCCCGCCCGGGCCGCGAAGCCGGGGGGCAGGCCGCTGCCGAGCAGGTCCAGGGTGGTCAGGACGTGACACCCGGCGACGACGTACGAGGCCGGCAGGTGCTCACCCGCATCCGTCAGGACGCCGTCGGCCCGGCCCTCGCGGGTGGTGATCGCGGTGGCGCCGTCGCCGAGGCGCACCCGTCCGCCGTACGACTCGAGCCGCCGCTGCAGCGCCTCGGAGAGCATCCCGCTGCCGCCGCGGGGGTGACCGGGGGGCAGCAGGTGCATGACCGTGTTCCACCCGACGAGGTCTGCGGTCGCGACCTCGTGCGTGGGAGGGCCCGACTGGGCGCCCATCCAGGCGAGTGCCGTCTTGAGCCGCTCGTCGTCGAAGTGCTCGTCGAGCAGGCTGTCGGCGCTGGTGAGGAACTGTCGCGACAGCTCGAGACCGTCGAGCCCGGTCGACTTCCCGACCCCCCACAGGGTCCGGCCCAGGTGGCTCATCGTGGGTGCGCCCTGGAAGGCCTCGAAGACCTTGACGTTGCGGGCCGACCAGTCGAGGACGAAGGAGCGGTACGCGTCGGCGTCCCGGGTGCCGCAGAGCGCTTCGACGGAGGCGCAGGTGCGGTCGAGGTCGACCGAGAAGGTGATGCCCTGCGCGCCGTCGCCGCCTGGGCCGTCAGCACCGGGAAAGGGCGCGAACCCCCAGGGGTCGAGGTCCTGGTACTCCAGGCCCGCCGCGACCAGGTCGAGGTCCTCCACGATGCCGGTGTGACGGATCATGATGTGGGCGCTGGACCCGCGGTCCATCCGGTAGCCGGGGAACCGCTCCACCGTGCTGACCGCGCCCCCGACGACGGTGTCGCGCTCGACCACCTCGACGTCGAGCCCGGCCTTGGCGAGGTAGCACGCGGCGACGAGGCCGTTGTGGCCCGCACCGACCACGACGGCCCGGTCACGGCCGGGCGCAGCGACTCGGGCACCGCCGCCCGTCACGGCTCCGCCCGGGAGGCGGCGCCCGGCGGAGCGAGCCGTGGCCGGTCGTCCGGGAGGGCCAGCCCGAGCACGGCGAACACCCGCGGGTCACCCGGGAAGCGCAGTCCGACGGCCAGGTCGACCCATCCACCTGCCTTGTAGAACCGCCGAGCCCGGGTGTCGAGGTCGGGCGTGGTCAGGGCGGCCGTGCGCGCCGGCACCTCGCGCAGCAGCTCGGCGAGCAGCGCCCTGCCCAGGCCCGTGCCCTGGTGGGCCGGGCGCACGTGCAGCTCGCAGACCTCGAACGCGCCGTCGAGCCAGGCGGTCGCCGTGGCCTCGGGGAGCGCCGCCCTCACCTGGTCGTGCCACCACTGTCCCGGCACGCCCAGGTAGCCGTAGGCGATGCCGACCATGCGGGCACCGTCGAGGGCCGCGACGGCCCGCAGGCCGTCGGCGTTCATGTGCCCGGCGAGGATCGACCGGCGGGACCGGGCCGACTCGGACCTCACCTCCATCGCCTCGGCGTAGACGTCGAGGATCTCGTCGCGGCGGAAGGCGAACCCGGCCCGGTCGAGGTGGACGAGGGCGACGCCCGCAGAGGGGCTGCTGCTCATGCGAGGGGGTCCCGCCCGTCCAGGGTGCCCTCGGAGCCCACGACGGCGAACCGCGCGAACAGCTCCTCGGCGTACCAGCCCTCGGAGGCCGTTCGCGCCAC
>JAOPWP010000252.1 GCA_025965615.1 Frankiales bacterium
GCTACGTCGCAGCGACCCGGCCGGGTTCGCGGCAGCTCGTCGTGGAAGCCGACCCGGCTCTGGCCGAGCTGGTCCGGAGCAGCTTCGGCACCAGCGGGTTCCGGCTGCGAGTGGGTGACGCGCGCGCGGAGCTCCCGAGACTGCGTCAGGGCGAGAGCGACCTGGTGGTCGCCGACCTGTTCGAAGGGGCCCTCATGCCCCTCCACGTGACCACGATCGAGTGGGTGGACGAGGTGCGGCGGCTGCTGCGCCCCGGTGGCGCCTACGTCGTGAACATCGCGGACGGCAGGCCCCTCGCGTTCGCCCGGGCCCAGGTGGCGACGCTGCTCGCGGCCTTCGAGCACGTGGTCATGCTCGCCGATCCGGCTGTCCTGCGCGGACGGCGCTTCGCCAACCTCGTGCTGGCCGCGTCCTCGGCTCCCCTGCCGGTCACCGGCCTGCTGCGGCGCACGGCTCGCGCCGCCGGCCGCGCCCGCGTCGTCTACGACCAGGACCTGCGGGACTTCACCGGCGGCGCCGCTGCGGTGACGGACGCGACGGCCCGTTCTGCCCCCCGGCCGCCTCCGGACCTGTTCCGCCGCTAGCCGGAGCCGCTGGCCCGGGCCTGCCGGGCCCCGGAGAAGTCCGCCGGACGCTTGCCGAGGAAGGCCGAGACGCCCTCGGCGTACTCCGCGCTCGTCCAGGACTGGTGGTAGAGCTCGCGGACGTGGTCGTCCTCCTCCACGGCTCCCCGGGCGACCCGCGCGATCAGCTCCTTGCCGCCGACGAGCGAGACCTGGGCGCGGCCGGCGAGCGTGGCGGCGAGCGCGCGGGCCCGTGCCTCGACGGCGCCGTCCTCGACCACCTCGTGCACGAGCCCGATCCGCAGCGCGGTGTCGGCGTCGATCAGGTCGCCGGTGAGCAGGATCCACCGAGCCCATGCGGGGCCGACGACCTCGGTGAGGCGCGCCGTGGATCCGAGGGCGTAGACGATGCCGAGCTTGGCCGGCGTGATGCCGAAGCGGGAGCGTGCCTCGCAGACGCGCAGGTCGCAGGCGAGCGCGACCTGGCTGCCTCCGCCGATGGCGAACCCCTCGATCAGCGCGACGGTCGGCTTGGGGAAGCGGATCAGCGCCTGCTCGCCGGCCTCGACGGCCTCGCCGTACAGCCGTGCCCCCTCGGGATCGGCGCGCAGGGTGGTGAACTCACCGATGTCGGCGCCCGCGGAGAACGGACCCCCGGGGGTGCCCCGCACGACGACGACCTCGACGCTCACGTCGTCGGCGAGCACGGGCATCAGCCGGCCGAGGGCGTGCCACATGGCGTACGAGATGGCGTTGTGCTTGTCCGGTCGGTTGAACGCGATGGTGACGACGCCACCGTCCCGGCTCACGGCGAGGTGCGGGGCGGCGTCGCCCAGCACGGGGAGGAGGTCCATGCCAGCAGTCTGCCGTCAGCCCGCTCGGCGGCGCTCTGAGGGGGCCGGGCCGGAAGGGGACACCGGTGCGGCGTCCGCGTCGATCGCACGCAGCGACGCGAGGACGGCCTCCTTCGACCGGGCGCGGTAGAAGGGCGGCAGGCTGTCGAGCAGCACCCTGGCGTAGCCGGCCGTCTCGAGCCTCGGGTCGAGGACGACCACCACGCCCCGGTCGGCAGTCGAGCGCACGAGTCGCCCGGCGCCCTGGGCGAGCAGGATCGCCGCCGGGGGCAGGGTGACCTGCAGGAAGCCGTTCTGCCCGGCGTCGGTCGCCGCCGCGAGCCGGGCCTTGCTGAGCGGGTCCTCCACGTGCCCGAAGGGGATCCGGTCGATCACGACGAGCTGGCAGGCGCTCCCCGGCGTGTCGACCCCCTGCCAGAACGAGCGGGTGCCGAACAGGCAGGTGCGCGCGTCCGAGGCGAACCGGTGCTGCAGGGCCCCGGGCGAGTCCTCGCCCTGGAGCAGGATCGGCAGGTCGGTGGCCGCACGGACGGCCTCCGCGGCGCGGGCTGCCGCAGCCGTCGAGCTGAACAGGCCGAGGGTGCGACCGCCGGCCGCCTCGACCAGCTCGACCAGCAGGGCGTCCACCTCGCGCGCCCACGAGACGGCCATCCGGCCCGGGTCGGGGAGCGAACGGGCCACCCACAGCTGGCTCTGCCTCGCGTAGTCGAACGGACTGCCGACGTCGAGGTGCCGCCACCGCGGTGGGGGGTCCTCCTGCGCGAGGACCTGCTGAACGGCCGCGGGGTCCCGTCCGTCGTGCTCCTCCCCCTGCTCGCCGAAGGCCGACCCGGCCAGCCAGGTCAGGCCGAGCTGGCCGGCGATGTGACGGAAGGAGCCGCCGAGGGTCAGGGTCGCCGAGGTGGCGATGACCGTGGTGTCACCGAACAAGCGGCTGGCGAGCGCCCCGCCCACCCGCAGGGGTGAGACGCGCAGGCGCGTCGTCGCCCCGTCGGCTGTCGCGTAGACCGCGCTGGAGACCGACGGGGTCCCGATCTCGCGGGCGGCCTCCGCGACGGCCAGGAGCCCGGCCCGGGCCCGCTCGCACCGGGCGAGCTCGGCCTCGTCACCGGCTGGTCCAGAGCCGTTCGCGGACGGGGCGCTGGCAGACGCGACACGCTGGATCTCGCTGCAGGCCGCGGTCGCGGAGGCCTCGAGCAGGCCGAGCACGTCCAGCGAGTGGGCGTCCAACTGGCGGACCCACCCCGGCTGGACCAGCTGCAGGATGCCCTCGAGCCCGTCCCGCGCATCGTCGAGCCGCTCCTGGGTCGCCGGTTCGACCAGCCCGGCGGCGCTGGCGACCGCCCGCCGGGTCTCGGCGGTCGACAGCTCGTGCGAGAGGGCGTCGGTCACCGACGAGACGAACTCGTGGGCCTCGTCGAGCACGACCGCGTCGCGCTCGGGGAGGACCTGCACGCCGGTGAACACGTCCAGGGCGAGCAGGGTGTGGTTCGCGACGACGATGTCGGCCTCCTTCGCCGCCTCGCGCGCCTTCTCGGAGAAGCAGTCGACCCGGTCGGGACAGCGGGTGCCCAGGCACTCCCGGGCGGTGACCGAGACCTGGCGCCACGCCCGGTCCGGTACGGGAAAGGGCACCTCGTCGCGGTCGCCGCTCCCGGTCTCCCCGGCCCACTCGCGCAACCGGACGACCTGCGACCCCAGGCTGGAGGCAGGACCGTCGAACAGCGACTCCGGCTCGTCCTCCCGGGCCCCGGGGCCACCGTGCACCTGCTGGAGGCAGACGTAGTTGCTCCGGCCCTTGGCCAGCGCGTAGGTCGGCGTCCGGCCGAGCACCGGCTCGAGGGCCTTCACCAGTCGCGGGAGGTCCTTGTCGACGAGCTGCGCCTGCAGCGCCTTGGTGGCCGTGGCGACGATGACGCGCTTGCCCGATGCCAGGGCCGGCACGAGGTAGCCCAGCGACTTGCCCGTCCCCGTGCCGGCCTGCACCAGCAGGGACTCCCCCGACGCGAGGGAGGTCGCCACGGCCGACACCATGGCCTGCTGGCCGGCGCGTGGCTGTGAGCCCGGCACGGCGGCGAGTGCTGCCTCGAGGGCGGTCTGCGCCTTGGCTGCTCGGACGCTGGTCACGTCCGTCCACGCTAGTGCGCCGTCCGGCGTCTGGGACGCGGTCCGGCGATCTGTGCGTGGCCGGGGGAAGTGTGCGTCGCCGGGGAAGGAGCCCTGTCTAGGCCCGGAGCTCCTTCTTCAGGATCTTGCCGGTCGGCCCCTTCGGCAGCTCGTCGACGATGCGGACCTCGCGGGGGTACTTGTAGGCGGCGAGGCGCTCCTTGCAGAAGGCGACCAGCTGGTCCGGGGTCGTGTCCTGGCCCTCCTTCAGCGAGACGATGGCGAGGACCTCCTCGCCCAGCTTCGGGTCCTGACGACCGATGACGGCGGCCTCGGCGACGGCCGGGTGCTCGTACAGCACCTCCTCCACCTCGCGCGGGTAGACGTTGTAGCCACCCCGGATGATCAGGTCCTTCTTGCGGTCGACGATGAACAGGAGGCCGTCCTCGTCCTGGTAGGCGAGGTCGCCGGTGTGGAACCAGCCGCCCTTGAACGCCTCTTCCGTGGCCTCGGGGTTGTTGTAGTAGCCCTTCATGATGTTGTGCACACGGAAGACGATCTCGCAGACGTTCTCCTCACAGGGGGGCAGCGGCTAGTCGTCATCGTTCACCACCTGCACCGAGACGCCCCAGATCGGCTTCCCGATCGA
>JAOPWP010000259.1 GCA_025965615.1 Frankiales bacterium
GCCCGGCCGTACGACGGGTCGAAGGCCGGGTCGTCGGCGAGGCCGTTCCAGGAGTCGCCGAAGGCCCCGGTGTAGGAGTCGCGCTCGTCGCCGTCGTCGCCGCCGTCGGGCTGTCCCGGCGGCGGCACGGATTCGGCAGGGGCCGGCTGGACGGTCACGGCGACCCGGATGTCGCGCCCGTAGGCGTTCGACAGGGCCTCGGCGATGACCGGGCGTAACCGGCTGTCCAGCACGTCCTTCGCGAACTCGTTGGGCGCCGCCAGCAGGGCGGTGTCCTCCATCAGCCCGAGCGGCCGGGTCAGCGCGATCCACGCCCGGTGCTGCGGTGACAGGGAGCCGTCGCTGAGCCCGGCGACTGCCTGCGCCCACACCTGGTCCAGAGTCAGGTCCCCGGCAGGTGGGCCGTCGACGTCGGTCACGCGCATCCCTCAGCTCGACGACGCGCCACCCCGGCTGGGGTGGGCGGGAGGCTTGCCACCCTGCCGGGCCGGCGCAGAGATGTCCACAACGCTGTCCACAACCTGTGGAGACGCTGAAGAAAGAGCAGGGAGGCGAACCCGGGAGGCACCACCGTGTCCGGCAAGCAGGACGCTAACAGCAGCAACCACGGCCCCACAAGGGTCACGGGCAGATCACGTCGCATCACGACGGTCCGTCACGGCGCGTCAGGAGCCGACGTGTTTGACCCCCCCGGGCGCGGTCCGTAACGTAGAGGTCGTCTGTGCCCGCGTGGCCCGTTCGCCGTTCCCGGCGAGGGCTCCGGACACCCGTCCGGCGCCTGCCGGAGCAGGAGCAGGCAGACCGTCCAGGCCACCCGAGAGCGAGCCCCGTCGTGAGCAAGCGCACCTTCCAGCCGAACAACCGCCGCCGCGCGAAGACCCACGGCTTCCGGCTGCGCATGCGCACCCGCGCCGGGCGCGCGATCCTGGCCGGCCGTCGGCGCAAGGGCCGCAACGAGCTGTCGGCCTAGCACTCCCGGCGTCGAGAGCCCGTGGTGCTGCCGAAGGCATCCCGCCTGCGCACCGCCACCGACTTCTCCGAGGTCGTCCGGCGCGGCCGGCGCGCCTCCCGCTCCCTGCTGACGGTCCACGCGCTGCCCGGCGCGGCTGGGGTCCCGGCCCGAGCCGGGCTCGTCGTCAGCAAGGCGGTGGGGAACTCGGTCGTCCGGCACCGCACCTCCCGCCGACTGCGCCACCTGCTGCTCGACCGGCTCGCCGCCCTGCCAGCGGGGACCCGGGTCGTCGTGCGTGCCTCCGCCCAGTCGGGCAGCGCGTCGAGCAGCGCCCTCGCGGGCGACCTCGACGCCGCGCTCGGTGCAGCCCTGCGTCCCCGGACCCCGCGGTGAGCACCGACCCGGTCACGACGAGAGTCGGACCGGTCGCGCGGCTGCTGGTCGCCGTCGTGTCCGGCTACCGCCGCTGGATCAGCCCCCTGCTCGGCCCGCGGTGCCGTTTCGCCCCGACCTGCAGCGCCTACGCGGTGGAGGCCCTCTCCCGGCACGGCGCGGCCCGCGGGAGCTGGCTGATCCTGCGCCGGGTGCTCCGCTGCCAGCCGTTCTGCTCCGGCGGGCACGACCCCGTACCCCCCGTACGTCCTTCCTGGGTGACCATGGACGCACGCCCCCGCCCTCGACGTACCGGAGCAGACCCGTGCTAGACGTCCTCGCCAGTCCCGTCGGCGCGCTGCTGGCCCTCATCCACCGGGGCCTGTCGTCGTTCCTGATCAGCAGCAGCGGTCCGGCGTGGGCGCTGTCGATCGTGCTGCTCACGGTGACCGTCCGCCTGCTGCTGTTCCCGCTGTTCGTCAAGCAGATCAAGAGCCAGCGCCGCATGCAGGAGCTCGCGCCCAAGATCAAGGAGCTGCAGAAGGCCCACAAGGGCGACCGCGAGACCATGAACACCGAGATGATGAAGCTGTACAAGGAGAACAACGCCAACCCGATCTCCGGGTGCTTGCCCCTCCTGCTGCAGCTCCCGGTCTTCTTCGCGCTGTTCACCGTCATCCGCGAGTTCCGCACGACTGCCGGAGGCGAGCGATTCGGGCTGAGCCAGGAGCAGCTGGTCGAGGGGGCCCAGGCCAAGGTCTTCGGCGCGCCCATCTCGGCGGTCTTCAACAGCCCGATGTCGCTGCTCGACGACCTCGACGCCAGCCAGCTCACCGTGCGCGTCGTCGCCGCGGTCATGGTCGTGCTGATGGGCGCCACGACCTTCTGGACCCAGCGCCAGATGATCGCCCGCTCCGGGACGACGGACCCGCAGCAGGTCATGATCCAGAAGCTGCTGCTCTACGTGCTGCCGCTGTCGTTCGCCGTGTCCGGAGCCTTCTTCCCGATCGGCGTGCTCCTGTACTGGTTGACCACGAACGTGTGGTCGATGGGTCAGCAGCACTACGTCATCAAGCGGATGCCGCCGGTCAACCTCACCCCCACCTCCGCGGGGCCCAAGGGCTCGGGCGAGAGCAAGGGACCGAAGGGGACCGACGGCAAGGGCCCCAAGGGCCCTGACGCCAAGGGGTCGAAGGGTCCTGAGGGCAAGGGCCCCAAGGGCAAGGGCCCGAAGGGCGGCGACTCGGGATCGGACAGCGGTCCCGCAGGCGGTGCGCCGACGGCCACCGTGGCAGGCGCCGGGTCCGCCAAGGTCACGCCGGCTGTCGGTGCCGCGGTCGTGACGAGCGGACCCCGGCCCTCCGCCGCCGGGTCCGCGCCGGGTGCGCGCCGGACCGCCGGCAGCCGCAAGAACAAGCGCCGCAGCGGCGGCCGATGACCTGCGCCGTCGCTGGGCCCTCTGCGCCGGTCTCCCTGTGCACGACCCCGACCCCGCCGGCCGTACGCCGCTAACCTGGCCGGGAGCCCCCGGCCCGAGGCGCCTGCCCGCCCGCCGGACCGCCCCCGCCCCACGACGACAGACCTGATCCGCTCCGCACGACCCCCCGACGAAGGACCTGCAGCCCCGTGACCGAGACCGACGCCTCCCCCTCGACCGCTGACACCGCTGACACGGCCGCCCCGCTCAGCGGGCAGGAGCTGCTCGTGCGCGAGGGGGACATCGCGGGCGACTACCTGGAGCGGCTGCTCGACATCGCCGACGTCGACGGTGACATCGACATGGACGTCGAGGGCGAGCGCGCGGTGGTGGCGATCGTGGGTGACGGCCTCGACGCGCTCGTCGGCCAGCACGGGCAGGTCCTCGAGGCGGTCCAGGAGCTCACCCGCCTCGCGGTCGTGCGCGAGACGGGCGTACGCAGCCGGCTGATGCTCGACATCGGTGGGTGGCGCGCCGCCCGCAAGGAGGAGCTGACCGAGATCGGCACGCGGGCTGCCCAGCGCAGCCTCGAGTCGAAGGAGCCGGTCAAGCTGGCCCCGATGACCCCGTTCGAGCGCAAGGTGGTCCACGACGCGGTGGCGGCGGTCGACGGTGTGCGCAGCGAGTCCGAGGGCGTCGAGCCGGAGCGCCGCGTCGTGGTCGTGCCCGACGCCGGCTGATGACCGAGCTGCTCGAAGTCCCCGCGCAGGCGCGAGCCGTCTTCGGCGAAGCCCTGCCGACGATGGAGCGCTACGCCGCCCTGCTCGCCGGTCCCGGAGTCGAGCGGGGTCTGCTGGGCCCGCGCGAGGCGCCGCGGCTGTGGGAGCGGCACCTGCTCAACTGCGCCGGCCTGGCTGAGCTGCTCGAACCGGGTCAGGTCGTCGCCGACGTGGGATCCGGCGCGGGGCTCCCGGGAGTCGTCCTGGCCGTGATGCGCCCCGACGTGACCGTGATCCTCGTCGAGCCGCTGCTGCGCCGGGCGACCTTCCTCGAGGAGGTCGTGGCCGAGCTGGAACTGCGTACGGCTGTCGTCCGGCGCGCGCGGGCAGAGGACATGGCCGGCTCGGTGCTGGTCGACGTCGTCACCGCCCGGGCCGTGGCCCCGCTCGACCGGCTCGCCGGCTGGGCGCTGCCGCTGCTGTCGCCGTCGGGCCGGCTCCTCGCGCTCAAGGGCGACCGGGCCGACAGCGAGCTGAGCGCAGCCGGAGCCGCCCTGCAGGCCGCCGGCGCCAGCGGCGCCGAGGTGGTGACGGTCGGGACCGGGCTGACCGAGGCCCGGGTCGTCGTCGTCCATCGCGGCGACCGGGCCGTCGCGACCGGGCGCAAGAGCGCCAAGCCGTCCGTGCGCCCCGGGGGGATCTCGGCCACGAGCAAGCGCCGGGACCGCCGATGAGCGGACTGGGCTGGCCCGGCCGCGGACGGCGTGGCGCGCACGGCGGAGCCCCCTCCGGAGGTCTGGGCTGGCCCAGCCGCAAGCCGTCGCTCCCGCCCGGCACCGTCCGGGTCGTCGAGCAGCCGCAGGCCCGCGAGGCCCTTCGGCCGGAGGGCGAGCGCGCTGCCGAGCCGGCCACCGTCACCGGGTCGCCCGCCGACACTGCGGCGGCGGTCCCGTCCGCCGAGACGGCGGCCACCGCCCCGTCCCCCGAGGCGCCGCCCGACCTGCCGGCCGTCCTCCCGCCCGAGTTGCGCACCGGCCCCGATGCGCCGGTCGCGCCCGTGGTCCTGGTCGCTCCGGTCGAAGCCGTGCAGCCGACCGACCCCCTCCCCGTCAGCGCGGCCGCGCCTGCCGCGGACGAGCCGAGCTCGCCCCCCGAGGCCGACCCCGCCGAGCCCGCCCCGGCCGGGCACCTCACGGACCCGGCGGCGGCCCGGATGCGTGCGGTGCTGCGCGACCAGGAGCCGACCGCCAGCTCGTTCTCCACCGACGACGACCTGCCGATCGGCGCGCAGGCGGCAGCGGCCGTACGCGCTCTGAACCCCCATGGTCGCTACGACTTCCCGCGCCCCGCGTCCCTCCGGGTGATCACCGTGGCGAACCAGAAGGGTGGCGTCGGCAAGACCACCTCGACGGTCAACCTCGCGGCGGCGCTCGCCCTGCACGGCGCCAAGGTCCTGGTGATCGACCTCGACCCGCAGGGCAACTGCTCGACCGGCCTCGGGGTGGCCCACCACTCCGGCACCCCCAACGTCTACGACGTGCTGATCGACGAGGTGCCGATCGCCGAGGTCGTCCAGCCGGCTGACGGGGTCGCGAACCTGTGGTGCGTCCCCGCCACGATCGACCTGGCCGGGGCCGAGATCGAGCTGGTCAGCGTCGTGGCGCGCGAGAGCCGGCTGCAGCGGGCGATCGAGGCCTACTGCGCCGGCCCGGGCGCGGACCTCGACTACGTGCTGGTCGACTGCCCGCCGTCGCTGGGCCTGCTCACCGTCAACGCGATGGTGGCCACCCGTGAGCTGCTGATCCCGATCCAGTGCGAGTACTACGCGCTCGAGGGGCTCGGACAGCTGCTGAAGAACGTGGAGCTCGTCCGGCAGCACCTCAACACCTCGCTGCACGTGTCGACGATCCTGCTGACCATGTACGACGCGCGCACCCGCCTCGCCGACCAGGTCGCCGAGGAGGTGCGCAGCCACTTCGGGGACACCGTGCTGGCCACCGCCATCCCGCGCAGCGTCCGGGTCTCCGAGGCGCCGGGCTACGGGCAGTCGGTCGTCACCTACGACCCCGGCTCGCGCGGCGCACTGGCCTACGTCGAAGCCGCGCGCGAGATCGCCGAGCGCGGTGCCGCGCCGGCAGCTGGGAGTGGCACGTGAACGCAGCACGGCGTACGGGAGGTCTGGGCCGCGGCCTCGGCGCCCTCATCCCGACCGGGCCCGCGGTGACGGCGCCGCCTCAGGTCCTGCCGGGTCAGGGCCCGGGAGAGCCGGAGGCTGGCGCCTCCGCTGCCGGCGCTCCCGGCGGGGCACCGGCCGCCGTCCGACCGCACGACGTCGCCGGGGCCTACTTCGCCGAGCTGCCGCTGGCCTCGATCACCCCCAACCCGCTGCAGCCGCGTACGCACTTCGACCCCGAGGCGCTGTCGGAGCTGGTCACCTCGATCCGCGAGGTCGGCCTGCTCCAGCCGGTCGTGGTGCGCCAGGTCGCTTCCGGCCCGGATGGCTCGGACCGCTTCGAGCTGGTCATGGGCGAGCGGCGGTGGCGCGCGTCGCAGGAGGCCGGCACCGGGACGATCCCGGCGATCGTCCGCGAGACCGACGACGACGCGATGCTCCGCGACGCCCTGCTGGAGAACCTGCACCGCCAGCAGCTCAACCCGCTCGAGGAGGCGGCCGCCTACCAGCAGCTGCTCCAGGAGTTCGGTGCCACGCACGAGGAGCTCGCGCTGCGGATCGGCCGGTCCCGCCCGCAGATCTCGAACACGATCCGGCTCCTCCAGCTGCCCGCCCCGGTCCAGCGACGCGTCGCCGCGGGCGTGCTGTCGGCCGGCCACGCCCGCGCGATCCTCGGCCTGTCGACCCCGGACGCCCAGGAGGTCATGGCCGGCCGCGTCGTGGCCGAGGGGATGTCGGTGCGCGGCGTCGAGGAGGCCGTGCAGCTGGCTCAGCTCGACCCCGACGCGCCCGACGGCGGGCCTCGCCGCTCCCCGTCGAAGCGCCCGGTCCCGGCGAAGCTCGCCGAGGTGGCCGAGCGGCTGTCCGACCGGCTCGAGACGCGGGTCAAGGTCGACCTCGGCCGTTCGCGCGGCAAGCTGACGATCGAGTTCGCCTCCCTCGACGACCTCGAGCGCATCGTCGCCGTGATCGACACCGGGAGCGTCCCGGAGCAGTAGGGCCCTCCATCGACCCGTCCACCTCGACCGTCCCTGATCCTGTGGCGATCCGGTGCCCGAAATGTCCAGGTCCGGACGCCACACGATCAGGTACGGGGGGTGGACGTCCGCGCCGGGCCCCGCCGGGGAGGCCCCGGGGCTCAGCCGCGGGCAGCCGCCTGCCGGAGCAGCTCGCGCAGCAGCTCGCCGAACGAGAGCCCGGCCGCCTCGACCGCCATCGGGAGCAGCGACGTCTCGGTCATGCCGGGCGAGGTGTTGACCTCGAGCAGGTGCGCCGCGCCCTCGGCGTCGACGATGAGGTCGACCCGCGACAGGTCACGGAGCCCGAGAGCGACGTGGGCGGCGACGGCGACCTCGGCCACCGCCGCGGCCACCGAGTCGGCAAGCCTTGCTGGGGCATAGAACTCGGTCTGCCCGGCCGTGTAACGAGCCGTGTAGTCGTAGACCCCGGACAGCGGCACGATCTCGACCGCGGGCAGGGCCCGGGGACCCGAACCGGTGTCGACGACGGTGACCGCAACCTCGGTGCCGGTCACGAACTGCTCGACGAGCGCCGCCTCGCCGTAGGAGAAGCACGAGACCATGGCACCCGGGAGCTCGTCGGGCTTGTCGACGGTGGTGCAGCCGAGGGCCGACCCGCCTCGAGCCGGCTTGACCATGAGCGGCAGGCCGAGGTGGCCGACCAGCCGGTCGAGCACGGCGCTGGCCCCGAGCTCGCGGAACGCGGCGTGCGGAAGCACCACCGACCCCGGGGTCGACAGCCCAGCCCGGCTGACAAGCGCCTTCGCCGTCGGCTTGTCCCACGCGATGCGGCAGGCATCGGGCGTCGACCCGACGTAGGGGACCTCGGCGATCTCGAGCACCTCGCGCAGCGCACCGTCCTCACCGGCGCCTCCGTGCAGGGCGACGAGCACGGCGGAGTACGGGCGCCCCCCGGCCTGGGTCTCGGCCAGGTGGGTCAGCAACGAGGCGTCGGCATCACGCAGCTCCGCCTCGACGCCGACCGACCGGAGGGCGTCGAGCACCCGCCGGCCCGACTTCAGCGAGACGTCACGCTCGTGCGAGAGGCCGCCGGCGAGGACCAGCACCCGCTCCGCGGTCATGCTGTCCTTCACGGGCATGACCCGCTCCGCGGTCATGCCATGTCCGGGCTCGGCGACTCGGCCTGCCGGCGCGACGCCCGTCCGGGGCCGGTGGCGCCGAACGTGGCACGCAGCTCGACCTCCTCGTCGAGCACGGTCGACAGCCGTCGTACTCCCTCGCGGATCCGCTCCGGCTCCGGGTAGCAGTAGGACAGCCGCAGGTGGTTGCGGCCGGTGCCGTCGGCGTAGAAGGCGGTGCCGGGGACGAACGCCACCCGGGCGGTGACCGCGCGGGGCAGCAGCAGCTTGGAGTCGAGCTCGCCGGGGAGCGTCACCCACACGTAGAAGCCGCCCGTCGGGTGCGTCCACGTCGTGCCGGCCGGCATCAGCTGGGCCAGGGCCTCGAGCCTGGCGTCGCGGCGCTCGCGGGACATCGAGCGGAACGCCGCCACCTGCCCCTGCCAGTCCTGCGTGGACAGGTAGTCGGCGACCAGCATCTGGTTGAGCTGGGGCGGGCAGAGCACGGCGGCTTCTGCTGCCAGCACGAGCTTCTCGCGCACGGCATGGGGTGCGAGGACCCAACCCACGCGGAGGCCGGGCGCGAAGGTCTTGCTGAAGGAGCCGAGATAGAGGACGGAGTCGCTGCGACCGGAGGCGTCGGTGCCGCGGGCGCGGATCGCGCGGGTCGGCGGCGCGTCGAACCCCAGCAGGCCGTACGGATTGTCCTCCAGCACGAGCAGGCCGGCTTCCTCGCAGATCGCCAGCACCTCGTCGCGCCGGGACTCGACGAGCGAGACGCCGGCCGGGTTGTGGAAGTTCGGGACGGTGTAGAGGAACTTGGCCTTCTTGCCGGCCGCCTTCACCGCGGCGATGGCCTCGCGAAGCGCCTCGGGGACGAGCCCCTCGTCGTCCATCGCCACGTGGACGACCTCCGCCTGGAAGGCCGCGAACGTGCCCAGCGCGCCGACGTAGGACGGGGCCTCGGCGAGCACGACGTCGCCCGGGTCGATGAACACGCGGGTCACCAGGTCGAGCGCCTGCTGGCTGCCGACGGTGACGACGACGTCCTCGGACGAGGCCTCGATGCCCTCGAGCGCCATGACGTCGCAGATCAGCTCGCGCAGGTGCGGGTCACCCTGACCGGAGCCGTACTGGAGGGCCTGGGCCCCGCGGGACGAGATCAGCTCGCCGGTGAGCTTGCCGACGGCGTCGAGCGGGAGGGCCGAGAGGTTGGGCATGCCGCCCGCGAGGCTCACGACCTCGGGCCGGGACGCGACGGCGAACAGCGCCCGGATCTCCGAGGCGGTCATGCCATGCGTGCGCTGGGCGTAGCGATCGGTGAAGGCGTCGAGGGTGACACCTGGACCGGGACGCGTCGCCATGGAGCGAGGTTACCCGCGGGCCGCCGAGGCGTCACCGGAGTTGTCCCCCGCCACCCGACCGCCCGCAGGCGCGTCAGCGGCACCGACCGCGACGAACCGGCTCCGACAGGAATCGCTCGCTTCGAGATCCTGGCGGCCCTGGAGCAGACGATCTACCCTGGTCTGACCACATCGACCGAGCAGGAGCGCGCCGTGCCCCAGCGTCCGTCCGCCCGCGCTGCGGGTGGTGTGTCGCTCGGCGGGCGGCTGGCCGGTCCGTCTCGGACGCCGTCCGTCCCGCCCGTCCGATGAGCCGGCGCGTCGTCAGCATCACCCTCGACAACCTCGACGACCTGCCCGGGCGCTGCCGGCAGTGCGTGTTCTGGGAGCTCGACCCCGTCGCGCACGACCGTGCGCTGGAGGCCGGTGACACCGGATTCGAGAAGGAGTCGTGGGTCTCCGCGACGCTGCTGGACTGGGGTAGCTGCGGCAAGATCGTCTATGTCGACAGCGTCCCGGCCGGCTTCGTGATGTACGCCCCGCCTGCCTACGTCCCTCGGTCGGTGGCCTTCCCGACCAGCCCGATCAGCGCCGACGCCGTCCTGCTGATGACCGGTCACGTGCATCCCGACTTCGCCGGCGGCGGCCTGGCCCGCATGCTCGTCCAGGGCGTCGCGAAGGACCTGGTCCGGCGTGGTGTGCGCGCGATCGAGGCCTTCGGCGACGAGCGCTGGGAGGCGCCGGCGTGCGTCCTACCCGCCGACCACCTGCGCTCGGTGGGGTTCAAGACGGTGCGCCCCCACCACCGCTACCCGCGCCTGCGGCTCGAGCTGAAGTCGGCGGTGTCGTGGCGCGAGGACGTCGAGGTGGCCCTCGAGCGCCTGCTCGGGTCGATGAGCCCGGACCCTCTGCTGCGACCGGTCTGAGCCTGATGGCCGGACGTCCGCCGTCACCGCCGATCACGATCCGCGTGCCGGGGGGCGGGCCGCCGCCCGCACCGACCGACGCCTCGGAGGGTCCCGACGCCACGAACCGGCGCCGGCTCGTGGCGGCCTCGGCGGCCCTCGGCCTGGTCGTGACCCTCGGCCTCACGGCCGCGCGGTCCGAGCCGCCGCCCGACACCGGCTCGGCGCAGGGGATCACCGCCGGGGTCAGCCTGGCCGGGCGGCAGCAGCGCGGGGCGCAGACGGTGCGGCTGCAGGTCGACGTCGACGTCGAGCCGCTGCAGGTCGGGCGGGCCG
>JAOPWP010000028.1 GCA_025965615.1 Frankiales bacterium
AGTCGATGTACGCGGGGCTGTCGCCCTACGACGCCCTCGCGATCTACGCCGTCATCGCCTACATGGACTCGGTCGCCGGGGTGTTCTTCCCCAAGGGCGGCATGCACGCCGTACCCCGGGCGCTCGCCGGGGCGGCCGAGAAGCACGGCGTCGAGCTGCGGTACGGCACGACCGTGACCCGCGTGCTGGTCGAGCACGGCCGGGCCGTCGGGGTCGAGACCGCCGACGGGGAGCGGATCCCGGCCGACGTCGTGGTGCTGAACCCCGACCTGCCGGTCGCCTACCGCGAGCTGCTGCCGCCGCAGGCCACTCCGCGCCGGGTGCGGTCGCTGGACTACTCCCCCAGCTGTTTCCTGCTGCTGGCCGGCTCGTCGCAGGCCTACACGAAGACCGCCCACCACAACATCCACTTCGGCAAGGCCTGGAAGTCGGTGTTCACCGACCTCATCGACGACCAGCAGCTGATGACCGACCCGTCGATCCTCGTCACGAACCCGACCCACAGCGACCCCGCCCTGGCGCCCGAGGGCAAGCAGATCTACTACGTGCTGCTCCCCACCCCGAACACGAGCGCCGGGATCGACTGGGACGTGGTCGGGCCGCGCTACCGCGACGAGGCGGTCGCCCGGCTCGAGGCCATGGGCTACGTGGGCTTCGGGGACGGCATCGAGGTCGAGGACGTCACCACACCCGCCGACTGGCAGGCCCGGGGCATGGAGCAGGGCGCTCCCTTCGCCGCCGCCCACTCCTTCCTGCAGACCGGCCCGTTCCGTCCGAGCAACCTGGCTCCGAAGGTCGACGGCGTGGTGTTCGCCGGGTCCGGCACCCAGCCGGGGGTGGGCGTGCCGATGGTGCTGATCTCGGGTCGGCTCGCGGCCGAGCGCATCCTCGGCAAGGACAGGGGCTACCGGTCGCGGGCGATGCGCCTCGCGACCCCTCCCGGTCCGGTGATCGCGAGACCGTGAGCCGGTTCCTCTAGCGGCCGAGTGCCTGCCTGACGGCGTTCACCACCTCGTCCGGGTGGTCGACGACGTCCTCCCAGGTGAAGCGCAGCACCAGCCACCCCGCCAGCTGGAGCCGGTTGCCGCGCCGCCGGTCCTCCCGGAACGCTCGACGGTCGGTGTGGAAGGCGAAGCCGTCGGTCTCGACGACGAGACGCTCACCCGGCCAGGCGAAGTCGACTCGACCGATCCTGACCCCCTGGGCATCCTCGACCACGAGCTGCGTCTCGAAGGGGCCGAGCCCGGCCAGGACGAGCAGGACCCGGCAGAGCGACTCGAGCACCGACCCGCTGTGCGGGTCGATGTGCTGGAAGGCCCTGACGACCCGCCTGCGACCCGGCCCAGGGGGCACGTCCCGGACAGCAGCGGCCAGCACGTCGACGCTCACGACCCCCAGCCGGAGGGCGGAGTCGAGGACCACGACGGCCTCGGCCAACGACAGGACCCTGCACAGGTCGACGAGCGTCCGGACCGGGGTCGTCATCCACACGCCGTCTCGATGGACCCGCTCGTCCGGTCCCAGATCGGCCCGGTGCACCTGCGTGCCCTCGTGCGTCCGCCGCGATCGACAGCGCGGCACGGTCACGTGGCGGCGCTCCGGCGTCCGGACCAGCTCCAGTCCCCAGAGCAGCGCTGCGTCCTGATGGCTGACCGTGGCGTCGAGCCCGACCGCCGCGGCCCGCAGCTGCTCGTGAGGTCCGGGGTGCGCGACGTTCGTGACCAGGTGCGGGGTCAACCGCCTCAACCGACCGTCGCGCACCGCCCGTCGCAGGCGTCGACGGCTGAGCCCGGCCCGCACCACATCACGCTCACGAGCGATCCCGCCCTGACGGGCCAGCAGCGCCTCCACCTCCTCCACGCAGCCACCGTGTGGTCCTGTGCCCGCTCGTGTCCCGGCCCGGGCGCGCCCTGTGGACGGCCGCCTCCTGTGGAAGGGCCGTCCGGTGGCGGGGCGCGCACATCTGCACACAACCGCCTCTGCCCGTGGCGTCGCACAAGCGCTCGCACGCTCAGCGGGGCGGTCGCCTGGGGCCGAGGCGCCCGGCCCTCCCCCGGTTGTGTGCCGGAGTGACGGCTCGGCCCGTGAGCGGGCGCGGGCGGGCTCGCCCTGCGGCCGGTGCGGCCGTCTGCCAGACTCCCGGCCCGTGAGCAACCGGGAGCTGGACGCGGCAGGCATCCGCGACCCGCAGCTGCGCGAGTCCTACGAGGCCTGCCGGCGGCTCAACGCGGGCCACGGCAAGACGTACTACCTCGCGACCCTGCTCCTTCCGGCCTGGAAGCGGCCCTACGTCCACGCGCTGTACGGGTTCGCGCGCTACGCCGACGAGATCGTCGACGACCTCGCCAGCACCCTCACCGACGCCGAGAAGGCCGACTGGCTGGTCGGTTGGGGGGAGCAGTTCCTGCGCGACGTCGAGGCGGGCGGCAGCGAGCACCCGATCAGCCGGGCCGTGGTCGACACGGTGCGCCGCTGGGACATCCCGATGGACTACGTCGAGGCGTTCCTCGCGAGCATGCGCATGGACCTCACCGTGACCGAGTACGCCACCTACGACGACCTGATGACCTACGTCTACGGCTCGGCCGCCGTGATCGGCCTCGAGATGGTCCCCGTGCTCGAGCCGCTGGTCCCCCGCGAGGTCGCGGATCCCTACGCCGCCGACCTCGGGATCGCCTTCCAGCTCAGCAACTTCCTGCGGGACGTCGGCGAGGACCTGCGGCGTGGCCGGGTGTACCTGCCGATGGAGGACCTCGCGGTCTTCGGGGTCACCCGTGAGCACCTGGAGCACGGGGTCGTCGACGGGCCGGTCCGTCGCCTGCTCGCCTTCGAGGTCGCCCGTACCCGCGAGATCTACCGCACCGCCCACTCCGGAGTACGCCTGCTGCACCCGACCAGCCGGCCCTGTATCGAGACGGCCCTGGCGCTCTACGGCGGGATCCTCGACGAGATCGAGAAGGCCGACTACCAGGTGCTCGGGCAGCGGGTGACCGTGAGCAGAGGACGGCGTGCAGCGGTCGCGCTGCCAGGGCTCGGACGGGCCTGGGCAGCGCGTCGCGGGGGCGCCCAGAAGGGTTGATCCGGGCCTCTGCGGGGACCTTTCCGGAGTGCCTCAAGACGATCGAGCGAAGACCAGCGAAACCGGCGACCCAGACCCCGCGATCACGGCCGGCCTCGAGCCCGGCGGGGGGACCGACCCGGGCGACACCCCCGCGATGGCGGACCAGATGTCCGGCACCGTCGGTGACGACCGCAAGAACACCCCCAACATGGGCCCGGTCTCGGGCAACCGGACCCCGATGATCATCGCGCTGTCGGTCCTCGGCCTGTTCGTGCTCATGGTGGCCGTGATCGTCGGCGCGAGCTTCCTGCCGAGCTGACAGGGGTCAGTCCCGCGCAGCCTCGGCCAGCCGCGCTGACAGACGGGCCGCACTGGCGTACGGGTCTGCCGACTCGGTGAGGGCGCGCACGACGACCACCCGCCGGGCGCCCGCCTCCAGCACCTCGTCGAGGTTGCTCTCGTCGATCCCGCCGATGGCGAACCACGGCCGCCCGGCGGCAGCACCCGTCGCGAACCGGGTCAGGGCCAGCCCCGGGGCAGCACGACCCGGCTTGGTCGGGGTGGGCCACGTCGGTCCCACGCAGAAGTAGTCGACGCCCTGCTCCACGGCGCCCGCGAGGACCTGCTCCTCGTCGTGGCAGGACCGGCCGATCAGGACGTCCGTCCCGAGGATCGTGCGCGCCACCGGCACCGGCAGGTCGTCCTGCCCGAGGTGCAGCACGTCCGGCCGTGCGGCGAGGGCGACGTCGGCGCGGTCGTTGACCGACCAGAGCGCCCCGTGCCGCTCGGCCGCTGCTGCCATCACCTCGCACAGGGCGATCTCCTGCTTCGCCTCGAGGCCCTTCTCCCGCAGCTGGACCACGTCGACCCCCCCGGACAGCACCGCGTCCAGGAACTCGGCGAGGTCAGGGCGCGACGGCGTGCAGAGGTAGAGGCGGGCCCTCGCGAGCCGCGCCCGCGCCGGCTCTGCGGGGGGGGCCTGCTGCGCCTCAGCCACCCGCGACCGCCCGGACCAGCTCCAGCCGGTCGCCGTCGCGCAGCGGCGTCGACGCCAGCTCCGAACGGAGCAGCGCGGTGCCGTTGTGCTCCACGACGACCGAGCCCGCGCGCAGCCCCAAGGAGACGAGCAGGCCGGGCAGGTCGGTCCCGTCAGGGACCTCCGACATGCGTCCGTTCACCGTCAGGAGCACGTGCGCGAGCCTACGGGAGGGCAGAATCGCCGCATGCCAGATTCCGAGAAGGAGACGCCGCCCCTGCACGTCCGGTGGGGGAACCGAGCGTTCGTCCTGCTCGAGGACGCGATCTACGTGTCGATCGCTGCGCTGCTGGGGGTCGGAGCGGTGGTGCTCGTCGTCCGCGCCGGCATGGCGCTGTTCGACGGCGCCCAGGACGAGGGCCCCGACGCGCTCCTGGACACCCTCGACGCCATCCTGCTCGTCTTCATCTTCGTGGAGCTGCTGTACGCCGTCCGGATCACGCTGAAGGAGCGGCAGATCGTGGCTGAGCCGTTCCTGATCGCCGGCATCCTCGTCTGCATCAAGGAGATCGTCGTGCTGGCGGTGAAGGGGGCCAACGAGTACATCGGCAAGGGCCCTGAGTTCGCCCGCGCCATGGTCGAGGTGGGCCTGCTCGGCCTGCTGGTGCTGACCCTCGCCGCCACCGGTGTGCTGCTCCGGCGCAAGGAGAAGGAGCCCGAGGAGAACTCCAACACCGACTCGGCCAACCCCTGAGCTGGCCCGGGCCTCAGAACCCCAGGGCCTGCGCTCTGCGCTTGATCTCGGTGGCCCGGTTCTCGTGCAGTGCCTGGAGGGGCGTGCCCGGCAGCGTGTCGTCGGGCGTGGTCAGCCAGCGCAGCGCCTCCTCGCTGGAGTAGCCCGCGTCCTTGAGCAGCGTGAGGACCGGGACCAGGTGCTTGACGAGGACGTCGCCGTCGAGCTGCTCAGCCGGGATGCGCGGGCCGTCCGGCGTCGGTACCGACAGCAGCTGACCGGCCGACACCAGGTCACGCACTCCGGTCGGGCCGATGCCCATGCGCTGGGCCACCTCGGTCATGCTCAGCATCTCCACAGGGGCAGCCTAGTGAGCGTGCCGCTCCCCCGGGGCCGGCGTCGGGGCGACCGGAAGCCCTGAGCTCGCTGCGGAGGCCCGCGCGGCGTCGAGGACGGCGGCTGTGGCCCGGGACTGGGAAAGGGGCAGCACCCAGCCGGGCCGCCCGCGCAGGACCGCCGAGACCTCCTCGACCATCACCTGGTAGGCGTCGGTGGCCGGCACCGCCACGCGCTCGGTCCCCCGCCCGTCGGAGACCCACAGCTCGGTGGCGTCGTCCTTCCACGAGGTGTAGGGCGCGTCACGCAGCTCGATCTCGCCTCGTTCCCCCGTGATGACCAGCCACTGCCCCTCGCCCGAGGAGATGCCGGCCTGCACCTCGGCCTCGGCCCCGCTCTCCCACCGCAGGATGGCCTTCGTGTCGAGGTCGACCCCGGTCGGCCCGAGCCTCGACTGCGCCACCACGTCGACGGGGAGTCCTGCGTCGACGGCCCAGAGGCAGGCCGAGACCGCGTAGCAACCGACGTCGTACAGCGCGCCTCCGCCTCTGGCCGGGTCGAGCCGGTAGTTCCCGTCCAGCGCTCCGGCGAAGGTGAAGCCGGCAGCGACGTGGCGCACGGGCCCGATCCCGGCCAACCGGGCCTGGGCCCACCGCACCCGCGGGTGCCACCTGTACCAGCTCGCCTCGACGACCCGCAGGTCCCCCGCGGCGGCCGCCATCTCGTCCACTTCTGCCGCGGTCAGTCCGAGCGGCTTCTCGCACAGGACGTGCTTGCCGGCGCGCAGGGCGGCCAGCGTCCAGGGCAGGTGCGCGTCGTTGGCGAGCGAGATGTAGACAACCTCGACCTCGGCGTCGGCGAGCAGCGCCGGGTAGTCGTCGTAGGCGACCCGCGGGCGCAGCCCCCGGGCCCGCTCCAGGTCCCGCGCTGCGGCTGCGTGCAGGACGGCGCCCGACGCCGCGGCGACAGCCGGTGCGAGCGCAGCTGTCGCGACCATGCCTGCCCCCAGGAAGCCCCAGCGCACCGGCTCGGTCACAGGGCCGGCACGACCGGCCTGCCGTCGTCGGCAGCGGACCTCGTGGCGGCCTCCATCACCGCGATGTTGCGACGGCTTCCCGCCGGGGTGACGGACATCGGCTCGCCCGACAGCAGCTGGTCCGCGAGCTCGCGGTGGAACGGCTGCTGCGGCGCAGGCGGTACGGCGAGCAGCGTCTCGTCGCCGCCCGCTGCGTGCAGCGTGAGCGTGGCCGGGGAGTCGGACGCCGCGAGGTGGTCCTCGACCAGCAGGCCGATCGGGGAGCGGCTCACCAGCCGCTCCGACCGCCAGGCACCCACGATCGCGCCCTGCGTGCCGAGCACGTAGAACTTCGGCTTGCGGGCGGCCGCCAGGTCGGAGTGGGTGAACTCGGCCTCGACGCCGTCGACGAAGTGGACGAGCACCCGGGTGTGGTCGGCGTTGGTGACGTCGTGCCACAGGCGCTTGTGGGCCGTGGCCGACACCCACGCGACCTGCTGCGAGAACAGGTCGAGCACCCAGTCGAGGTAGTGGCTGCCCCAGTCGTAGATGGCTCCCCCGCTGATCGCCTCGTCGCTGTGCCAGAAGTTGCACGGGTGGTCGTGTCCGCCGACGAAGCTCTCGAGGTGGAAGACCTCGCCGAGCCGGCCGGCACGGACGGCGGCCTTGAGGGCGAGGTAGTCCACGTCCCACCGGCGGTTCTGGTAGACCGCCAGCGTCAGACCTGCCTCGGCCGCAGCCGCGATCTGCCGGTCGGCCTGCTCGACGGTCAGGCAGAACGGCTTCTCGACGACGACGTGCTTGCCGGCCCGCAGGGCCCGGAGCGCCTGGTCTGCGTGCGTGTCAGGCGGCGTCGACACGATGACGAGGTCGACACCGTCGTCGGCCAGCAGGTCGGCCCCGTCGGCATGACCGCGTACGTCCGCAGTGACCTGGCGCGCCGCCTGCAGCCGTGCCGGGTTCGGGTCGCAGACCGCCGCCAGCTCGAGCCCCGCCGTCGCCTGGATGGCGAGTGCGTGCTCGTGCCCGATCGCGCCGTAGCCCAGCATGCCCACGCGGACCGGGGCGGCGTCGCGGTGGCCCACCACGTGGCGGACCAGTCGGTGCACGATCCGGTGGAAGGCCGGGTCGGCGAGGGTCTCGGACGTGGACCCGACCGTCAGGGTCGCCACCGCCGTGGCCGGGCGCCAGGTTGCGACGGGGTGGTCGCGGAACGCTCGGTTCGCGGTCAGGACGACCTCGACGTCGTCAGCCACCTTCTCCTGCAGCGGCCAGCAGTCGGTCAGCAGCAGCTCGTCGGCGCCGAGCCGGGCGGTGACCTCACCGGCGTCCTTGCCGGGCCGTACGCGGACGACGTGGACCGGCAGGACCGGACCGGGGACCAGACCCGCGGCGTCGGTCAGGGCCGTGCTCATGCGCGGGCCGACGAGCAGGACAGGTGTGCCCCGGGAGGTCCCGGCGAGCAGCGCGTCCTCGACGTGCTCGGCCAGGGCAGACGGGTCCAGCACGACGACCGCGTCGGCGCGTCCTGTCGGCTCGCGCACCAGCACGGCCCCCGCGCCCTGGAGGTAGGCGGCAAGGGGGTGCCCCGTCGACCCGTCGGGCGACACCAGGCGCAGGCGGAGCGGGCTCGAAGCGGTCACCCGCCGGATGCTAAAGGCCAGGGATCCCCGCCGCCGGATGAGAGACGACGACGGCGTGTGGCTGTCGACGGCGCACGGCCACATCGCGTCGAGGTCGGCGTGCAGCCACGACCGGCAGAGCAGGTGCCTGCGGGTCCGCGACCTTCAGGGCAGCCGGGCTGCCACGTCGACCAGGGGGAAGGCGTCCTTCCAGACCGGGTCGTAGCCGGCCGCCTCGAGCATCGCCGCGACCTCGGCCGGTGACCGCTCGTCGCTGATGCTGAACTGCTCCTGAGCCGTTCCCGGCGTGAGGTAGCCGCCCGGTTCGGTCGACGACCCGGCGCTCATGGTCGTGACCGCGATGCGCACCAGCCCGTCGCGCAGGGCAGCCGGCTCGCGGGTGGACAGCACGATCCCGGCCTCGGGGGCGGCGAGCCGCAGCGCGGCCAGCGCCTGCACGTACTCGGCGTCCGAGACCGCCACGAGTGGTTGGAATCCCGACGCCGACGGCTTGATGCGTGGCAGGGAGACGGTGACCTCGGTGCGCCAGTAGGCCCGCTGGAGCCACACCGCGTGCCGGGCGACCGCGACCACGTCGGCCCGCCAGTCCCCCGAGAGCCCCAGCAGGGCGCCGATCCCGAGGCGGCGGACCCCTGCCTCCGCGGCCCGCTCGGTCGAGGCGAGCCGGCGGTCGTAGTCGCGCTTCCAGCCGGCCAGGTGGGTCTCGGCGTAGCGCGCGCGGTCGTAGGTCTCCTGGTAGTGCACGACGCCCTCGAGTCCCGCGGCCACGAGCCGGGCGTAGGTGTCGTCGCTCCAGGTCTGCGTCTCGACCGAGATCGACGGGACGAGGGGTCGCAGCGCCTCGACGCAGGCCACCAGGTAGTCGGCGGAGACCTCGACCCGGTGCTCGCCCGAGACCAGCAGGAGGTGGCGGAACCCCCGGCCCACCAGGGTGCGGGCCTCCGCCACGACCTCGTCGACCGTCAGGGTCCTCCGAGCGACGTCGAGCCCCTTGCTGAAGCCGCAGTAGGTGCAGCTGGACAGGCAGGCGTTGCTCACGTACAGCGGTGCGAACAGGCGTACGGCGCGGCCGAACCGCTGCAGGGTGACCTCGCGGGCCCGCTGGGCCAGCTCCTCGAGGCGGGGCAGCGCCTCGGCCGAGAGCAGCACAGGCAGGCTCTCGAGGGACGGAGCGGCCAGGGCCCGGTCGAGGTCGCCCGGAGCGGCGGCCGGAGGAGTACGGACGGGGGGCGTCTCGAGCAGGTGCCGGGCGAAGCGGCCCGGCGCGGCGCTCACAGCGCGCTCACGTGAGGAAGCCGGTGAGCGGGGACGACGCCGACGCACCCTCGAGGACCTCGCCGCGTCCGGCCAGGTGGCCGAGCCGCCCGGCCCGGGTGGCGAGGGCGAACGCCTCGGCCATGAGGGCGGGGTCGGCTGCGACCGCGATGGCCGTGTTCACCAGCACCGCGTCGGCCCCGATCTCCATGGCCTCGGCCGCATCGCTCGGCACGCCGAGCCCGGCGTCGACGACGACCGGCACGTGCGCCTGGGCCACGATGACCTCGATCGCGTCGCGCGTGCGGAGCCCCCGGTTGCTGCCGATCCAGGCTCCGAGCGGCATGACCGTGGCGCAACCGGCCTCCTCGAGGTGCCGGCACAGGACGGGGTCGGCGCTGCAGTAGGGCAGCACGGTGAAGCCCTCGGCGACGAGCCGCTCGGCAGCGCGCAGGGTGTCGATGGGGTCGGGGGCAAGGGTGCGGGGGTCGGGGGTGACCTCGAGCTTCACCAGGGCGGTGCCCGTCACCGCCCGGCCGAGCCGGGCGAGGCGCACCGCCTCGTCGGCGTCGACGGCTCCGGAGGTGTTCGGCAGCAGGTGCACGCCTGCGGGTACGTGGTCCAGGACGTCGCCGCTGTTGCCGTCGGCGTGACCCGCCCGGTCGAGGTCCACCCGCCGCAGCGCCACGGTCACCAGCTCGGCGCCAGAGGACAGCAGGGCCGCCCGCATCACCTCGAAGGAGCGGAACTTCCCCGACCCGACGAGCAGGCGGCTGGTCAGCTGGAGCCCGCCCACGTTCCACGGGTCTGCGGACGACGGCACTGCGGACTCCCCACGCGGGCACGACCCCGATCGGGTGCTGCGGGTCGCCGACGGTGGCCGCACTCGGCCCGGTCAGCCTCTCAGCCCGCGTCCGCGGGCTCCCCGGTCTGGACGCTGGTCATCCTACGACGGGCCCGGTGGAGGGGCCCCGGCGTGCGGGAGTCTGCGGACACTCCCGGCGTGTCGTACAACCAGTCGCTCCAACACCACCGCTATCTTCCGTGTACTGCTGCCCCCCTTGTCACATCAGCCCCACCTGCGTACGGTCGCCAGGACGTTCCTGCCTGCGCCACGACGACTTGGGGCTCCTCGACATGATCCGCCGCACCTCTGCCCGCACGAGCTCGCGACCTGCCACCTCCCGGTGCGGTCGCGGCCGCACCGCTGGCACGCTGCTCGCCCTGGCCGTCGTCGTGACGGCCGGCGCGCCGTCCTTGATCACCGTCCGGCCCGGCGACACCCTCTGGGACCTCGCCAGGTCGCACGGCACGACCGTCGGTGAGCTGCAGCGCCTCAACGGGCTGGCCGGCAACGCCACCATCTACGCGGGCAAGACCCTGAACCTCCCCGGCGGGACCGCGGCGCGGGCGGCCTCCGCTCCTGGCGCCGGACGGGTCCACGTGGTCGTCAGCGGCGACACCCTGAGCGGCCTCGGCAAGGCCTACGGGATCAGCGCCGGGAGCATCACGAGCCGGAACGCCCTCAAGTCGAGCACGATCCGGGTGGGGCAGAAGCTGACCATCCCGGGCGGGGCGCCGAGGGACGAGCTCGCCGGAGTGCCGACCACGAACGCCGGGGTGGTCATCCCCGAGGCGGTGCGCCGCTCGGTGGCCTCGCACCGGGAGACGCTCAAGGCAGCCAAGCACCCGGGCAAGGAGCAGGTCCGCAAGATGGTGGGGGCGACCGCGCGGCAGCACGGTGTCTCGCCGTCGCTCGCGGTGTCCGTCGCCTACCAGGAGAGCGGCTTCCAGCAGGGGGTCGTGTCCGGCGTCGACGCGATCGGGGTGATGCAGGTGCTGCCGTCCACCGGACGCGTCGTCGCCCAGCAGCACGGCCGGACACTCGACCTGCTGAAGACCCAGGACAACATCACCGCAGGCGTGCTCCTGCTCAAGCAGCTGGTGCGGTCGACGGGGTCGGAGGACGCCGCGCTGGCGGGCTACTACCAGGGCCTGGGCTCGATCAGCCGCCGTGGGCTGCTCCCCCAGACGCACACCTACATCGCCAGCATCAACCGGCACCAGTCCCGCTTTCCCGAGGGCTGAGGCGCCCGGCCGCGTCCCCTCCGGGCGCGGCCTGGCCGCCGGCCTCAGCGCGGCGTACGACCGCCGCACGCTCGGCCGCACCTAGACTGCCGCCTGTGGAGACGACCGGCGGGAGGCAGGCCGGAGGCCCCGACCCGACGCTCGAGCGACCCGATCCGCTGGTCGGCGCCGTGCTGGACGGCCGCTACCGCATCGACGCCGTCATCGCGAGCGGCGGCATGGCGACGGTCTACGCGGCCACCGATTCCCGCCTGGACCGCACGGTCGCGGTCAAGGTCATGCGCCCGCTGCTCGCCCAGGACCCCGACTTCGTCGAGCGCTTCGCCCGTGAGGCGCGTGCTGCCGCGAGGCTCTCCAGCCCCGAGGTCGTCGCGGTGCACGACCAGGGCACCGACCCCGCGACCGGCACGGCGTACCTGGTCATGGAGCACGTGGTCGGCGGCACGCTGCGCGACCTGATCGCGGCCCAGGGCGCGCTCCCGGCGGCCCGCGCGCTGCAGCTGATCGAGCCGGTGCTGCGGGCCCTCGCCGCAGCGCACGCGGCCGGGCTCGTGCACCGCGACGTCAAGCCCGAGAACGTCCTGCTCGGCGACGACGGCCGGATCAAGGTCACCGACTTCGGCCTGGCGCGGGCCATCGAGACCAGCAACCTGACCGCGACCACCGGCTTCCTCATGGGCACCATGGCCTACCTGGCTCCCGAGCAGGTGGAGCAGGGGCGCACCGACACGCGCACCGACGTCTACGCCGCCGGCATCCTGCTCTGGGAGCTGCTGACCGGCCAGCCGCCCTACCGCTCCGAGAGCCCGATGACCGTCGCCTTCCGGCACGTCCACGAGGACGTGCCGCCGCCCAGCAGCGCCGTCGCCGGGGTGCCGGAGGCGCTCGACGCCCTCGTCCTGCGGGCCACCCGCCGGGACCCTGAGGCGCGGCCGGTCGACGCCGGGGCCTTCCTCGAGGAGCTGCAGGTCGTGCGCAGGTCGCTGTCGAGCGGCTCGACCGTCCTGCGCCCCGCCGGCTCGCACCCGACCCTCGTCGTACCGCTGGCCGAGCTCCGGACGGCGGGTGCCGTCGGCCCCGAGGTGGAACCGCACCCCCAGCCGCGACCGCCCCGGCGCTGGCTGCGCCCTCTGCTCGCAGTGCTGGCCCTGCTGCTCGTCGTGGGTGCTGCCATCGGCGGGTCTGCGCTGCTCGACGCCTCCCGCACGACCCGGACGCCGATCCTCGTGGCGCTGAGCGAGAGCGACGCCGTGGCGGCCGTACGAGCCGCCGAGCTGGAGCCGGTCGTCGCTCCGGCGGAGTTCGACGAGCAGATGGCGAGCGGGCTCGTCCTGCGCCAGGACCCGCCCGCCCGCGAGGAGCTGCGCAAGGGCTCGACGGTCACCCTGGTCCTGTCGAAGGGTCCCGACCGCCGGGCCGTCCCCGACCTCGTCGGGATGACCCGTGAGCAGGCGACCGCGGCCCTGTCCGGGCTGGGCCTGCCCGTCGGCACCGTGACCGAGCAGTTCAGCCCCCGCGAGGCCGGCACGGTCCTGGCCGCCGACCCGGTCCCCGGCAGCCAGTTGCCTCCGCAGACCCCCGTCGCCCTGGTGCTCAGCAAGGGCGTCGAGGTGCTGCCGGTGCCCGACGTGCGCGGCAAGGAACGCAAGGTCGCCGAGAAGGCCCTCAAGGACGGCGGCTTCGCTGTCGCCGTGTCGGAGGCGTTCAGTGAGGACGTCGCCGCCGGGCTGGTCCTGGACCAGGCCCCGCCGACCGGGTCGGCGCCGCGCGGCACGAGCATCGCGCTCGCGGTCAGCAAGGGGCCGGAGCTGATCACGGTGCCCAACGTCGTCGGGATGCCGCGCAAGCAGGCGGAGGACACCCTCACCGCTCTGGGCCTCAAGCCGAGGTCGGTCGCCA
>JAOPWP010000004.1 GCA_025965615.1 Frankiales bacterium
TCGAGTACAAGTACCCCGGCTGGTACGACAAGTACGGCGCCTGGTGGGAGAACTTCAACCGGCTCTCGATGCCGAACGGGCACAACCCGATCGTCTTCGAGGACGTCGACTACGCCTACCCGCACCGCTGCTGGACGTGCATGGTGCCGTGCCTGGTCCGTGAGGACATGGTCATGGCCGACGTCGACGGACAGACGCGCACCTACTGCCACGAGGCCTGCCGCTGGACAGACACCGTGGCGTTCCGCCCGACCTACGGGGAGCGCGAGACCCCGAGCATGGGCCGGCTCATCGGCAAGCGGGAGTGGGAGACGCTCTACCACGGCTGGAACTGGGCAGACGTCGTCTCCGACATGGGCTACGTGCGGGACGACGGCAAGACGCTCGTCGCGCAGCCGCACCTGAACCTCGACCCGAAGAAGATGTGGACGCTGGACCACCTGCGGCGCTGTCCGCCGCTGCAGAGCCCGAACGTCCTGCTGAACGAGATGAGCAAGGACGAGCAGAAGGCCTTCCACGCCGACTACACGGCGCACGGTCCGGCCGGCAAGGCGCCCACGAAGGTCTGACCACGACGGGGGCCGCGGCGTGAGCCCGGCCCCCGTACGTCGTCGCCCCACCCTCACCGCACCTGCCGAGCAACCCAGACGAGGAGGAGCCATGGCTGACAAGCACATCGTTCGCTTCGAGCCCGTCGGGATCGAGATCGAGGTCGACGAGGAGCAGACGGTCCTCCGCGCAGCCGCCGAGCAGGGGATCATGCTCATGCACGGCTGCAAGGAAGGCCAGTGCGCGGCGTGCAAGTCCTTCCTGCTCGAAGGAGAGGACGTCGAGCACGACAGCTACTCGACCTTCGCCCTGCCGGACAGCGAGAAGGACGAGGGCTTCACCTTGCTGTGCCGAGCGCACGTGTACGAGGACGTCACGATCGAGCTCCTGAACTACGACGAGGAGATGATCCGGTCGGGCCTGCCGATCCAGAGCGCCGTCGCCACTGTCGTGTCGAACGAGAACGTCACGCACGACATCCGGCACCTCGTGCTGTCCGTGCCGGCTGAGCCCGAGTTCCGCTTCTTCCCCGGCCAGTACGTCGACATCGGCATCCCCGGGACCGGGGCGACCCGGTCGTTCTCGATGGCGAACACGTCGGCCAGGGAGAGCGGCCAGCTCGAGTTCATCATCAAGTGCTACCCGGGCGGGATGTTCTCGGGGTTCCTCGACACCACGCTGGCCGTCGGTGACGAGCTGCCGATCTCCGGACCGTTCGGGGTGTTCACCCTCCGGGACAGCCCCGCCGAGCTCGTGTTCGTGGGCGGGGGGGCCGGCATGGCCCCGATCCTGTCGGTCCTTCGCTCGCTGGCCGAGCGCGACCCGTCCCGCAAGGCGACCTTCTACTACGGTGCCCGCGGCAAGCGCGACCTCTGCTTCGAGGACGAGCTCCGGTCCCTGGGGGAGCTGCTGCCGAACTTCACCTACGTACCAGCCTTGTCCGAGCCGGTCGAGGGCGAGGACTGGGACGGCGAGGTCGGGTTCGTGACCGACGTCGTCCGCAAGCACGAGAGCGACCTGCGGCGGACCGATGCCTACGTCTGCGGGCCGCCGCCGATGGTCGAAGCGGCGATCACGGTCCTGTCCGACCTCGGCGCGCCCGCGGCCCGGATCTTCTACGACAAGTTCACGACCACAGGTGAACCCCTGACCAGTGACATCCAGACCACTCCAGTGACAGGAAGGGCGTCAGCATGACGACCGCCGAGACCGAAGCGCCGCCCGTCGAGCGCAGCCTCCCGAAGCCGCAGTTCACGGACGCGGAGGCCGGGGCGAAGGAGTTCCCCGACTCCACCGCGCGCAACTACAACTACTTCGTCCCGCAGAAGCGCAAGCAGACGCACTACGAGGACGTGACGGTCGAGGTCCAGCCGGACCCGCGGCACTACCTCGCCCAGGGCTGGATCTACGGGTTCGCCGACGGACGCGGGGGTTACCCGCTCGACTGGACCGCGATGAAGGCCTGGGGCTCGGACCGTCCCGTGCCGGAGCGCTTCCCCGGGTCGGGAGGCAAGGGCTACGACTGGCCGGCCCACGGGTGGCACGAGTTCCGCGACCCCAACGAGGAGTGGGAGCTCACGTTCTACAAGTACAACTCGAACGTCGTCCGGCAGATCACGGCGAACGTGGACGCAGCCCGGCAGACCAAGGCCTTCGAGCAGTGGAACCCGAACTGGGTGCAGTTCGTGGAGAGCCACGTCGGCGCGTGGATGCACGTCGAGCACGGCCTCGGGCTCTACGTCTTCGCCAACGCCCAGCGGCGGGCACCGACCAACATGCACAACAACGCGATCTCGGTGAACAGCATGCACCGCATCCGCACGGCACAGGACCTCGCGCTCTACAACCTCACCCTGAGCGAGGAGATCACGGCGTTCGACGGGAACGCACACCTCGAGGCGTGGAACTCCGACCCTGCGTGGCAGGGCGTGCGGAAGGTCGCTGAGCAGCTGACCTGCGTCGACGACTGGGCCGAGGCCGTCTTCGCGGTCAACGTCGTCTTCGAGCCCCTGGTCGGCGAGCTGTTCCGCAGTCAGCTCGTGCAACAGGCCGCCCCGCGCAACGGCGACTTCGTGACGCCGACGGTGATGGGTGCTGGCGAGCACGACTACGCCACCCGCGACCTGCGCTACACGACGGCGATGTTCGGACTGCTGAGCGACGACCGCGAGTTCGCGGACCAGAACAAGGCGAAGATGCAGGAGTGGCTGTCGGTCTGGACACCGCGCTGCATCGAGGCGGCCCGCGCCATGTCCCCGCTGTGGTCGCAGCCCGACGCGAAGCCGCCGCGGTTCGAGGACGGCCTGGACCACTGCAAGAGCCGCTTCAGCGGCATCCTCGCCGACCTCGGCCTCGACGCACCGAAGGAGCTCTCGCTGTGACCGCCGCTGCTGCCCCCGTGAAGACCGACACGAGCCCGTTCTCGTCGGACCGGACGGCGTCCGGCAAGTGCGGCGTGACGCTGATGAACAACCAGGTCGGCGTCGTCATGGCCAAGGTGATGAGGGAGCAGGAGGGGGTCACCATCACCCCGCTGCCGTCGATGATCCGGGTCGACGCCGTGAACCGGATGGACTTCGTCTACGCCGACATCTCCGAGGCGCTCGGCGAGGAGGAGGACTACTTCGACGCCGCGCAGTTCGAGGAGAACATGTCCACGCACTACGGGAAGATGATCCACGAGGACGACCGGACCATCATGTTCGCCAGCCCCGACGACGCCGCCGCGTACCTCGGCTGGGACCTCCCGATCAAGAGCTGAGCCCGGCTCGCCCCTGCGCTGACCACGCCACCCACGAAGGACCTCAGGAGGAACCGTGTACGAGAAGGACGGCGAGAAGTACTTCGTGGTGGACAGCCACATGCACTACTGGGACGCGAGCCCGGCCAACTGGATCGCGGGGCAGGAGAACTTCGCCAAGGGGTGGATCGACTGCTTCCACGCCTATCAGAGCCTCGGCCCGGCCGAGACGCACTGGTCGATCGAGCACTTCCAGAAGTACTCCGAGGACGACCTCATGAAGGACGTCTTCGAAGACGGTCACGTCGACGTCGCGATCTTCCAGCCCACGTACCTCAAGAGCTGGTACACCGAGGGCTTCAACACCACCGAGAAGAACGGGGCGCTGGCCGAGAGGCACCCGGGCAAGTTCATCGTGAACTCGCGCTTCGAGCCGCGCGGTGGTGACGCCGCGATGAAGGAGTTCGAGGAGAACGTCGCACGGTGGCAGCCGAAGGGCGTCAAGCTCTACACGGCCGAGTGGCTCGGCGACTCGCGCGGTTGGACGCTCAAGGACCCTGAGGCCTACCGCTTCCTGGAGCGGGCTCAGGAGCTGGGCATCAAGAACATCCACGTCCACAAGGGCCCGACCATCTGGCCCCTGGACAAGGACGCCTTCGACGTCTCGGACGTGGACCACGCGGCGACGGACTTCCCCGACCTGAACTTCATCGTCGAGCACGTGGGGCTTCCTCGCATCGAGGACTTCTGCTTCATGGCGACGCAGGAGCCCAACGTCTACGCCGGCCTGTCGGTCGTCATCGGCGGCCTGATGCACGCGCGACCGAGGTTCTTCGCCAAGGTCATGGGGGAGCTGCTGTTCTGGGTCGGCGAGGACAAGATGACGTTCGGCAGCGACTACGGCATCTGGGAACCGAAGTGGCAGATCGAGGGCTTCGTCGACTGGGACTTCCCGGCCGGCGACGAGTTCACCGACTACCCGCGGCTCGGCACGGCGGGCAAGAAGAAGATCCTCGGGCTCAACGCGGCGAGGCTCTACGACATCGAGGTGCCCGCTGAGTACCAGCTGCCGGCCGAGGCGGGCACTCCTGCTGCCAAGGACGACGCCAAGCTCGTCGAGGACCCGGTCGGGGCGCCTGCGTGACCAGCACGGCGTCGGTGCTGGCTGCGCTCGACTCCGTGCGCGACCCCGAGCTCGACCAGCCCGTCACCTCGCTGGGCTTCGTCGCCTCATGCACCGTGTCGGAGGACGGCGTCGCGGACGTCCACCTGCGCCTGCCGACCTACTTCTGCGCGCCGAACTTCGCCTTCCTGATGGTGGCGGACGCCTACGAAGCGGTCAGCGGCGTCCCCGGCGTCCGGCGCGCCGAGATCGTGCTCGACGACCACTTCGCCTCCGAGGCCATCAACGGCGGGGTGGCGGCGCGGGCCGGCTTCGTGGAGTCGTTCGGCACACTGGCCGAGTCCGAGCTCGACTCGCTGCGGAGGGACTTCATCCGCAAGGCGGTGCTCGCGGGGACCGATCGCGTGTGCCGCCCCCTGCTGTCCTCCGGTCTCACGGGGGACGACCTGGCGGCCCTGACCCTCGGCGAGGCGCCGCCCTCCCCCGACCGCGAGCGGCTCCGGGCCCGCCGGGCCGAACTGGGCCTGCCCAGCACCGACGACTCCCCGCTGATGGTCGACCCGGTCACAGGGGAGGCCGTGGGGGTGCAGGCGGTGCCCCTGCACCTGCGCAAGGCCCGGCTGACCGCGGTGGGCGCCGAGGCCAACTCGGGCATCTGCCGCGGGATGCTCCGCGACCGCTACGCCACGTCGGGACTCGGTGAGGAGACAGCATGAAGGCCGTACGCGTGCACGCCTACCACCAGCAGGTGGTCGTCGAGGAGGTGCCCGAGCCCACGATCAAGGGTCCTCTCGACGTCATCGTGAAGATCGGCGGCGCAGGGGTGTGCCGCACGGACCTGCACATCCTCGAGGGCCAGTGGGCCGAGGCGATGGCCCCCGAGCTTCCGTACGTCCTCGGGCACGAGAACGCCGGCTGGGTGCACGAGATCGGTGCGGGGGTCACGAACGTCGCCGTCGGTGACACGGTGATCCTCCACCCCACGCCGACCTGCGGCTTGTGCCGTGCGTGCCGGGCCGGGCAGGACATGCACTGCGCGACCAGCACCTTCCCGGGGCTCGGCAGCGACGGCGGCATGGCCGAACTGCTGCTGACCTCGGCCCGGGCCTGCGTCAAGCTCGACCCCGCGACGCGCCCGCAGGACGTCGCGGCCCTCGCGGACGCCGGCATCACCGCCTACCACGCCGTGCGCAAGGCTCTTCCGCTCCTCTACCCCGGTACGACCTGCGTGCTCATCGGCGCGGGCGGGCTCGGGCACATCGGGATCCAGTGCCTCGCTGCGCTCACCGCGACGCGCATCGTGGTGGTGGACCGCAACCCGGATGCGCTCAAGCTCGCCGAGCAGCTCGGCGCCCAGCACCTCGTGATCGCAGACGGCAAGCAGGTCGCGGCGGTGCAGGAGCTCACGGACGGGCTGGGCGCCGACGTCGTGCTCGACTTCGTGGCTGAGCAGGGCGCCGAGGCCGACG
>JAOPWP010000011.1 GCA_025965615.1 Frankiales bacterium
ACGGCGAGACCCTGTGGTTCGGCGTGAGCTGCTGGCGCGCGCTCGCCGAGAACGTCGCCGCGTCCGTCCACAAGGGCGACAAGGTCGTCGTCCGCGGCCTGCTCCCCGTCTCGAGCGGCACGACCGAGCAGGGCGAGCAGCGCAGCGCGTCCATGGCCTGCTCGATCTGCGAGTCGAGCTCCCAGGCGTTGGCTGCCTCGATCTGGTCGAGCAGCGGCTCCTGCTCGGCCATGATCGCCTCGAAGTCGGCGTCGGGGGCGCCCATCTTCTCGTTCAGCTCCTCGTAGCGGAGCAGGACGTCGCGGATGACCTTCACGCCGTCCTCGACGTTCTCGCGCACGGTCCGGGTCTCGTCGAGCACCGGCTCCTGCATGAGCATGCCCACGGTGAAGCCGGGCGTGAGCTTGGCGTCGCCGTTCGAGGGCTGGTCGAGGCCAGCCATCATCTTGAGCACCGTCGACTTGCCGGCGCCGTTGGGGCCCACCACGCCGATCTTCGCGCCGGGGAGGAACGACAGCGTCACGTCATCGAGGATGACCTTGTCGCCGACCGCCTTGCGGACCTTCTGCATCGAGTAGATGAACTGCGCCATGGGCTGAGAGCCTACGGGAGGGCGCTGGCACTCCCGCCGCGGCAGAGCCGGTGCGCACCGAGCGCAGCAGCTCTGCCGCAGCAGGTCCCGAGCGGCCGCCGAACGCCTCGTCAGGCGGCCGTGCGCACGGGAGCCGGCAGGGAGCCGCCCTCCTCGAGGAAGCCGGCGTAGGAGCTGTCGACCCTCTCGCCGTCCTCCTCGTCGGCCCGCGGCTGACCGGGGTCGGAGGTGACCGTGAGCGGGACCGTGCGCTCCTGCACCGCCTTGGCGCGCAGCAGGTCCAAGCCCACCGTCGCCGCGTCGATCTCGAGCCCGCTGCGCTTCTCGCCCTGATCCGTCGTCCAGGAGCTGGCCCCCAGGCGCCCGGTCACCACCACGCGGTCGCCCTTCTGGAGCGAGGCCGCGACGTTCTCCGCGAGCCCGCGCCAGCAGGTGACGCCGAACCAGATGGTCTCGCCGTCGGACCAGGTGTCGCTCGCCCGGTCGTGCTTGCGCGGGGTCGAGGCGACGCGGAAGTCGGTGACCACGGCGCCGCTGGGGAGCACCCGCGTGCGGGGCGGAGCGCCGACGTTGCCGACGACGGTGATGTGGGGCTCGTGCACGACTGCCTCCAGGGCTCGGTCCGACGGCTCGTCCGCCGGTCGAAGCGAACCCTGCAGCCGACACCGCCTCCGCGGGCCGGCGGTGGAGGCGGCTGTGGACGCACCAGCCCCTGTGGACGACCGTGTCCGCTGTGCGCGGAACGCGCCCGACCGACCTCCAGGTGGTGCCGGCGCCGCTCGTGGTCGGCATCCGCCGCGCCCGTCCGAGCGGGCGGCGGCCGACCTGGGTGCCAGGGGCCACCTGCCGACGCTCGTGCCCGGCCCGGTCGGCCACTGCAGGACGCGCCTGGCCCGACATCGGCTTGTCCGGCCTGAGCAGCACGTCGGCCCCCACCGCCACCGCTGCGTCCACGGCCGCGGGTGGGAGGTGTTCGCCGCGCCGTGCCGGCGACGGGGCGAGCTGCGCGACGGCCACCCCGGTGTGCACGCGGCGTCAGTCCTCGTCCGGCTCCCCGCGCATCAGCGGGGGGCTGAGCCACTGGGCGCTGCCCCGCTCGAACAGCAGGGGCGGGCGCCCCCCCGTCTCGGAAGCCGCACGGTCGGACTTCCTCGCCGGGCGGAGCAGGTCCTCGGTGCCGAGCATCTTGCGACGGAAATTCGGCAGGTCGGGGACCCGGCCCCACACCGCGCCGTAGACCCGGCGCAGGTCGGCCAGGCTGAAGGGCTCGGACACGAACTGCAGGGCGAGCGTCGTGTACTCGAGCTTCGCCCGCACCCGTTCCAGCGCGTCCGACAGGATCACCGCGTGGTCGTAGCCGAGGGTCGGCGCCTCCCCCGCATAGGGGTGCCCGTCGAGCCAGGCAGCGCGCTGGATGTCGAGCTCGAGGTCCTCGACCGGCCAGTACCTCGCCTTCGCGGCGTCGGAACCTGCCTGCGGGTCAGGCAGGTCGGGCGCCAGGGCGAAGTACGCCACCGACGCGACGTGGAGACCGGCCTGCATGCGCGGGTCGCGGCCGGGGTCGCTGTAGGTCTTGACCTGCTCGAGGTGTCCCCCGACGGTGCTCCAGTCGAGGCCGGTCTCCTCGTTGAGCTCCCGCGTGGCCGCGGTGTCGGCGTTCTCGGTGCCGTGCTCGACGTGCCCGCCCGGCAGCGCCCAGAAGCCCTTGAAGGGGTGCCCCGCCCGCTCGATGAGCAAGGCGCACAGCACCCCGTGCCGGATCGTGAAGATGTTCAGGTCGACGGTCAGGGCGAACGGCGGGAAGGCGGACGGGTCGTACGCCGCCAGGAAGGCCTCCTCACCGGGTCGCTCGGACGCGCCTGTCATGCCAGTGCTCCCTCGACCCGGACGCCGGCTGCCCGGGCCCGTTCGACGGCCTGGACGTCGTCGCCCTCCGCAACGCGGACGAACCTGGTCAGGGCCAGCGGCATCTCGACCTGGAACCCGAGATCGGCTGCGTCGAGGGCGGTCTCGACCACGCAGTAGTCGCCGGCGAGGCCGACGACGATGACCCGCTCGGCACCGTCGCGGTGCAGCCAGTCGCCGAGCACGGTGGCCTCGGTGGCTCCTGTCCGCGGGTCGCGCACCGAGAAGCCGCTGTAGCCGTCGCGGCCGTCGACCCCCTTCTGCACGACGGGTCCGTTCACGACCAGCCCGGCGAGCAGCTCGGCTCCGGGCGTGCCGGCAACCCCGTGCGGGGGCCACGTCCCGCCCTGGGTGACGAAGTGCGGCGTCTGTGCCGGGTGCCAGTCCTGGGTGAAGTAGGCCTTGCCACCCGCCCGCACGACCTCGTCGGTGAGCGCGTTGACCGGTGCGACCACGTCCTCACCGCCCTGCACGTAGAGGCTGCCGGACGGGTCGCCGAAGTCCACTTGCATGTCCACGACGATCACGGCGGTCGCGGGGCCGTACGGCTGGTCGGTCACGGTGTCCTCCTCGAGTGCCCGGTCGGTCGTGGCGGGCTCGGTCACAGGGTGGCTGCCAGGTGCGCGCCGATGCTGGAGTCGGCCACGTCGAGCGCACCCGGCGGGAGCTCGGCCATGACCTGGGCGTGGAAGGTGCGGATCTCCTCGAGCGTCGGCTCGTGGACGATCCGTCCGCCCCGCATCACCGGGAGCGTGAGCACGCGGCCCGGGAACGCCTCGGAGCTGTCGGGCACGTGCCGCAGGACGATCCGCTCCTGGACCGCGTAGCCCGTGTCGTCGAGCACGCGGTAGGCGATCTTCCGGCCACCGACGCTGACCTTGCCCTTCGCCCTCTTCTCGACCGGCCGCAGCGGGGCATCAGGGCCGTCGGCGTCCGCGACCGCCACCAGCTTGAAGACCATGCCGCAGTTGGGCCCACCTCTCGACCCCGTCACGAGGCGGGTGCCGACGCCGAAGCCGTCCACCGGCGCGTCGGCCATGGCGGCGATGTTGTACTCGTCCAGGTCGCTGGTGACCAGGATCCGGGTCTGGGTGGCACCGAGGCTGTCGAGCAGCGCGCGTGCCTTGCGGGCCTCCTCCCCCAGGTCGTCGCCGCTGTCGATGCGGATCGCACCGAGCCCGGTCCCGGCAGTGGCCACAGCCGTGCGGATGCCCTGCTCGCTGTCGTAGGTGTCCACGAGAAGCGAGGTCCCGGCGCCGAGCGCGCGCACCTGGCTGGCGAAGGCGTCGCGCTCGTCCCGGTAGCTCATGGTGAAGGCGTGGGCCGCCGTGCCCGTGGTCGGGATGCCGTAGAGGTAGCCCGCAGCCAGGTTGCTCGTCGCCGTGACGCCGGCCAGGTAGGCGGCGCGGGCTGCGGCGAGCGCCGACTGCTCGTGCGTGCGACGGCTGCCCATCTCGATGATGGGACGACCCTCCGCGGCAGTCACCATGCGCGCGGCGGCGGAGGCGATCGCCGAGTCGAAGTTGAGGACGGACAGGACGAGCGTCTCGACGAGGACGTCGCCCAGCGTGCCCGAGACGGTCAGGACCGGGGACCCGGCGAAGTAGCAGTCACCCTCGCGGTAGGCGTCGACGTCGCCGCGGAACTGCCAGCCCTCGAGGTAGCCGGCGCAGTCCTTCGTGATGGCTCCCACGTCGCGCAGGTAGGCCAGCTCGGCCGGGGCGAACCGGAAGTCGCGCAGCAGCGGCAGGAGCCGCCCGAGCCCGGCCACCACGCCGTACCGCCGGCCGTGCGGCAGGCGCCTGCCGAACGCCTCGAACACCGCCTTGCGGTCCTGCACCCCGTCCGCGATCCAGGACGAGAGCATGGTCAGCTCGTAGCGGTCCGTGAGCATGGCGGGGCCGGGCATCGTGGTCTGCGCCGTCAGGCTCCGAGGGGTCGGGCCCGACTGCGTCGGCATCCAGTTCATGCTCTCGACCCTTCGGGGTTGTAGTCAGATCGACCATAACACATGCCGTCCTCAGGTGCATCGCTGTGAGCGCCGAGCCCTAGAGTCCCCGGTGCTGGCGCTCGACTCGCGCCGCTCAGCGCCCGTAGCTCAGGGGATAGAGCAGGTGCCTTCTAAGCACTTGGTCGCAGGTTCGAATCCTGCCGGGCGCGCCTCATCCGAGCAGCAGCGCCACGGCGTGGATCAGCAGCCCGGCGAGCGCCCCGACCACGGTCCCGTTGATCCGGATGTACTGCAGGTCCCGCCCGACAGCAGCCTCGATCCGGGACGAGGCGTCGCGGGCGTCCCACGACGCGACCGTGCGCTGGATGAGCAGGACGACAGTGCTGCCGTAGTGCTCCACGGAGTAGCGGACGGCCTGCAGGAGGCGGAGCTCCACGCGCTTCTCGAGGTCCCGGTCGCTGAGCACGCGGGCGCCGACATCGCTGACCAGCTGGGCGATGCGCTGCTGCAGACCGCCGTCCAGCTCGTCCAGCGACAGACGTACGGAGCTCAGCACGTCGGTGAGCACTGCGTGGAGCAGGGCCTGCAGCTTGGGGTCCTCGACCAGGGCCCGCAGCTGGTCGTCGACCGCCCTCGCCGTGTCGGGGTTGTGGCGCAGGTCGTCGGCGAGCGAGGCCAGGAGCCCGTCGAACCAGACCCGGAGCGGGTGGTGCGGGTCGGCCTCGACCTCGGCCAGCTTGGCGATCGTGACCGTGATGAGCTTGTCCACCCGCTTGTCCGTGGCGGCGAGCCAGCCGACCATGCCCTGGTCCTCGATGAAGCGCTTGACCTGCGGATGCAGATCGGCCCGGTTGGCCCGCACGTAGACGAGCAACCGGCTCACGCAGACGTCGACCAGCGGACGCTGCCCCCGCCCCTCCACGGCCCGGGCGAGGAACTGCCCGAGGACGGGCGTGTAGGACCGACGGGCCAGGTCCCGGCGGGCCAGCTCGAGGACGTAGTCGGTGACGGTCTGCTCGTCGACGGCGTCGAGAGCCGCGGCGACCAGTGCCGCCAGCTCGCGCCCCACGGCCTGCGCACCCGACGGCTCTGCCAGGTGCTCCGCGACCCGGCGCACGAGCCGCGCCTCGCCGATCTGGTCCGCGACGGCGTTCGGCGTCAGGAAGTTGCCGCTGACGAACTCCCCCAGCTTGGTGGCCAGTTCGTCCTTCTTGCGCGGGATCAGGGCAGTGTGCGGGACCGGGACGCCCAGCGGGTGGCGGAACAGCGCAGTCACCGCGAACCAGTCGGCGACACCGCCGATCATGCCGGCCTCGGCGCCTGCCCGGACGAAGCCGACGAAGGTGCTGTCCGGCAGGGCGAAGGTGAGCAGGAACAGAGCAGCGGCGACGACGAGGAGCCCG
>JAOPWP010000017.1 GCA_025965615.1 Frankiales bacterium
GCGCCCGTCTCCACGACCGGCTGCGGCTCCACGTAGGGAGCGGCCGGGCCGGTCAGGGCGACGATCTCGGCGGCGCCGGGGCGTACCGGCACGGTCGTCGGGCGGATGCCGGCCTGCTTGGCGAGGACGCGGACCTCGCTCGCCTGGTCGGGTGTCGCGATGGTGACCACCGTGCCGCCGGCGCCGGCTCGCGCCGTCCGGCCGGAGCGGTGGAGGTAGGCCTTGTGCTCGGTGGGCGGGTCGACGTGCACGACGAGAGCGACGTCGTCGACGTGGATGCCGCGTGCGGCGATGTCGGTCGCGACGAGGACACGGGTCGAGCCGTCGGTGAAGGCCGACAGGTTGCGCTCCCGTGCGCCCTGGCTGAGGTTGCCGTGGAGCTCGACGGCGGGGATGCCTGCCGCCGTCAGCTGCTTCGCGAGCTTCTTGGCGGTGTGCTTGGTCCGCATGAACAGCAGGCTCCGGTCCTGCCCGGACGCCAGCTCGTGGACGACCGCAGCCTTGTCGGCTGCGGTGACCGCGAAGACGTGGTGGGTCATCGTGGACACCGGAGCGACCGCCGGGTCCACCGAGTGGGTCGACGGCCGGTCGAGGTAGCGCTTGACCAGGACGTCGACGCCGTTGTCCAGGGTCGCGGAGAACAGCATCCGCTGCCCGACCCCGGGCGTGCGGTCGAGCAGCCGCTTGACGGCCGGGAGGAACCCCAGGTCGGCCATGTGGTCGGCCTCGTCGAGGACCGTCACCTCCACCGCGGACAGGTCGCAGAACCCCTGACCGATCAGGTCCTCCAGCCGCCCCGGGCAGGCGATGAGGACGTCGACGCCGGGCGCGAGGGCCTTCACCTGCGGGTTCTGGCCGACCCCGCCGAAGACCACCGTGCTGGTCAGCCCCACCGCCGAGGCGAGCGGCGCGACCACGGCGTGCACCTGGTTGGCCAGCTCGCGGGTCGGGACCAGCACGAGGGACCGGGCCTGGCGCGGGCGCCGGGCCCCGCCGACCAGTCGGGTGACCAGCGGGAGGCTGAAGGCGAGCGTCTTGCCGCTGCCGGTCCGCCCGCGTCCGAGGACGTCCCGCCCGGCGAGGGTGTCCGGCAGCGTGGCCACCTGGATCGGGAACGGGGCGGCGATGCCCTGTCGCGCCAGCTCCGCGACGAGCGCGGCCGGCACGCCGAGCTCGGCGAAGGACGGGACGTCGGACACTGCGGCCGCCCGGGTCGTCGCCGGCACCGCGGCGGGGGTCACCGGACCAGCAGCTGGGGTCGGGGCCGTCGGGGACGGGGTCGGGGTCGCCTGAGGCTGGGTCGCCTGAGTCGGGGCCGCCAGGCCAGAGGCCGTCGCGGGCGCGCTCGGACGGCTGGAACGGCGTCTGCCGCGGGGCGGGCGTGGGGTGGTCATGGTGGTCCTCCTGCAGGGGTCTCCAGGTGCCCCGTGAGCGGCGAGGCGCGCTCTGCGAACCGGGACGGACGGACCGGGACGGCTCGGGCGCGGCGGTGCTGCTGCAGGGAGCCGGACCCCCAGTCTAGGCGGCGCTCCCGCGCAACGCCCAGCACCACCCGTTCGGCCCTGCTTCGCCCTCCTTTGGCCTGCCGATGCAGAGGGCACACGAACGAGAGGACGACACCGATGGACCAGATCGAGTGCCCCCCGGATCAGCCGACCCTGGGCCGAGCCGACCTCGTCGACCGCACGCGTGCGCTGCTCCAGGCGCACGTCCCGCTCAGCCTGCTGCTCGACCTGGCCGACCCGGCTGGCCCCGACTCGGTCAGCCACTTCACCGCCGAGCCCGGCGACCTGAGCTGGCTGCGTCCGGTTGCCGGCTGACCCCGGCCCGGAGCCGCTCGGGCGCGCGGGCTCAGGCGTCCAGCGGGCCTAGGCGTCCAGGGCAGTCAGCCCCGGGACGGCGACGGCGCCGCCCAGCGTGGCGGTGACCCGCTCGGCGGCGGCGAGGGCGGCGACGTCCAGTCCCTCTCGGGGCGGGGGGACCAGGACGAGGGACGCACCGGACCGCAGGACGGCGAGGACCTGACCGAGCCCGGCCCGCGTCGTCAGGTCGACGTCCACCAGCACCCGGTCCGAACCGGACACGTCCAGCACAGGCAGCTTCCCGACCGGCTCGCCCTCGACCCGGATGCGCACCTCGTCCGGACGCTGACCGGTCCACGCGTCGGCGTAGGAGGGCACCTCCCGCGCGAAGTCCTGGGCCATCCCGGGCAGGGCGGTCACGGGGGCGCCGAGAGGGTGCCCCGACAGCGCGAAGACCTCGTCGACGCCGAGCGCCAGCACGTCCGCGGCCTGTTCGGCGAGCACGAAGGCGACGTCGCAGTCAGCGACCCCGTCGGGGCCGGCGGCGACGACCACCTCAGCGCCCGCGGCGACGCCGGCGAGCAGCAGGCAGACCGTCTGCCAGTGGGGCGGCAGCACCAGGCCCACCCGGCCCGGGCTCCCGAGACCGTCGACGAGCAGGTTGGCGGACTTCGCCACCCAGTTGGCCGTCGTGGCGCCGGACAGCTCGACCCGACCTCCACGGGCGTACAGCGTCAGCAGCGGTTGCGCGGGATCACGGTCCCCGACGAGACCGGCCGTCCACGCGCTCAGGGTGCGCAGGGGTCGTCCGCAGCGGTCACGACGGGTGGCGGTGCGTCGGGGGCGGGCGCGGCCGAGGGCGCCGGGGGGACCACCTCGACCGGCACGGTGCCGGAGTAGCCGGAGCCCACCACGACCTCGATCGTGCGGGTGAGCGACAGGTCGAGCTGTGTCGTCGCCCCGGGGATGGAGGCCACGACGGTGCGTGCCGCCTCGGCCTGAGCACGACTGTGCCGGACGACCGTGCCGTCGCCCGCCGGGCCCCGGTTGCCCGGAGACCCGGTCAGCTGGAAGCCCTCCTCCGCCAGGTCGTCGTAGGCCCGGCGTCCGAGGCCCGAGACCCCGCTGCTGTTGAAGACCCGGACCTGGATCGCACTCGGCTTGACCGTCAGCGGGTTCGCCGGCGTCGTCGCGGACTCCGGTTCGGGCGTCTCGGGCGGCAGGTCTCGCTTGAGCGAGGCGAACAGGGCGGCCATGCGGGGCTTGTCGAGCAGGACGACGGACTCGCCGTTCTTCTTGTCGTCACCCGCGACAGGGACCGTCGAGAAGATGACGCCACCCGCGTCGAACTTGCTGAACCGCACGGCCAGCTTCCGCAGGTCGTTGCCGGTGAGGTTCTCGTCCACCCGCACCGACGCCGTCGCGACGTTCAGCACCTCGTTCAGCTTCCGCACGTTCAGCAGCGTGCCCGCCGACAGGGTCTTGCGCACGATGGCGCCGATGAACTGCTGCTGCCGCTCGATCCGGCTGAGGTCGCCCCGGGGGAGCTGGTAGCGCTGACGGACGAAGGCCAGGGCCTGCTCGCCCTTGATCGTCTGCCGCCCGGCCTTGAGGTCGATGCCGGACAGGGGCTCCTTCGCGGGCTCCGACAGGCAGACCTCGACACCGTCGAGGGCCTCGACCATCGCCTGGAAGCCCTCGAAGTCGATCTGCATGTAGTTGTCGACCCGCAGGTCGGTGAGGCCCTGGATCGTCTCGATGAGCAGAGCGGGGCCGCCGTCCGAGAAGGCGCTGTTGAGCTTGGCCTCCCGGGCCGGCACCTGCCTCCCGTCGACCCGGGTGTGCGCGGGGATGGTGACGTAGGAGTCGCGCGGGAAGCTGACCAGCTGCGCCTTGTCCGAGTCGCCGTACAGGTGGGCCAGGATCACCGTGTCGGAGCGCTGCCCGCCCACGAAGGTCTTGCCTCTGCCCTGCGTCCCCTCGCCGGCCGCCAGTCCCTCGCGGGTGTCCGAGCCGACGATCAGGATGTTCTTGGCGTCCTTGGGGGCTGCTGCCGGCTTGTTGCCGCTGACCCCGGCGAAGACGTCGATCCGCTCGATCTGGCCGTCGAGCTTCTCGATGAAGGCGTAGCCGCCGACCGCGGCGACCAGGATCAGGACGGAGGTGACGGCTGCGGTCCACGCGAGGATCCGCCTCGCTCGCCGTCGGCGGCGCGGGGGCGCGGGCAGGACCTCGGCGGCGGCCGATCGCACGATGGCCGGGCGCGGTGGCAGGCTCCGACGGCCTCGAGGGTCGAGGTGCGGGGGGAGGGCTCGGGGTGAGCCCGGGTCGACCGGCTCAGGCGCGTCGCCGCCACCGTTCGACTCGCTCACCGCGTCGCTCCTGTCGTGGCCCGGTCCTCGTCCCGTCCATCAGGACGTGCGGAACAGCGGCGGGGTTCCGTCTGGAACTCCTCAGGCTACTCAGGGACGGGCCTGCGCACCGGCAGGCGGCTAACGTGCGCGGCGTGCCGCACGGACGAACAGGGACGACATGACGCAGATCCGCCTCCTCGGGTCCTCTCGGCGGCGGCGGTGAGCCTCGCCCTCCTGGTGACCGGTGCCGGGGGTGGCTTGGCACGCAGCGTCCTCGACCTCGTGCGGTCCGAGCGCAACGCCTTCGCCCGGGGCCTGTCCAGGGCCGAGCTCGACCTCCAGGACCCGTTCGGCGTCCAGGACGTGGTGCGGCTGTGGGCGCGGATCCTGCAGCAGGACAGCCCGGACCACAGGCTCGTGGTGGTCAACACGGCGGCCTGCTCGTCGCCCGAGCAGGCCGAGGCCGACGAGGAGCGGGCCTACGGGGTCAACGCGGCAGGTCCGGCGCTGCTGGCGCAGGCCTGCGCATCGGTGGGCGCGCGGCTGATCCACGTGAGCTGCGCCGACGTCTTCTCCGGGGACCGCGGGGACGGTCCGGCGTACGACGTGGACGACGAGGTCGGGCCGCGCAGCGCGTACGGGCGGACGAAGCTCGGAGGCGAGCTCGCCGTCCGCGAGCTGCACCCCGACGGCGGCTACGTGGTGCGGACCTCGTGGCTGTACGGCGGGAACGGGGAGGGGATGGTCCCCGGCTTGATCGGCTCTGCCGAGCACGTGGCGGCGAGCAGGGCCCCGGACGACCAGTGGGGGTCCCCGACCTGGACGCGGGACCTCGCGGCGGCCCTGATCGAGCTCGCCCGGTCGTCGGCTCCGGCCGGCACCTACCACTGCGCGAGCTCCGGTCGGGCGAGCTGGTTCGAGCTGGGCCGGTCCATGCTCGACGACCTGGGGGCCGACCCCACCCGGATCGTGGCCGTGCGGTCGGACGAGCTCCCGTCCTACGCGCTGCGGCCTGCGTCGGCCGTCCTGTCGTCCCGATCCTGGGAGCAGGCCGGCCTCGCACCTCTGCGCCCATGGCGGGAAGGCGTGTCGGCCTACGTCGCCGCGCTCGTCGCGGCGGGGCCGGCGGTACGGGTCCTCCCCGCCGACCCGACGGCCACGCCCAGTGCGGCCCCCGCGAGCACGTCCGACGGGTAGTGGACTCCCAGGACGACGCGCGAGAGCGCCATGGTCGCGCCCACGAGCCGCCAGGGGACGCGCGGCAGCAGCGGAGCGAACGCGGTGACGGCGGCGAAGGTCGAGGCGCTGTGGGCGCTCGGGAAGGAGAGCTTGCTGGGCGTGCGCCCACGAGCCGGCAGGTCGGGCAGGTCGGGCCGGGGCCGGCGCACCACGCGCTTCACGGCGATGTTGCCGCCGTGGGCCAGGACGACGGCGGCCGTGGCCCTCGCCCACTGCTGACGCCGTCTGCCGTCGAGGACCGTCCCTGCTGCACCGATGCAGATCCACCCCATGGCGTGCTCGCCGAAGTGCGACAGCCCCAGGGCGCCCCTCACGACGGACGGGTGAACGGCCTGACCTCGTACGGCCCGGTAGACGGCCAGATCTGCGCGCAGCGCCCGCGCGGTGAGGCCGTGGCCCATGCCCCGCTCCTGTCCTGTTCGCACAGCGCCCGTGGCCAAAAGCGTCCTCAAGGCCGGGTCCCCTACCGTCGAAGGTACGTGTGAAGCCATCTCGACCTTCGCGGGTCGACCACGACAGGGCCGTCTACGCGCGCCGCGCGCGGCCACAGGAGGTCTCCACCCATGCTCGCTCTCGCCCCCGCAGCCCGCTCTGTTCGGTCGCTGGCCGTGCTCCTCGGCGTGCTGGGGGCCCTGCTGGTGCCGGGCACCGCGGCCTCGGCTGCCGGCGAGGACTCCGACGTCGTCTCCCGGGTGAACGCCGCCCGGGCCGCAGCTGGTCTCGGCCTCTACCGCAGCGCACCGGACCTGGCCGCTGTGGCGCGTGGGCAGGCTGAGCGGATGGGCCGCGAGAACCGGCTCTACCACAACGCGAACCTCGGGAACGAGGTCGTCAACTGGAGCTCGGTCGGTGAGAACGTCGGCTACGGCGCCTCTGTCGCCAACATCCACACGGCGCTCATGGGCAGTCCTGGGCACCGCGCCAACATCCTCAGCCCGACCTTCACGGAGGTCGGCGTGGGCACCTCCTGGGCCGGCGGCAGGCTGTGGGTCGCCCAGGTCTTCCGCACCCCGATCGTGCCGGCCGGCTTCTCGGTCTCCCCGGCGCTGGCCTCGACAGTGGCCGCGAACGCCGCGCTGCTGGGCACGCCGACGAGCCCGGAGTACCCAGCCGGGGCCGGGCTCGCGCAGGACTTCCTGGGCGGCGACGTCCTGTGGTCCACCGGCACCGGCGGGAACGTGGTGCAGGGAGCCATCCGGGTGCACTACCGGGAACTGCGCGGGGCAGGCTCCGTGCTCGGGCTGCCCGTGACGAGTGAGCGGGCGACCCCCCACAAGCCCGGCCGGTACAACCACTTCCAGGGCGGGTCGGTGTACTGGAGCCCCGGCACGCCGGCTCGTGAGGTCCACGGCTCGATCCGCGAGACCTGGAGCAGGCTCGGCTGGGAGAACAGCCCGCTCGGGTTCCCGATCACGGACGAGGTCGCCACCCCGTGGGTCTTCGGCCGCTTCAACCACTTCGAGGGCGGCTCGATCTACTGGACCCCGGCAACGGGGGCCCACGAGGTCCGCGGCGCCATCAGGGGCAAGTGGAGCGGGCTCGGCTGGGAGAACGGACTGCTGGGCTTCCCCGTCACCGACGAGCTGGGGACGCCGGACGGCTCGGGCCGCTTCAACCACTTCCAGGGCGGGTCGATCTACTGGACCCCGGCGACGGGGGCCCACGAGGTGCACGGGGCCATCCGTCAGCGCTGGGCAGGACTCGGCTGGGAGCGCGGCGCTCTCGGCTACCCGACCAGCGACGAGTACTCCGTGCCTGGCGGGAGGCGCAGCGACTTCCAGAAGGGCTCGATCACCTGGGACGCCTCCTCCGGGGTGACCACGGTCCGCTGAGCTGGCTGGCTGGTCACAGCCGGCGCGTGGCGATGGGCCCGGCCTCTCCAGAGGCCGGGCCCATCGCATCAAGGCTCAAGGACCGGTGAATTCGGGACGAAGTGCCATGTACGCAGTACCTTCCCCCTGTCGAACGTCACGCGGACACAGGGACCACTCGCGTCACAACTGTCTGGAGCTCTACCGGTGCGCACCCTCGCCCCCGTCGGCCTGTTCTCGCTCGTCATACCCGCGCTGCTGGCGCTCCCCGTCGTCACGCCGCCCTCCACGGCCCCGGCGCCGCACCCGGTGCGCGCGACGACGGCGTCGCTGCCGGTGGCAGGCGTCGATCCCGTGGCCCTCGCTGAGGCCGCCGGATCCCCTGGTCAGCCCTTCCTGCTGACCGGTCGGACGGAGACCGAGCCGTTCACGACGCTCGGTGTCACCTGGCGGCCTGGGACAGGGTCCGCCGCCGTCACGGTCAGCGCCCGCACGCGCGGCGACAAGGGCTGGGGGGAGTGGAAGTCACTGGACCTGGGCGAGGACGGCGGTCCTGATCGCGTCTCCTCCGAGGCGACGGACCCCGGACTGCGGGCCGGCACCGCCCCCTCGTGGGTGGGGGAGGCGTCTGGCGTGCAGGTGCGGGTCGACGTCCCCTCGGGTCCGGCTCCGCAGGACGTCCGCGTCGAGCTGGTGGACCCGGGTGAGTCGTCCGCCGACGCGACCATGGGGCAACGCTCGTCGCCGGCGTCCACGGCCACTGCTGCCACTCGCCAGCCGGCGATCATCAGCCGCGCGCAGTGGGGGGCCGACGAGAGCATCCGGACCGCAGCGCCCTCGTACGCCTCGGGCGTACGCGTCGCCTACGTGCACCACACGGCGTCCAGCAACGACTACACCGCGGAGCAGGCAGCCGCCCAGGTCCGCGGCTTCTACGCCTACCACGTGCAGAGTCTCGGGTGGAGCGACATCGGCTACAACTTCCTGGTCGACAGGTTCGGCCGCGTCTACGAGGGCCGCTACGGCGGGATCGACCGCGCGGTGATCGGCGCCCACGCCGGCGGGTTCAACACCGGGTCGATGGGTGTCTCCATGATCGGGACGTACTCGACCGTGTCGCCGCCAGCCGCGACGCTGGCCTCGGTCCGCGACCTGCTGGCCTGGAAGCTGTCCCTGGACGGCACCGACCCGCTGGGCAAGCAGGTGGTCACCTCAGGTGGTGGCAGCACCGCCAGGTACCCAGCGGGCACCCAGGTGACCGTCGACGTCATCCTCGGCCATCGGGACACCAACGCGACCGCCTGCCCCGGAGACGCCGGCTACAGCAAGCTGGCGGCTCTGCGCCGCAGCGTCGCCGACCTCGTGGCGACGACCAACGCTGTGGCGCAGAACCCGATCGACGCGAAGCACGCGTCCCTGGGCGGCGCCAACGGCTTCCTCGGGCTCCCGGTCGGCGCCGAGTTCGGCGGCCCTGGCGCTCGCGCCCGGGCCTACCAGGGTGGCTCGATCTACTGGTCCACCGGGACCGGCGCCTTCGAGGTGCACGGCGCGATCCTCAGGACCTGGGCAGGCACCGGGTGGGAGCGGGGGGTGCTCGGCTGGCCCATCACCGACGAGACGATCACGCCGGACAGGGTCGGCCGCTACAACCACTTCCAGTCCGGCTCGGCCTACTGGACCCCCAGCACGGGGGCTCACGAGGTGCACGGTGCGATCCGGAACACCTGGGCCTCCCACGGGTGGGAACGCGGCCCGGTCGGCTATCCCGTCACCAGCGAGCTCCTCACCCGGGACGGCCTCGGTCGCTACAACCACTTCCAGAGCGGCAGCATCTACTGGACCCCAGCCACCGGCGCGCAGGAGGTGCGCGGCGCGATCCGCGGGACCTGGAGCGCCCTGGGCGGTGAGACCGGTCCGCTCGGCTACCCGCTGACACACGAGCTGGCGACCCGTGACGGCATCGGGCGCTACAGCCTCTTCCAGAACGGCGCGGTCTACTGGACACCCGGGACGGGCGCCAAGGAGGTCCGTGGTGCGATCCGCCTGCGCTGGGCCGAGCTGCGCTGGGAGCAGGGTCAGCTCGGCTACCCGACGAGCAACGAGTACGACGTGCCGGGCGGACGCCGCAGTGACTTCCAGCGGGGTTCGATCGTCTGGACAGCGGCCACCGGTGCGACCACAGTCCTGTAAGGGACGAACCCTGACCCGCCGCGTCCGCAGGAAGCGCCGAGACCCGAACCCGTGAGGACCTGCGATGACCGCGGCCACCCGTCCAACCACCCGTACCGGGCGACCGCTGAGGTGCGTGAGCGTGCTGCTCAGCGGGCTGCTGGTCGTGCTCCTGCTCCCCGGCTGGGCGCAGGCCTCCGACGTCGCGGGTCGGCCCGCTGACGGCATCGTCACCGTCGACGGACGGGGGTTCGGCCACGGTCGTGGCATGAGCCAGCACGGTGCGTACGGAGCCGCACTTCAGGGACTGACCTACGACCAGATCCTGAGCTTCTACTACTCCGGAACGGTCCTGTCAGACGCGCCAGGGGCTCGCCGCCGCGTCCTGCTGACCGCTGAGGACAACGACGCCGTCGTCAGCAACGTGCCAGGTCTGACGGTGCAGGCCGGTGGGGTCTCCTACCGCACCGGTGACCGCAGCGACTGGACCCTGGTGCGCTCGTTCGTGGACGGGTCGGCGCTGCGGGTGCACGCGCTGCAGGGCGGTACCTGGGTGGACGTCCCGGGGCTGGCGTCCACAGCCGGGCCGGTCACCTTCTCCGGAGCCCTGCTGGGGTTGAACAGCCCGGCGGGTGTGCGCACCTACCGGGGCGTCCTGACGACCTCCCTCAGCGGGCAACCGGGCAAGCCGCTGTACGTGGTCAACGACGTGTCGATCGACGAGTACGTCCGGGGCGTCGTGGCGGCCGAGATGCCCGCCAGCTGGCACGCGCAGGCCCTGCGGGCCCAGGCGGTCGCCGCGCGCTCCTACGGTCTCCAGCCCTGTCCCCAGCCTGGGCCCTATCCCACGACGGCGCTGTACGACGTCGTCGACACCACGGCCTGCCAGGTCTACGGAGGAGCCACGGCTGAGGCCGCCACCACGAACCAGGCCGTTGCCGACACGTCCGGGAAGGTGCTCCGTTACGGCGGTGCCGTGCTGCGGACCGAGTTCTCCTCGTCCAACGGTGGGTGGACGGTCGCAGCTGGTGGTGCTTACGTGGCCAAAGAAGACCCCTACGACGTGATCGGGGCTCAGGCCGGGCGCTCGACCGTCAACCGGTGGACGGCTGTGCGCTTCGGGGCTGACCGTCTCGAGAACGCCTTTGGGACAGGTCTTCTCACGAACATCCAGGTGGTAGCCCGCGACGGCCGTGGCGAATGGGGCGGGCGGGTCCTGAAGGTGCGCCTCGTGGGCGCAGCGCGCTCGGTCGAGGTCACGGGTGAGCAGTTCCGGTCGGCGGCCGGCTTGCGCAGCAGCTGGTTCTCGTTGGTGAGCCCGATCGACGCCAAGCACGCCCAGCTCGGCGGCGACAGTGGCGTGCTCGGCCCGGCTAACGGCCCTGAGCAGCCCCTCGCTGCCGGCGGCCGCTTCCGCAGCTACCGAAGTGGAGCCATCTTCTGGATCCAGGCCCTCGGCGCTCACGAGGTGCACGGGCAGATCCTGGCCCGATGGGGTGCGCTCGGCTGGGAGAACAGCCCGCTCGGCTATCCCATCACCGACGAGCTGCCGGCCGCGGACGGGACGGGCCGCTACAACCACTTCCAGCACGGGTCGATCTACTGGACGCCGAGCACGGGCGCATGGTCGGTGCGAGGTGCCATCCACGCCTCGTGGGCGAGGCTCGGCTACGAGCGCAGCGCTCTGGGCTACCCGCTCACCGACGAGCTGGGCCTGCCGAGCGGGGGGCGCTACAACGCCTTCCAGAACGGGTCGATCTACTGGACCCCTTCGACGGGGGCCCGGGAGGTGCGCGGCGCCATCGCCGCCCGCTGGTCCGCGCTGGGCTCAGAGGCGTCCGTGCTCGGGTACCCCACGACCGACGAGCTGCCGTCCCCCGGTGGGACCGGCCGTTACAACGACTTCCAGCACGGGTCGATCTACTGGACGCCGAGCGCCGGCGCATGGTCGGTGCGGGG
>JAOPWP010000044.1 GCA_025965615.1 Frankiales bacterium
GCGCTTGAAGAACGAGCCGGGGATCTTGCCCGCGGCGTACATGCGCTCCTCGACGTCGACCGTCAGCGGGAAGAAGTCGAGGTTGTCCTTGGGGCGCTTGGAGGCCGTGACCGCCGACAGGATCATCGTGTCGCCCAGGTAGATCGTGACCGACCCGGCAGCCTGCTGCGCGAGCCGACCGGTCTCGAAGCGGAGCGTGCGCTTCGGGCCGGCACTGCCGTTGTCGATGACGGCGTCGACGAACTCGTTGCCGTAGATGTTGCTCTCGCCCTGCTGTCCCTCGCTCATGGGGGATCTCCTCTTCACTGCGGGCCGGCGCTCGGCGAAGCGGTGGACGCGGCCATCAGTGGAGGTCGTCGGCACCCTCCGCGTGCGGAGACTCCGGCAACCACTCCCGAGGACCGGGTCCGGGGTGCTGCTCCCGGGCGTCCGGCTCGTGGCTGTGTCGCGCGACGGTCGTCGTACGACGGTCCTGCATGCCACGGGGGAGTGCTTCCGTGGAAGCACTCCCCCGTGGGACGTCTAGCGGCGCAGACCGAGGCGCTCGATGAGCGCGCGGTAGCGGTTGATGTCGGTCTTCTCCAGGTACTTCAGGAGGCGACGGCGACGTCCCACGAGGCCCAGCAGGCCCCGGCGGGTGTGGTGGTCGTGCTTGTGCGTCTTGAGGTGCTCGGTGAGGTCCTGGATGCGCTTGGTGAGCATCGCGACCTGCACCTCCGGCGATCCGGTGTCGGACTCGACGGTGGCGTAGTCCGCCATGATCGTCTTCTTCTGCTCCTGCGTGAGAGCCATGAGGTCCTCCGGTTCACTGGTGTGCGCCTGGGGTCTTACGCACCCGGGCAGAGAGACACACCGCCGGTCAAGCCGGCGTGGGGCGAGCCTAGCAGCGGGGTGCGTCGGCGGCGCGGGGCCTGCCTGGCTCCCCCGCCGGCCCGCCCACGATCATGCGCGCGACCCTGACGTGGCGGCCTGCGGGCAGGTCCTCCCGTCGGCGATCCTGCGCACGATCAAGCAGGGGGCGTACGCGCGCGAGCGTCAGCCGGCGAGGGCCCGGCGCCGGCCGCCGTCGAACAGATGGTCCAGGTAGCGGAGCAGCTCGGCCGGGTCGAAGGGCTTGGCGAGGAAGTAGTCGACGCCTCCGCTCCAGGCCTGCCATGCCTGGGCGTCGTCGGCCGCCGCGGTCAGCATCACGACAGGCAGCGGCGGACGGGTGTCGTTGGCGCGGATCCGCCCCAGCACGGCGTGGCCGTCCATGCCCGGCATCATCACGTCGAGCACGACGCAGTCGGGTCGCGAGGCCTCGATGCTGCGCACGGCGGCGTAGCCGTCCTCGGCGGTCTCGACGACGTGGCCCTCGCACTCGAGGACGTCGCGGATGAGGGTGCGGATGCCGGGGTCGTCGTCGACCACGAGGATGTACGGCACGGGCTGCTCCTGACTGCGGATGACACCCGTCACATCGGCGGTCCCGGGCCGGGCAGGCATCACCCGTTCGGGTGGCCGGCCAGCAGCTCCCCGGTGCGTCGGACGTCCCGACCCATCTGCTCGACGAGCGCGTCGACGGCCTCGAAGCGCAGGGTCTCGCGCAGCCGCGCGGCGAAGGTGAGGCCGACGTGCTCGCCGTAGAGGTCGAGTCCGGGCTGGGCGTCGAGGACGAAGGCCTCGACACGGCGCTCCCGCCCGGCGAAGGTCGGGTTCGTCCCGATGCTGATGGCTGCCGGCAGCCGTGAGCCGTTCGTGCGCACCAGCCGCCCGGCGTAGACGCCGTCGGCAGGCACGGCACTCCACGGCAGAGGCTCGAGATTGGCGGTCGGATAGCCGATCTCACGGCCCCGCTGGTCACCCCTCACCACGACCCCGTCGATCCGGTGGTCGCGCCCCAGCGCAGCAGCCGCCTGGCCCACGTCACCGGCGTCGACACAGGAGCGCACGTAGGTCGAGGACCAGGTCGTGTCGTCGCTGCCCTGCAGGGGCGCCCCCTCCACCGTGAAGCCGAAGCGGCGCCCGGCTGCGGTGAGCGCAGCGACGTCGCCAGCGCCCTTGTGCCCGTAGCGGAAGTTCTCGCCGACGACGACGGCGCTGGCGTGCAGGCGCTCGACGAGGACCTCGTGGACGAAGTCGTCGGCGCTCTGCCGGCTCAGGGCGTGGGTGAAGGGCAGGACGCACATGACGTCGACCCCGAGCGCCTGGAGCAGCTCGGCCTTCTGCCGGGGGCCGGTCAGCATCGGGGGGTGGCTCCCGGGCCGCAGGACCTCGATCGGGTGCGGGTCGAAGGTCAGGACGAGGCTCGGGACCCCCGCCGCCGCGGCACGCTCGATGGTCCGGCCGATCGTCTTCTGGTGACCCCGGTGGACCCCGTCGAACACGCCGATCGTCACGACGCACCGTCCCCAGCCGGACGGCGCGCTCTCCACCCCTCGCCAGCGCTGCACGCCGACAGCCTGCCACGCGGGACGGATCTCCCTAGCCAGCGGGCGCGAAGACCACCGACGGCCGCGCCGCGCCGTCACGGTCCTCGAGCAGGGCGATGCACCGGCCGTCCGGCGAGAAGGCCCCCGTCACCCCGGGGCGGCCCGAGACGCCGAGGGGACGGCCGTACGACAAGGCGGTCGCCTCGTCGGCGTCGAGCCGGCGGCGCGGGAAGGCGGCTGCCACCGCGTCGTCCAGGAGGACCACGGCGAGCTCCTCGGCCAGCTGGTCGAGCGTGCGTGCCTGGTGGAGGTCGAACGGCCCGACGCGGGTGCGCCGCAACGCGGTCAGGTGGGCGCCGACCCCGAGCGCCTCGCCCAGGTCGCGGGCGAGCGCTCGGACGTAGGTGCCCGTCGTGCACTCGACCCGGACGTCGAGGTCGCTCCCCCGACGGGCGAGCAGCTCGAAGCGCGACACCGTCACCGGGCGCGCCCGCAGCTCGACGGCCTCCCCCGCCCGGACCCGCGTGTAGGAGCGGACCCCGTCCACCTTGATGGCCGAGACGGAGGAGGGCACCTGGAGCAGGTCCCCCGTGAGCGCGGCCATCGCGCTGGCCAGCGCCTCGTCCGTGACGCCGCTCGCGTCGCGCGTCTCGACGACCTCGCCCTCGGCGTCGTCGGTCACGGTCGTGGTGCCGAGCCGCACCGTGGCGTCATAGGTCTTGTCGGTGAGCGCGAGGTGCCCGAGCAGGCGGGTCGCGCGCCCGATCCCCAGCAGCAGCACGCCGGTCGCCATCGGGTCCAGCGTTCCGGCGTGACCGACCTTGCGCGTCCCGGCGAGGCGCCGGCCGCGGCCGACGACGTCGTGGGAGGTCCATCCCGAAGGCTTGTCGACGACGAGCAGCCCGTCGGGTGCGCTCACGCGGGCAGGTGGGGCGCGTCCGCGAGAGCCGCCCGCAGCCGGCCGAGCGTGGTCGCCAGGTCGTCGCCGGAGGAGAACCCGGCGGCGAACCGGTGACCGCCCCCACCGAGGGCCGTGCAGACCAGGCCGACGTCGACGGCCCCCTTGGACCGGGCCGAGACCTTCCAGTCGCCGGCCACGGGGTCGGCCTTGACGACCACCGCCACCTCGGCCTCCTGAGCCGTGCGGATCACGTCGATGACCCCTTCGACGTCGGCGAGCCCCAGGCCGCTGGCGGACAGGTCGGCAGACTCCACGACCGTCCACACGAGACCGAGACCGGCGACCGCGTCGACCTCCAGCTCAGCCCGCCCGCAGGCCCGGCCCAGCAGCCCGACCCAGCCGAAGGGCGCCGTGTCGTAGATCGACCTCGCGATCAGGTCGTGGCGGATCCCCGTCGCGAGCAGCCGCGCGGCGAGCTCGTGGACCGAGGGCGTCGTCGCCAGGTAGCGGAAGGAGCCGGTGTCGGTGACCAGGCCGGTGTAGAGGGGGGCGGCGATCTCCTGCGTGAGCGCGACGCCCATGCGGTCGAGCAGGGCCGCGACGAGCACGACCGTCGCCGCCGACGTGTCGTCGACCAGGTGCAGCCCGCCGTACCTCGTGTTGCTGGCGTGGTGGTCGATGACGACGGTGCACCCCGAGGTGCCGACCCGGTCCTCGAGGGAACCGAGCCGGTCGGGGCTGCCGGTGTCGAGCGTGACGAACACCGGCGGCGCTGCCGGGAAGTCGCTGGGCGGGACGAGCAGGTCCACGGCCGGCAGGAAGGAGTACGCGGCCGGCACCTCGAACGGCTCGCCGCCCCACGACGCGACGACCCGGGTGCCACGGGAGCGCAGCGCCGCGCCGAGCGCCAGCATCGAACCCAGGGCGTCGCCGTCCGGAGCGACATGGCAGGCCAGCGCCACCTCGTCGGCGCCGCTGAGCAGCTCGACCGCCTGCTGCCACGCCGCCTCGGCCGGAGCGCTCACGCCCCGGGCTCGGCGTCGTCCTCGAGGTCGGCGACGCGAGGAGCCCGGTAGGGGTCGGGGTCCCCTGCCGGCTGCGCGCTCTCGGCGATGGCGTGCACCTGGGCGTCGGCCTGGCGGGCCTGCGCGAGCAGCTCCTCGATCTTGCCGGCCGTCTCGGGGACGACGTCGGCGATGAAGGTGAGCGAGGGCGTGTAGCGGGTGCCCATCTGCCGGCCGACCTGGCTGCGGAGCACCCCCTTGGCGCTCTCGAGCGCTGCGGCGCTGCTCTCGCGCTCGGCCGCGTCGCCGTAGACCGTGTAGTAGAGCGTCGCCTCACGCAGATCGGGGGTGACCTTGGCGTCGGTGATGGTCACCATGCCGAGCCGCGGGTCCTTCACCTGCATCTCGAGGCTCATCGACACCACTTCGCGGATGCGTACGGCCAGCTTGCGGGCCCTCGCGACGTCGACCATCAGTCGTCTCCTTCCTTGACCAACGAGTGGTGAGCCGAGAGCAGCTCCACCTCCGGACGTTCGACGACCAGGCGCTCACACGCGGCGAGCACCTCCCTGCAGTGCTGGGCGTCCGGCGCCACGACCGCCACCCCGATCAGGGTGCGGCGGTACAGCTCCAGGTGCCCGGCCTCGGCCGCGCTGACGGCGTGCCTGCGCCGCAGCTCAGCCACGATCGGCCTCACGACCGACCGCTTCTCCTTCAACGAGTGGACGTCCCCCAGCACCACGTCCAAGGCGAGCACGCCCGTGAACAAGCCGAGCTCACCGCCTTTCGCCTTCCAAGGGAGACCGGAGGGTCGGGAGAGCCTGGGAGGCGGTGGTGACCCGGAAGGCGCGTGGTGCGACCGAGGAAGGAAGGTCGCAGCGCCGCAGGGCCACCACCGCCGGGAAGGCGGGGACTACGAGCGAGGGATCTCCCGCATCTCCCAGGTCTCGATGATGTCCTCGGGCTTGATGTCGTTGAACTTCCCGAGGCCGATACCGCACTCGAAGCCCTCGCGGACCTCGGTGGCGTCGTCCTTGAAGCGGCGCAACGACTCGACCGACAGGTCGTCCTTGATGACGACGCCGTCGCGGAGCAGCCGCGCCTTGGTGTTGCGCCGGATGAGGCCGCTGCGCACGATCGAGCCGGCGATGTTGCCGATCTTGGGGACCCGGAACACCTCGCGGACCTCGGCCGAGCCGAGCTGGACCTCTTCGTACTCGGGCTTGAGCATGCCCTTGAGCGCAGCCTCGACGTCCTCGATGGCGGCGTAGATCACCGAGTAGTAGCGGACGTCGACGCGCTCGCGGTCGGCGAGGTCGCGGGCGTTGCCCTCGGCCCGGACGTTGAAGCCGAGGATGACCGCGTCGGAGGCGGACGCCAGCGTGACGTCGTTCTCGGTGATCGAGCCGACGCCGCGGTGGATGATCCGCAGCGACACCTCCTCGTTCACCTCGATCTTGAGCAGCGCGTCCTCGACGGCCTCGACCGAGCCGGACACGTCGCCCTTGAGGATGAGGTTGAG
>JAOPWP010000085.1 GCA_025965615.1 Frankiales bacterium
AGCGGCGGTCGCCGGGACCGTCCCCCGCGCCGTGGCGCTCCTGCTGGCGCTCGGCACCGCCGTCGGGGCCGCCGGGCTGCTGGCCGTCGAGACCGGCGACGGGGCGAGGGAGCTCGCGATCCGGGGCGCCGTCGTCGTCGCGCTGGCCCTCGTCGCGGCGGCGCTCCTGCTCCGGCACGCCGTGCGCCGGATCGGCGGCATCACCGGTGACGTCCTCGGCGCTCTCGTCGAGGTCACCACGGCGGTGGTGCTCGTGCTCATGGCCCTCGGCTGAGGCCGGACGGCTCCGCCCCTCGCGCGTAGCAGCCGTGATGGATGTCACCTCCCGTACCTGGACGAACAGGTGCGACCCTGTACCGGCGTCGGCGTTTCCCGATCGTTCTGGGACCGTGACGCGACCAGGGTGCCGCAGCCGGGCTCCTGCCTGTTCGATGTGGGCTCGTGTTCGACGAGGGCCAGACCAGACCGGAGGGTGGAGCGCGTGCGAGGCAGGTGGATCGCCGCAGCTCTGGTCGTGACCGCCGTCGGCGGCGTCGGGACCGTGGTGGGGGTCCGAGCCGGAGAGGCCCTCCCCGGCACGGCGGTCGCCGGCGTCGACGTGGGCGGGCTCGGGCGAGCCGACCTCCGTGCCGCCCTGCAGGACCTCGGCGACACCCGCACCGAGGGTGGGCTCCCCCTGGTGGCCGCGGACGTGCGGGCCACGCTCGACCGCTCGGTCGTGACCGTGGACCTGGGCGAGAGCGTCGACCGCGCGCTCTCGGTGGGACGGGACGGCCCGCTCGAGTTCGTCCTCGGCCCGCTGCTCGAACGAGGCGATCGCGACGTGGACCTCGCCCTGAGCGTCGACGAGCCGCGGCTGCGCGCGCGCCTCGGCGAGCTGGCCGCGCAGGTGGACCGACCGAGCGCGCCCGGCGGGTTCGTCGTCACCGGCGTCACGGCCACCGGGGTGCCACCGACCCCCGGGCGCACGCTGGACCGCGAGGCTGCGCAGGCCCCGGTCGTCGACGCCCTCCGGGCCGGCAGCTCGCAGCCGGTGGAGCTCCCGGTGACGATCAGCCAGCCCAGCTCGACCCAGGCCGACGTCGAGCGGGTGACCGCGGCCGCCCGGACGGCGCTGGCCACCTCCTACGCGCTCAGCGCCGGCGACACGTCGCTGGCCCTGAGCCCCGCAGAGGTCGCTCCCCTGCTGCGCCCCACGGCGCCGGACGGCTCGCTCGCCCTGACCGTCGACCCCGTCGGGCTCGACGCGCTGGTCACCGCGAAGGCCGCGGCGCTGCACGTCGCCCCCCGCCCGGCGAGCTTCAGGGTCGCCTCGGCGGCCCCGGTCCTCGACGGCAAGGACGACCTGAGCTGGGCCCCGGTGCCCGCTGAGGTGTCGGTGGTCCCCGCCGTCTCGGGCCGGGCCGTGGACGTCGCAGCTGCGAAGACCGCGCTGAGCTCGATGATCCCCGCGGCGACCCCCACGGGCGCCCTGACCCTCGCCGTCGTCGAGCCCCCCCTGTCGACGGCCGTCGCCCAGGCGGCGGGGGTGACCACGCTGATGGGGACCTTCACCACGTACTTCCAGGCGGGCCAGCCGAGGGCCACGAACATCCGCCGGATCGCGCAGCTGGTGGACGGGACCTACGTGCCGCCGGGTGAGCGGTTCAGCCTCAACGGGACGGCCGGCGAGCGCACCCGGGCCCGCGGCTTCGTCGCGGACAGCGCCATCGTCGACGGCGTCCTCGTCGACGAGGTGGGTGGCGGGGTGTCGCAGTTCGCCACGACGCTGTTCAACGCCGCCTTCTTCGCCGGGCTGCCGATCGAGCAGCACAAGCCGCACAGCTTCTACATCTCGCGCTACCCGGCAGGTCGCGAGTCGACGGTCTACTTCGGGCAGCTCGACATGCGGTTCCGCAACGACACGTCCAAGGGGATGCTGGTGAGGACCAACTCCACGCCGACCTCGGTCACGGTCACGATCTACGGCGACAACGGGGGGCGGGCGGTCACGGCCGACCACGGCCCCCGGGTCCCGCGCCCGGACGGCGGCTTCACGATCGACGTCGTCCGCAGCGTGACCGGTGGCGACGGTGTCACGAGCCGCCGGGTGTTCAAGACGTCGTACGACCCCCCGCCGCCGCCGACCCCCTGAGCCGCCGGGACAGCCCGGCCGGTCACAGCGCCCGCCCGACCTGGAAGGCCCCCAGGGCCAGCCCGGTCCCCAGGACGACGCTCGAGACCACGACGAGGACCGCGTCACGGCGCCGCCCCGCCCCGTCGAGGTCCGCGACCTCGACGGCGAACGTCGAGGCCGTCGTGAACGCGCCGAGGAACCCCACCGCGACGAGCGCGGCGGCCGTCGGACCCAGGTCGTCCGGGCCGAGCCCGGCCAGGAGCCCGGCCGCCCCGCTGCCGAGCAGGTTCACAGCCAGGGTTCCCCACGGGAGCTCGGGTCCCCAGCGGGCGCGGACGGCCACCCCGACGAGGTAGCGGGACGGAGCCCCGAGCAGGCCCCCGAGGGCCACCGCCCACCAGATCACGGCGTCGGCCGCCGCACGAGGCGAGCAGCCGCGCGGCGGCCGGCGAGCGCCGCCGCGAGCATGACGACGACGGACAGGACGGCGTAGGCACCGGCCGTCGCCGCCCGGCCCCGGTCGAGCAGCTGGACGGCGTCGACGGAGAAGGCCGAGAAGGTCGTGTAGCTCCCGAGCACGCCGGTGCCGACGAGCAGCCGGGCGTAGGGGCGGTGCGGCGGCAGCACGGCGAGCAGGGCGGCCAGAGCGAAGCAGCCGGTGGCGTTGACGACGGACGTGGACCATGCCCAGGTGCCCGGATCGTGCGGCAGGGCGACCGTGAGGGCCGCGCGGGCGAGACTGCCGATCACGCCGCCGATCCCGACGGCCAGCAGGGCGAGCCCCGGGTGTGGGCCAGCAGGGTCAGCCACCCGTGGGCACCGGGCCCAGGACCACGCGCAGGCTCTCGAGCGCCGTGGGGACGACGGCGTACCAGACGTTGGTGCCGCGCTTCTCGCTCGTGACCAGCCCGGCCTCGCGCAGCACCTTGAGGTGGTGGCTGACCGTGGGCTGGCTCTTCCCGACCGGCTCCACGAGGTCGCACACGCAGACGGCCCCCTCGGGGCTGGTCGCCAGGAGGCTGACCAGGCGCAGGCGGACCGGATCGGACAGCGCTGCGAACCTGCGGGCCAGCAGGGCGGCCGGCCCCGCCCCGAGCGGGACGCTCCGCAGCGGCGAGCAGCACGCGTCGTCGGGGACGAGCTGGGCCGGTGCGCGCATCAGGATCCTCCGGTCGGCTCCCCACTCACGGAGAGCATTGACACCTGTCGATGCTTGGTGCATCGTCCAGCCATCGACGTATGTCGATGATAGGCCGGTCCAGAGGATGCCCCATGACGCGCACGCCCCCCGCAGCCGAGCTCGCGTCGCTGCCCGTCGCCGTGATCGGGGCGGGGCCGGTGGGCCTCGCGGCCGCGGCCCACCTCGCCGACCGCGGCCTGCGCTTCGTCCTGCTGGAGGCCGGGGCCACCGCGGGCAGCGCCGTGCGCGAGTGGGGGCACATCCGCACCTTCACGCCGTGGCAGCACCTCCCCGACCCCACGGCCGAGCGGCTGCTGCAGGCCACGGGCTGGACCCGCCCCGACACGCCCGTCCCGCCCACCGGCGACGAGCTCGCGACGCACTACCTGGACCCCCTGGCTGCCCTGTTCGGTGACCGGGTCCGCGTGGCGACGAGGGTCGACGCGATCAGCCGCGAGGGCCTCGACAAGAGCAAGAGCCTGGGGCGCGAGGACCGGCCCTTCGTGCTCCGGCTGCAGCTCGCCGACGGGACGGGAGGCGAGCTGCGGGCCCGCGCGGTCCTCGACGCCTCCGGCACGTGGCACCAGCCGAACCCGCTGGGGGCCTCGGGACTGCCCGCCCTCGGCGAGGCGGGCGCGTCGGAGCTCCTGGTGGGCCCGCTGCCGGACGTCCTCGGTCGCGACCGGGGCCGGTTCGCCGGGCGCCGGACCCTCGTCGTGGGCGCGGGACACTCCGCGACGAACACGCTGCTGAACCTGGCCCGGCTGGCTGCCGAGGTCCCCGGGACCTCGGTCGTGTGGGCGATCCGCGGACCCGGCCCGAGCCGCTCCTACGGCGGTGGTGCCGCCGACGAGCTGGCCGAGCGGGGCAAGCTCGGCAGCGACCTGCGCGCCCTCGTCAGCAGCGGGGCGGTCGAGCTGGTCCCGGCCTTCTCGACGACCCGCCTCGAGGTCGAGGGGGACGAGGTGACGGTCGTCGGGACGACCCCGGAGGGCGAGCGGCGCCTCGCCGGCCTGCACGCCGTGGCCGCGGCGACGGGGTTCCGGCCCGACCTCGCGATGCTGGCCGAGCTCCGGCTGGACCTCGACCCGGGGCTCGAGGCCCCGCGCGCGCTCGGACCGCTCATCGACCCGGCGTGGCACTCCTGCGGCACCGTCAGCCCTCACGGGCACCGCGAGCTGGCCCACCCCGAGCCCGGCTTCTACGTCGTCGGGATGAAGTCCTACGGGCGAGCGCCCACCTTCCTGATCCCGACCGGCAACGAGCAGGTGCGCAGCGTCGTCGCAGCCCTCGCCGGTGACCTCGAGGCCGCCGACGCCGTGCACCTGGTCCTGCCCGAGACCGGGGTCTGCTCCCTCGACTCCGGCGGGGTCGGCGTCGGCGGCGCAGGCGGGTGCTGCGGTTCCGACCCGGGCGTCGCCGCGCCGGGTGCGCCGGCGACAGCGCACCGGCCGCTGCCCGAGGGCCTCCCGGCCCAGGGGTTCGCCAGCGGCGTACGCGGTGGGGGCGAGCTGGCCACGCTCCTGCTCGAGGACGCGCCCGGTGCGGGTGGCTGCTGCACCTGACGGGCCGGTGGCCCGGCGCGCCGCGACGTCCCGGGCTTGGCACGGGACCTGGGCCCTGTGCGTCTGCTCGGGTCTCCCAGCGCCTGGCCTGACGCTGGTGATCCGCGTCGTCGTCGTCGTGTCGACGGCTGCCGCCCGGGTATGCGAGCCCCGTCACCGCGGCGGTCGTGGTCGGCACCCCCGGTGATGGAGGCAGCGACGATGAGGGCAGTGACCTGGCAGGGCAAGAAGGACGTCTCCGTGGAGCAGGTCCCCGACCCGGTCATCGAGCAGCCCACGGACGCGATCATCCGGGTCACCACGACCAACATCTGCGGATCCGACCTGCACCTGTACGAACCGCTCGCCGCCTTCATGGACAAGGGCGACGTGCTCGGGCACGAGACGATGGGCATCGTCGAGGAGGTCGGCTCGCAGTGCGGCGACCTCCGGGTCGGCGACCGGGTCAGCATCCCGTTCCAGATCTCCTGCGGCCACTGCTGGATGTGCGAGCACGAGCTCTACACGCAGTGCGAGACGACCCAGGTGCGGGACCAGGGCTCCGGTGCTGCGCTGTTCGGCTTCTCCAAGCTGTACGGGCAGGTCCCCGGGGGGCAGGCCGAGTTCCTGCGGGTGCCGCACGCGCAGTTCACCCACATCAAGCTCCCCGACGGGCCCGCGGACGACAGGTTCGCCTACCTCTCGGACATCCTCCCCACGGCCTGGCAGGGCGTCGCCTACGCCGACGTCCCCGAGGGCGGGACGCTGGTCGTCCTCGGTCTCGGTCCGATCGGCGACTTCGCCTGCCGCATCGCCCAGCACCTGGGGCACCGCGTCATCGGGGTCGACCTCGTCACCGACCGCCTCGCGCGGGCGACGGCGCGGGGCATCGAGGTCATCGACCTCACGGCCCTGAACGACGTCAGCCTCGGGGACGCGATCCGGGGCATGACCGACGGTCGCGGCCCCGACTCCGTGCTCGACGCCGTCGGCATGGAGGCGCACGGGTCCCCCGTGACGACGGTCGTCCAGAAGGCCGCCGGGCTGCTCCCCTCGTCGATCGCCGCCCCGATCATGGAGCACGCCGGCGTCGACCGGCTCGGGGCGCTGCACTCGGCCATCGACGTGGTGCGCCGTGGTGGCACCATCAGCCTCAGCGGCGTCTACGGCGGGATGGCCGACCCGATGCCGATGATGACGATGTTCGACAAGCAGATCCAGCTCCGGATGGGCCAGTGCAACGTGAAGCGCTGGATCGACGACATCATGCCGCTGCTCGGCGACGACGACCCGCTCGGCTGTGACACCTTCGCGACCCACCGGCTCCCCCTCGAGGGTGCGCCGGACGCCTACCGCGCCTTCCAGGAGAAGGCCGACGGCCACATCAAGGTCCAGCTCAAGCCCTAGGAGCCGGTCGGCGCTCCGGGCGCCCCTTCAGGCACCCTGCTGCGGCAGGCCGGCCAGGGGGCGGCAGAAGACACGAACGGGGGGTTGCGCCCGTTACCGACGAGTAGCATCGTGGTCCCTACTCGCCAGTACACCGGCCGCGTACGCGCGGAGACGACCAAGGAGCCCGTGGCCATGGGGCACTACAAGAGCAACCTGCGCGACATCGAGTTCAACTTGTTCGAGGTGTTCGGCGCCGACAAGCACCTCGGGACCGGGCCCTTCGCGGAGCTCGACGTCGACACCGCGCGTGACCTGCTGCGCGAGTGCGACCGGCTCGCGACCGTCGACCTCGCCGCCTCGTTCACCGACTCCGACCGCAACCCCCCGGTCTTCGACGTCGCCACCGGCGAGGTGACCATGCCGGCGAGCTTCACCAAGAGCTACCAGACCTACGTCGACGGGGGCTGGGACGTCATGCCGCTGCCGACCCAGTTCGGCGGCGTGGGGCCCTCGCCGTCGCTGGTGTGGGCCTACTCCGAGCTCGTCCTGGGGGCGAACCCCGGCGTCTACATGTTCTCCTCCGGACCCACCTTCGCGGCGATCCTGCACCGCAACGGCACTCCGGCTCAGAAGCGCTTCGCCGAGCTGGCCATCGAGCGCCACTGGGGCGCCACGATGGTCCTGACCGAGCCCGACGCCGGCTCCGACGTGGGGGCAGGGCGGGCGACCGCGACCCCGCAGCCCGACGGCACCTGGCACATCGAGGGCGTCAAGCGCTTCATCACCAGCGCGGAGTGGGACTGGCCGGAGAACATCTTCCACCTGGTCCTGGCGCGCCCGGTCGGCGTTCCCGGGGTCGGCGGTGCCGGGACCAAGGGGCTGTCGCTGTTCGTGGTCCCGAAGTTCCTCGTCGACGACGAGGGCAACCTCGGCGAGCGCAACGGTGCCTACGTCACCAACGTCGAGAAGAAGATGGGCCTCAAGGTCTCGACCACCTGCGAGCTCACCTTCGGCGAGAAGCACCCGGCCATCGGCACCCTCGTCGGCGACGTGCACGACGGCATCGCCCAGATGTTCCAGGTCATCGAGTACGCCCGGATGTTCGTGGGCACCAAGGCGATCGCCACGCTGTCGACCGGCTACCTCAACGCGCTGGACTACGCGCGCAGCCGCGTGCAGGGCGCCGACCTCACCGAGATGACCAACAAGGCCGCCCCCCGGGTGCCGATCATCGCCCACCCGGACGTGCGCCTGATGCTCATGCGGCAGAAGGCGTGGGCGGAGGGCATGCGCGCTCTGGTCCTCTACACCGCCTCGATCCAGGACGAGGTCGAGGTCGCGGCTCACGCCGGACAGCCCGACGACCTCATGGTCCGGCTGAACGACCTGCTCCTGCCGATCGTCAAGGGCTACGGGTCGGAGAAGTCCTACGAGCTGCTCGCCACGTCGCTGCAGATCTTCGGCGGCTCGGGCTTCACCCAGGACTACCCCGTCGAGCAGTACATCCGCGACTCCAAGATCGACACGCTGTACGAGGGGACGACCTCGATCCAGGGGCTCGACTTCTTCTTCCGCAAGATCGTCCGTGACCAGGGGGCGGCCTTCGGCAAGCTGCTGGGTGACATCACCGAGTTCGCGAAGGGCGGGTCGGGCGGGGAGCTCACCGCCGAGCGCGAGCTGCTCGCCAGGGCGGTCGACGACGTGCAGGCCATCAACGGCCACATGGTCACCGACCTGATGTCGGCCGCCCAGCAGGGCAGCCGCGACGCGAACCCCAACATCTACAAGGTCGGGCTCAACACCACCCGGCTGCTCATGGCCGTCGGTGACCTGGTCGTCGCCTGGCTGCTGCTGCGTCAGGCCGAGGTCGCCCTCGCCAAGCTCCCGACCGCCGGCCCCCGTGACACCCCGTTCTACGAGGGCAAGGTCGCGAGCGCCCGCTGGTTCGCTGCCGCGGTCCTCCCCGAGCTGGCGTCCAAGCGGGCCGTGGCCGAGGCCACCGACCTGTCGCTGATGGAGCTCGACCCCGCCGCCTTCTGAGGGCGGGACCGGAAGCCCGACATGATGATCAGTTCACCCGTCCGGGCGGGTGTCGGCCTACCGTGGGTCGGGTACGGACCCCCTCAGGCTCGACGTCCACGTCGAGCCGCGGAACCGGAGGACATCCCATGGGCATCGGTGCCAGCATCTTCCTGATCGCCCTCGGGGCGATCTTGGCCTTCGCCGTCGAGTTCAACATCGCCGGCCTCGACGAGAAGGCGGTCGGCATCATCCTCATGCTCGCCGGCGCGATCGGTCTGGCCTTCACCATGCTGGTCGTCAACCGCCGCGACCGCGGGGTCGTCGCCGAGGACCGGATCGTCACCCGCGAGCGCGACGTCTACTAGCTCGACCCCCACCACGCCAAGAAGGCCCGTCCCCCTCGAGGGGGCGGGCCTTCTGCTGCTCCGTGCGCGGTTCGCACGCGGCGCCTAGCGGTTGAGCAGGAGCAGGAGCTCCTCGCGGCTGGCGCGGGTCGGCGCGAGGCGCAGGGCGCGGCCGACGTCGCGGCGGGTCCGGGCCTGGCTGGTGCGGGTGGAGCGGATCTTGCGGAGGAGGGTCATCTCGAGTGCTGCTCTCTGTGTCGTAGCGGTGGCGGTCACCTCATACAACAGCAGCATCGACCCGTTTGACTCCTGACATGAGTGTGATCTCCCTCGCCCTGCAGGCGGGCCAGATCAGGTCGGCTCGAGCACCCTTCGCGGCACGTCGACGAGCATCGTCGTGATCTGCTCCTCGGTGACCCCGTGCTCGCGCAGGTAGGGCAGCACGTCGGTGTGGATGTGCTCGTAGTTCCACTGCGGCAGGAACGCCATCACGTCCGGCTCGATCCAGTCGAGGTAGCACGCGGCGTCCTGGGACAGCACCATGCTGCCGGCGAAGCCCCGCTTGCACATCTCGACCACGATGTCGGCCCGCGCCTCGAAGGTCGTCTCCAGGTTGATCCCGAAGCGGTCCATGCCCAGGACGAACCCCGCCTCGGCGAGCGCGCTGAGGTGGTCGGCGTCGGTGGTGTCGCCGCTGTGCCCGAGCACGACCCGGCCTGCATCGACCCCCTCCTCCTCGACCAGCAGCCGCTGCACGGCGAGCCCCTGCTGCGAGCCGGGGTGGGTGTGCACCGTGATCGGCACGCCGGTCTCGAGGTGCGCCCGGGCCACCGCGCGCATGGCCTGCTCCACCCCGCGCGTCATCCCCTCGGAGTCGATCGCGCACTTGAGCATCCCCGCGCGCACCCCGGTGCCGGCGATGCCCTCACGGATGTCGTTCACGAACATCTCGACCATCGGGTCGGGCACCGGCGTCCCGAGCACCGCCTCGAGCGCCGGCCCACGGTGCCGGAAGAAGAAGGGCAGATCGCCGTAGGTGTACAGGCCCGTGGCCACGACGATCTGCAGGTCCACCTGCTCGGCGATCCGCGCGATGCGCGGGATGTAGCGGCCGAGGCCGACGACGGTCGGGTCGACGATGGTGCTGACGCCCAGGGCGTGCAGCGCCGTCAAGCGGGTGACGGCGTCGGCCACCCGCTCGTCCTCCGAGCCCCACTCGGCCGGGTAGTTCTGCTGCACGTCCGCGCTCAGCACGAACACGTGCTCGTGCATCAGCGTCTGCCCGAGGGCACCCGCCTCGACGGGGCCTCGTGCGGTCTGGACCTGGGGCATGCGGGACTCCTCGTGGCGGCGCGGCGGTGATGCTGGTGTGTACCAGGCGCCCGGCCGGTCGAGCCACCTCGCGAGTGCGCACCGCTGCACACAACCGGACTCCGCATGGCCGCACGCGAGCGTGACCGTCGCCCTCGCGAGGCGCGGATCCGGGCGGTTGTGTGCAGGCGTGCGCGGCGTGCGGGGAGGCGTCAGCTCCAGAGCAGCGCGTGCACCGGATCGCTCAGCACCGCGGCGACGTCGGACAGGAACTGCGAGCCGAGCTGGCCGTCCACCATGCGGTGGTCGAAGCTCAGGGAGAGCTGGGTGACCTGACGGACCTCGACGGCCTGCGTCCCGTCTGCGGCCTCGACGACCCAGGGCCTCGGGCGCACGGCGCCGAGGCACAGGATGGCCGCCTCGCCGGGGTTGAGGATCGGGGTGCCGCTGTCGACCCCGAACATCCCGACGTTGGTGATGGTGATGGTCCCGCCGGTCATCGCGGCCGGCGGCGTCCTCCCGGCCCGGGCGGTCTCGGCCAGCTCCTGCAGGGCGGTCGCCAGCGCAGGCAGCGAGAGCCGGTCAGCGTCGCGGATGGTCGGCACGAGCAGCCCCCGGGGCGTCGCCGCGGCGATGCCCAGGTGCACGTAGTCCTTGACCACGATCTCCTGTGCCGCCTCGTCCCAGCTGGCGTTGATCCCCGGGTTGCGGGCGACCGCGAGCAGCAGCGCCTTGGCGACGAACAGCAGCGGGGAGACCTTCACGTCCCGCATCTCCGGCATCGCCTGCACCCGCTCGCGCAGTTGCATGGTGGCCGTCATGTCGAGCGTCACGAACTCGGTCACGTGCGGTGCGGTGAACGCGCTGGCCACCATGGCTGCGGCGGTGTGCTTGCGCACGCCCTTCACCGGGACGCGCGTCTCCCGCGTCGCAGGGTCGTAGGAGTCCTGCTGCGGGACAGCAGGCCCCGTGTCATGCGGCCGTTCCTGGGGGAGGTCGGCAGCGGCCTGGACGTCCGCCCGCGTCACGACGCCACCGGTGCCGGTCCCCCGCAGGACCGTGAGGTCGACACCCAGCTCCTTCGCCAGCTTGCGCACCGGCGGCTTGACGAGCACCGTGAGCGCACCCGAGCGCAGGGCAGCGGTCTGCCCCACCTGCAGGGCGGACACCCGGGCCGGCGCCGGCCGGGTCGCCCCCGCGGGGCTGGGCACGGACACGGTCGATCCTGGACCGTCGATCCGGGGGCGGCGCTGGGCGGTGACCGACTTGGGGCCGTAGCCGACCAGGGTGGCGGTGCGCCCGTTGGCACCGACCTCGCCGATGAGGGCGCCCTGCGGCCCGGAGTCATCTGCAGAGGGGCGGTCCGCGGTCGAGGGCCGCGGCACCATGTCGGCGGCCAGGGCCTCGGCGGGGCCCTCGGGGACCAGCGGACCGGCCGTCGGGTCGGTGTCGAAGGTGATGATCGGCGCCCCGACGTCGACGGTCGCGCCGGCCGGGTGGTGGATCTGGTGGACGGTCCCGGCGTACGGCGAAGGGACCTCGACCGCCGCCTTGGCCGTCTCGACCTCGACGATGACCTGGTTGAGCGTCACCTCGTCGCCGGGAGCGACCATCCACTGCAGGATCTCGCCCTCGGTGAGCCCCTCGCCGAGGTCGGGCAGCTTGAAGGACTGGAGCCGCGTCACGGTCAGTACCCCATCGAGCGGTCGACGGCGTGCAGGACCCGGTCGAGGTCGGGCAGGAAGTCCTCCTCCAGCCGCGACGGCGGGTAGGGGGTGTCGAAGCCGGTCACGCGGAGCACGGGGGCCTCCATCTCGTAGTAGAGCTCCTCCGAGAGCCGGGCCGCGATCTCCGCGCCCATGCCGACGAACGACGGAGCCTCGTGGACGACGACCGCGCGGCGGGTCCGGCGCACGGAGGCGAAGACGGTCGGGTAGTCGAGGGGCGACAGCGACCGCAGGTCGACCACCTCGAGCGACCGACCGTCCTGCTCGGCAGCCGTCGCCGCGTCCAGGCAGGTCCTGACCATCGGGCCGTACGCGATCAGCGTCGCGTCCGTGCCCTCCCGGACGACCCGGGCCTGCCACAGCGGGCCGGGGCTGGCGGTGACGTCGACCTCGGCCTTCTCCCAGTACCGGCGCTTGGGCTCGAAGAACATGACCGGGTCGTCCGAGGCGATCGCCTGCTGGATCATGAAGTGGGCGTCGAGGGGGTTCGAGCAGGCGACGACCTTGAGCCCCGCCGTGTGCGCGAAGTAGGCCTCGGGGCTCTCGCTGTGGTGCTCGACCGCGCCGATCCCGCCGCCGAACGGGACCCGGATCGTCACCGGCATCTTCACGCTGCCCTTGCTGCGGGCGTGGATCTTGGCGAGCTGGCTCACGATCTGGTCGTAGGCCGGGTAGATGAAGCCGTCGAACTGGATCTCGCACACGGGCCGGTAGCCGCGCAGGGCCAGCCCGATCGCCGTGCCGATGATCCCCGACTCGGCCAGGGGGGTGTCGAAGACGCGGTCCTCCCCGAAGTCCTTCTGCAGGCCGTCGGTCACCCGGAAGACGCCGCCGAGCTTGCCGATGTCCTCCCCCATGAGCAGCACCTTCGGGTCGCGCTCCATCGCGGCGCGCAGCCCCTCGTTGAGCGCCTTGGCGATCGTCAGGGAGGTCATCAGGAGTGCCCCTCGCCGGCGAAGCCCGACAGGTAGGCCTCGTAGGTGGCCCGCTGCTGCTCGAGCAGCGGGGTGATCTCGTCGTAGACGTCGTCGAACATCGACAGCGGGTCCGGGTCGGGCATCTCCAGGCACCCCTTGCGGATGCGTGCCGCGAGCGCGTCGGCGTCGGCGTCGAGCTGTCCGAAGAAGTCGGCGTCGACGAGCTGCTGCTTGTAGAGGAAGGAGCGCATCCGCTCCAGCGGGTCCTTGAGCTTCCACGCCTCCAGCTCGCTGGCGAGGCGGTAGCGGGTGGGATCGTCCGAGGTCGTGTGGGCACCCATCCGGTAGGTGAAGGCCTCGATGAGCGTCGGCCCCTGGCCGTTGCGTGCGTCGTCCAGCGCCTTGCGGGTCACGGCGTAGGAGGCGAGGACGTCGTTGCCGTCGACGCGCACCCCCGGGAAGCCGAAGCCCTGAGCGCGCAGGTAGAGCGGGATGCGGGTCTGGTGGTCGGTCGGGGTCGAGATGCCCCACTGGTTGTTCTGGCAGAAGAAGACGACGGGGGCGTTGTAGACGCTGGCCCAGACGAACGCCTCGTTGACGTCGCCCTGGCTGCTCGCGCCGTCACCGAAGTACGCGATGGCAGCCTCGCCGTCGTCGCTGCCCACGGCGCCGTCCTTGACGATGCCCATGGCGTAGCCGGTCGCGTGCAGGGTCTGGCTGCCGATGACGATCGTGTAGAGGTTGAAGCGCTTCTCCTGGGGGTCCCATCCGCCGTTGCTCGCGCCGCGGAACAGCCCGAGCAGCTTCAGGGGGTCGACGCCCCGGCACCACGCGACGCCGTGCTCCCGGTAGGTCGGGAAGGCGAAGTCCTGCGCGCGCATCGCCCGTCCCGAGCCGACCTGCGCGGCCTCCTGGCCGAGCAGCGCCGCCCAGATGCCGAGCTCGCCCTGCCGCTGCAGGGCGGTGGCCTCGACGTCGATCCGGCGGACCAGGACGAGGTCGCGGTAGAGCGCGCGGTACTCGTCGTCGGTGAGGTCGACGTCGTAGTCGGGGTGGCTGACCCGCTCGCCCTCCGGGGTCAGCAGCTGGACCAGCTCGGGGCCGGCGCTCGTGCTCGTGGCGACCGGCGTGGTCTCCGGTGCGGCTGCGGGGGGCGCTGCGGTGGCGGGAAGCGTCATGGGTCGTGCTCCTAGCGCTCGGACCGCCGTCCGGGGTCGCCGGACGGGCTGGGGCGGTGGTCGCCCGGTGCCGCGCCGGGTGGGCGGGCGGCCGGATCGGCCGGACTGCAGGTCGACGCCGAGGCGCCCTCCGCATCGTGTCAGACGCCGCAGCCCCGTGTGACCTGGGTCATGCCCTCCGGTCCCGCTGTCAGGCCTTGGTGCCGGCGGCCTCGGCCGCGCGGGCCTTCTTCTCGACGTGGTCAGCCGTGGCCTTCTTCTCGGCGTGGTCAGCCGTGGCCTTCTTCTCGACGTGGTCAGCCCGGTCGGCCGCGAGGTCGGTCCTCAACGTCGCTGCGGTCGCGGCCAGCGCGCGCGTCGCGTGCCCGCGGTGCGGCGAGACCGGCAGCGCTTTCCTCGAGGCCTGCACCTGCCGGGCTGCTGAGCGGACGGGCCGGGCAGTCCCGACGGGGAGCGGCGGCGGAGAGCCGAGCGACGGCACTGCAGCCGGCACCGGGCCCGGACGGGCGGCGACCGCGCCCAGCAGCGGCCCAAGGACCGGTGCGAGCGCCGGACCGGACACCGGACCGAGCGCCAGACCCGCCAGGGTGCCGGGCCCCGCCGGCCACACGCGCACGGCCAGGGCCGAGCCGGACGGG
>JAOPWP010000126.1 GCA_025965615.1 Frankiales bacterium
CGCCACGTCGCGACCTACAGCGACGAGTGGGCCGACACCCTCGCCGACCCGGAGCGGCTCGCCCGCTTCACCTCGTTCGTCAACGCCCCCGAGATCCCGGACCCGAGCATCACGTTCGTCCAGGAGCGGGGACAGGTCAGGCCGGCCCGGCCTGACGAGAAGGGCCCGACGTTCCTCGCGGGCCCCGTTCTGGAAGTGGTGCGCGCATGAGCCAGTGGAGATCGATCTGCCCGGAAGCCCGGCTGCCCGTCGAGCGCGGCGTCGCCGCCCTCGTCGACGGCGAGCAGGTCGCCGTCTTCCGCACCGCCGAGGGCGGGTTGCACGCGCTGTCCAATCACGACCCGTACAGCGGGGCGATGGTCATGTCGCGCGGCATCGTGGGGAGCCGCGGTGACCGGCACACCGTCGCGAGCCCGGTCTTCAAGCAGGTCTTCGACCTCGAGACGGGTCGTTGCCTCGATGACCCGTCGGTGGGCCTTGCGGTCCACCCGGTCCGGGTCGTCGACGGCTTCGTCGAGGTTGCGCTCCAGCGGCGAGCCATGTCTGCCTGAGCCGCAGTAGGGTCAAGCGATGAGGGCACCACTCGTCGACGGCTTCGGCCGGGTCCACACCGACCTCCGGCTGTCCCTCACCGACCGCTGCAACCTGCGGTGCACGTACTGCATGCCGGCCGAGGGCCTGGACTGGCTGCCCAAGCCGGAGCTGCTGACCGACGACGAACTCGTCCGTCTGGTCGGGGTTTTCGCCTCGATGGGCGTCACCACCGTGCGGCTGACCGGTGGGGAGCCGTTGCTCCGCCGCGGGCTGCCCGGGCTCGTCGCCCGGCTGCGTGCCCTCGGCCTCTCGCTGTCCCTGACGACCAACGGGCTGGGGCTCGAGCGCCAGGCCCAGGCGCTCAAGGACGCCGGGCTGGACCGCGTCAACGTCAGCCTCGACACGCTGCGTCCCGAGCGCTTCCTCGAACTGACCCGCCGCGACCGCTTCGACGACGTCGTCGCCGGGCTCGCGGCCGCCCGTCGCGCAGGCCTCGAGCCGGTCAAGATCAACACGGTGCTCATGCGTGGCGTCAACGAGGACGAGGCCGCAGACCTGCTGCGCTGGGCGCTCGAGCACGGCTACGCCCTGCGCTTCATCGAGCAGATGCCGCTCGACCCGCAGCACGGCTGGGACCGCGGGACCATGGTCGACGCCGACGAGATCCTCGAGGTGCTCGGGCGCAGCTTCGCCCTGACGCCGGTCGGCCAGCGCGGGAGCGCCCCGGCAGAGCGCTTCTTCGTCGACGGCGGCCCGGCCACCGTGGGGGTCATCGGCTCGGTCAGCCGCCCCTTCTGCGCCAGCTGCGACCGCCTGCGGCTCACGGCGGACGGCCAGGTGCGCAACTGCCTGTTCGCCCGGGACGAGTCCGACCTGCGGGCCCCGCTGCGGGACGGCGTGGACGACGACGAGCTGGCTGCCCGGCTCCGGGTCGCGGTCGCGGGGAAGAAGGCCGGTCACGGCATCGGTGAACCCGGCTTCGTCCAGCCCGACCGTCCGATGTCCGCCATCGGCGGGTAACCCGTCGCCGGCGCCCGATCAGGCGCCGACGATCATCACGATCTTCGCGACGTCGGTGGGTGCGACGCCCGCGTGAGCGGCGGCGTAGCGGATGCGCTCCCGCGCCGAGTCGGCGTCCCAGGCGTGCTGTGCGGCGAGCAGCCCCGCGGCCTCGTCCAGGCGTTCGCGGTCCTCGAGGCGCTGTGGCAGCTCCCGGGCGAACTCACGCGTCATGAACGAGAGGTCGGCGTTCTCGACCAGGTCCGACACGTGGACGCCGAACAGCTCAGCGAGCTGCGACTGGACCCCGTGGAACGCGTGCGGGTCGGACGCGTAGAGGTTCAGCGCCCCGGGCGGCACGTCGTCGGTCCCCGGGATGGGCAGCGACATGCTGGACCGCACGCCGAGGGCCGCCGTGGCCTGCGAGAACAGCTGCCACCGCTGTTCGTGCAGCACGTCGTCGACCAGGACCGATGAGTGCGTGTCCGCGGCGTGCACGCAGGGGCCGCCGTCGAGGTACTGGACCGCGTCCAGGCCCGCGATGTCGGCAGGTGCGGCCGTCACGGTGAACGGGTCCCCGTCCACGACCACCGTGATGCTGACCCCGACGCAGGACGGCAGGAGCGTCAGCGCCAGGGCCGAGACGGCGTTCAGGTGCTGGACCAGGTCGAGCGTCTCCGACGCGAGCGCCGAGAGCTGCGTCGCCGCGTCGCGGACCTCCGGGATCGCCTCCATGACCAACGCTGGCTACCCGGGCGACCTCGGGCGAAACCGCGGTGGGCGGCGCCCGGGCACAACGGCTCCGCCGCGCACGTTGCTGTTCCCATGGAGGAGAACCGGGCACGCCGCGTCGTCGAGGGCTTGAGGGGGCACGGGGTGCACGCCTCGATCAAGAAGGCGGGGGTCTACCAGTTCGGCGTCGTGGTGTCGCTGCCCGACGGCCGGGAGGCGGTCTGGGACACCGACGGCACAGCAGGCCTCGAGGCGACCGTGATGGCCGACGGCATGCTCCGCGGCTTCGTCCCCACCATCGAGGGCTCCGAGGAGTTCACCGAGGAGCAGGTCGTCGAGGCGATCTGGCACACCGACTACGACCAGCCGGTGGCCCGCCGGCGGGAGACCTCGCCGCCGAAGGCCACCCCGCTGCCGAGCCAGGGCGGGGTGTTCGCCCGCTTCCTGGACGGCTTCCGCTACCGCTAGTCGCCTAGCAGAGCCCGCTCAGGAAGCGGTAGGACGGGACGGCGCCGCCGCCGCCGGGCTGCATCTCGAAGTGCACGTGCGTCGCCCCGGCCGAGGCGTTGCCGGTCGAGCCCACCCGGGCGATGAGCTGACCGGCCTGGACGCGCTGCCCTGAGCTGGCCACGTTCGCCGAGTTGTGGGCGTAGAAGAACACCATGCCGTCGTCGGCGGTGAGGTAGATCGACAGACCGCCGGCGCTGCTGGAGGTCGTGCGCACGACACCGTCGCGCACCGCGTAGACGGGGCTGCCGCCGGGGGCCATCATGTCGGTCCCCTTGTGAGCCCGACCGCCGGAGCGAGCGTCACCCCAGCTGTCCACGAAGGTGGCGTTGGGGACGGGGCAGGCGCCCCCCGAGCCGGCGGGGGCCGCTGGCGCGGCGGCAGCCCGAGCGGGGGCCTGGCGAGTGGCCGCGGGCGACGGTGAGGGCTTCCCGCTCGGGCTCGGCTTCGGCGACGGGGACTTCACGACGGGCGCCGGCACGGGCTCCACGACAGGAGCGGGGGGCGCCACGGGTGCGGGCACGGGGGTCGCGATCCGGGTGCGTGAGCGCGAGGCCCGCTGGTTCTCCTCGGAGCGCGGCCCTGCGTCGAGGGCGGCGGGATCGGTCGGGCCCGTCACCGACGAGGTCAGCGCTGCCGGGGCTGGCTCGTCCTGCGCTGTCGCCTGGGTCGCCAGAGCCGTCAGGGCTCCACCGCCCACGACGAGCAGCAAGGCTGGCAACACGGTCCGGGGCAGGGGACGGCGGGTCAGGTCAGGGCGAGCAGGCAGGGACAGCACGAACGGGTCCTCCAACGGAGCCTCGGGGGTTCTCTGCTTGAGCGTTATCGGGACGTTACCGGGTGGTCCTCAGGGTGAGGGGCTGCGCCACCCCGCCGAAAGCGGGACAATCGTCACATTCCCCGTCGCCCACCCTCTGTTGGGCGCAGGAGGCCTCCCGAGGTCAGAATGAGCGGATGAGCCCTCGCCTCACGACCGCCCTGCGCCAGCGCCTCCGGCGCCCCAGGCTCTCCGCGCCGCTCCCGCAGACCCCTCTGCCCCCGGGTCGGGCCGTCGTCGTGCCGGGTCGCGGGGAGTTCTTCGTCCGGGACACCGGTGGGGACGGGACGCCGGTGCTGCTCGTCCACGGCTGGATGTTCCCGTCGGACCTGAACTGGCTCCACAGTTACCGCCCGCTGCGTGCCGCCGGCTACCGGGTGCTGGCCATGGACCTGCGCGGTCACGGGCGCGGCCTCCGCTCCGGCGACCGGTTCCGCCTGGCCGACTGCGCTGATGACGCTGCCGGGGTGCTCGTGACCCTCGGTGCGGGGCCCGCGCTGGTCGTGGGCTACTCCATGGGCGGTCCCGTCACCCAGCTCCTGGCCCGCCGCCACCCCGAGCGGGTCGCCGGGTTCGTGCTGTGCGCGACGGCGCTCGACTGGAGCGACTTCCGGCAGAAGCTGGTGTGGCGGACCATGGGAGGGCTCCGCCTGATGTTGGGGCTGTTCCCGCGCGGCTTCTGGGCTGCCGGGGTCCGGCTGTCCGGGGCGTCGAGGCCCGAGAGCAACTGGGTCGCCTCCGAGCTGTCGCGGGGCAGCGCGCGCGACCTGGCCGAAGCCGGGCGCGAGCTCGGCCGCTTCGACAGCGGGCCGTGGGCCGCCGAGCTGGGTCAGCCCCGGGCGGTGGTGCTCACCGGCCGGGACAGGCTCGTCCCGCCGCGCAAGCAGCAGCAGCTCGCGGATGCCCTGTGCGTCGACCCGGTGCGGGTCGACGCCGACCATGACGCCTGCTCGGTCGAGCCGGCGAGGTTCGTCCCCGCACTGCTGTCTGCCCTCGAGGACGTGGCCCGGGGTGAGCAGGTCGGCCTGCACCGCGGTGGCCGGTCCGGGCCGGCGGCGTTCAGGTCAGCGGCTCGACCCGCCTGAGGAAGCCCCTCACGTCCAGGTGCTCCGACAGCGACGACCGGTGCTGCTCGCAGGCCACCCAGGTCTTCTCGCGGTCGGGGGTGTGGACCTTCGGGTTGTTCCAGACCAGGACGTGCACGGCAGGTGCGCGGCAGCCCCGGGCTGAGCAGGTCGGCTCTTCGGTCGTCTCGTCCACCGGGCCAGTCTCGCTGGTCGCGCTCGCGGGTCACCGGGCCGGCACGTACCGTCTTGCCGCGTG
>JAOPWP010000267.1 GCA_025965615.1 Frankiales bacterium
GACCGGCTGGTCAGGAGAGCCCCAGCACCCCTGCCGGCGTTCCCGAGGTGGGCGGCTCCGGTGCCCCTGGCGCGGCGGCTGCCGTTGCGCCCGCGAGCAGCTCGGCCCCGGAGCTGTCAGCACCTTCGGCCCCCGCCCCCGCACCGTCGGCCCCGGAGCCGTCGTCGCCTGCCCCGTCGTCGCCTGCCCCGTCGGCGCCTGAGCCGTCGGCTCCGGTTCAGTCGGCTCCTGCGCAGCCCGCTGCCGCTGCGTCCGCCTCGTCGAACCCGTCAGAGGCACTGCCTTCCGCGCCCCCGTCGGCTCCCGTACCGCCGTCGTCCGCGCCAGACGCCTGACCTGTGCACCCGACCGGGGGAATCGTGGCTCGCCCGGTGCGGTTCACTACTGGTGCCGACCCGATACATGGCCCCCGGTCCCAAATCAGTCGCTTCGAGCGACGCACCGCCGTGAGGCGACCTGACGGGAAGGCGCACGACAGCCGCTCCGGGCGACCGGGGCGGCTGTCGTGTGTCCGGCCCCGCCTCGAGAGGACCCCATGACCGTCGACCGGCCGCCTCGCTGCCGGCCCCTTCCCGCGCACCTGGTCGAGGCCGTCGCGGCCCCCGATGCGGTGGTGTCGCACCCCGAGGTGCTCGACCGGCTCGACGCCGCGCTCGCATCCCTTCCCCCGGCCGAGCGGGCGGCCGTGGTGGCCGCTCACGGCTACGCCGAAGGACCCGTCGGGGCGGCCATCGAGCTCGACCTCGAGACCGAGGACGCCGACGCGCTCGCCCGCAACGGGCTGCAGCTCCTGCGTGCCGCGCTGGCGGACCTCGAGCCATGACCTCGGACGATCCCGTGACCTGCGCGAGCTGCGGGTCCCGGGCGCCCGCTCAGCCGCTCACCTGGTCGACGTACGCCGGTCCCGAGGGCCCGGAGCTGCTCTGCGACCGGTGCACCCGCGAGAACGTCCGCTCGATCGAGACCCAGCTCGGTCCGGAGCACGGGTGAGCCTCCCCGACCTCCAGGCGGGGGTCTGGCGGCACTGGAAGGGCCAGGACTACCTGGTGCTCGGCCTGGGCCACGACGCCGACGTGGAGGGCCGCACAGTCGTGGTCTACGTGCCGCTGTACGACGTGCCCGGACCGCGGCTCGCCGTGCGCACCCTGGAGGGCTTCCTCGAGGAGGTCGCCCCCGGGGTTGCTCGCTTCGCCTACCGCGGCCCCGCCTGAGCCGCGCGAGGGGGGTCAGGCTGTCGGCGTGCCCCGGGGGGCGGCGAAGCCCGGCTGCCAGCGCTCCATCTCGGAGCGGAAGTCGGCCTCGCCGCCGAGCTGGCACAGGACGCCGATGGTGCCCATCGTGACGCGGTGGATGAGCAGGTAGGACGGCGGCAGGTTGAGCTGGCGGCCCAGCGCGGCTGCGGGGGACCGGGGGTCTCCGATGCGCACGGCCTGGGTGCGGAGCCACGCCCGGCTGAACCGGAACCTGTCCACCGCCACCGGCTCGAGCAGAGGGACCAGGTAGTCGAGCAGCTCCTTCGGGTCGAGGTCGAACTTGTCCAGGACGAAGCCTTCGTGCCGCAGCTCGCGCAGGACCGCTTCGGCATCGCCCTGGAGGGCCAGCCGGGCGAGCCGCCCGATGGGTTCCGGTGAGCCGTCGGGGAGCCGGTCGACGGCCCCGAAGTCGATGACCCCCAGCCGCCCGTCCGGGAGCAGGCGGAAGTTGCCCGGGTGCGGATCGGCATGGAGCAGTCCGGCGAGCACGGGACCGGAGAACAGGAACCGGGCGAGCAGCAGGGAAGCCCGGTCCCGCTCGGCCGGCGTGCCGTCCGAGACGATCCTCGAGAGCGGCACCCCCTCCATCCACTCGGTGACGAGGATGCGGTCGCCGCTGGCGACGACACCAGGTACGAGGATCTCGTCGTCGCCTGCGTAGGCCGCCGCGAAGGTGGCCTGCGACTCGGCCTCCAGCCGGTAGTCGAGCTCCTCGCTCACCCTCTTCTCGAGCTCGGCCAGCAGGGGCTTGACGTCGAGCCCGGGGGTGAAGGCGGAGAACATCCGGGCCAGGCGGCTCAGCTGCTTGAGATCGCTGAGCAGTGCCGGCCCCGCCCCGGGGTACTGGATCTTGACCGCTACCTCCCGGCCGTCGGACCAGACGGCCTTGTGGACCTGGCCGATGCTCGCCGCGGCAGCCGGGGTGTCGTCGAACTCGCGGAACAGGCCCCGCCAGTCCGCGCCCAGCTCGGCGGCGAGGACCGCGTGCACGGTTGCCGCCGGAAGGGGAGGAGCGGCCTCCTGCAGCCGCGTCAGTGCCGCCCGGTAGGGAGCCGCGATGTCCTCCGGGAGGGCCGCCTCGAACACCGAGAGGGCCTGTCCGAACTTCATGGCGCCGCCCTTGAGCTGGCCCAGGACCTGGAAGAGCTGCTCGGCGGTGCGGGCCTGGAGCTCCGCGGCGACGACCTCGGCGGGACGGCCGCCGATCCGCTTGCCCAGGCCGAGGGTCGCCCGCCCGGCCATGCCCAGCGGGAGGGCCGCCATCTTGGCAGACCGGGTCACGGCGCGCCGCGGGATGTTGTCGTCCACCTCCCCAGTGTGGCGGCAGCGGGCCCGGGGCGCCGTCGAAGGGCCTCAACCCGCCGCGGGCACGGCGCAACCGCACGCTGGATGGGCCGGCCAGGAACGCCGCCGCCACCGCCAGTCGGGCACGGCCAGCTCGAGCGTGCCCCCGACGGACGCCGGGTCGGTGGTCCCGTCGACCAGCCACAGGACCTGCTGCGCGGCCTGGGCCGCGACCATCACGGCAAGCGGGCCGTCGCACGCCTCACGGGTGCGGCTCGGGCTGGCGAGCTGCACCGCCACCGACGGCCACTGCGGGTCCAGGTCGGTCCGCGTCAGGTCCAGGCAGTGCAGGCAGGCGCTGCGGCCGGGCAGCACGAACGGGCCGACGACGCCGACCGAGCCGCGCACCTCGGCGAGCAGGTGGGGCACGCCGTCTGCCACGACCCGTCGCGCGTCGTCGAGCAGTTCTGGGCGCGCCGGAGCGAGCACGACGACGTCGGCGTCCGCAGGCAGCACCGGACCTGAGGACGGGGCGGCGCGGCGCAGCCGGTCCGTGGCGGCCAGGCCCCGGCTGCGCCCGACGTCGCTCAGCTCGAGCCCGCCCACGCCCGAGTCCTCCGGCTCCGTGACGCAGTCGTCCAGCACCTCGACGGCGCCGATCCCCGCCATGGCGAGCAGGGCGGCGAGAGGCGCGCCGACACGGCCAGCGCCGACCACGAGCACCCGGGCAGGCCGCCGGTCCCGCGCAGCCGGAAGCCCTCCGTCGCCGCGCACGAGCGCCAGCGAACCGAGGTCGGCGCCGAGCCGCTGGCGCTCCGCGGGCGTCAGCTGCGCGAGGACAGCGCGGTCGTCGCAGGCGTCGTCGAGCAGCCCGGTGCTCCCGAGCAGGTCCAGCAGCTGGCGCAGGCGCGCCGGCCCACACCCCACCGACCGGGCGGCCGCAACCAGCTGCCTGGAGTCTCGCGTGCCGTCGAGCAGCGCGAGGGTCGCCCGGATGCTCGAGTCGACGCCTGCGAGGACTGCTGCGCGCGACGTCCCGTGCCCGAGCTGGAGCGTCGTGTCGTCACGCCAGAGCCGGCGTGCCGACGGGGTCAGCGCCGGGCGCGTCAGCACGGGCCCTGTCCGCTCCGGGTCTGTCCGCTCCGGGTCTGTCCGCTCTGGGTCTGCCCGCTGTGGGCTTGTCGGCTGCGGGCGCACGAGGGAACCTCCGGACGGGGCTCGGCCGGTCAGGCGGCCGGCGGGGCGGGTTGTCCGGGAGAGGTTGGCACGCGTGACCTGCGCCCGACGCATCGTCCACAGGAAGGGCCCCGTGTCCACAGGCCGGTCGGCGGATCCGGGCCGGAACGACGAAGGGACGGCCCCGCGAGGGGCCGTCCCGGTCGTACCGTGCTCGATCAGTGGTGCGAGTGGATCAGGCCTTGCCGAGGATCCGGTTCATCTTGGTGCCACAGACCGGGCAGGGGCCCTGAGCCATGCGACGACCGGACTCGCTCACCTTGACCTCACCATCGAAGTCGCGCTTCTCCTTGCACTTCACGCAGTATCCGTTGTAGCTCTCGGCCACGCGGTCCTCCACTCGGGTCGACGGGGCCGTGCCCCAGCATGGCCGCGGCCAGGTGGCACGCGGCATCTCATGCCTCAGCCTAGCGCCGCCGCACCCTGCCACGCGTCATCGGCGCCCCCGCGCGCCGGGACCGACACCGTCTCGGGTCGCGGACGTGCCTCCGGCACGTGCTGCACGGTCGACCCGCCCGGGCCTGCCTGCGGGTCCTCCAGGGGCCGCTCGTGCGCCCGGGGGAGGGTGAGGCGGAAGACCGACCCCACTCCCAGCGTGGAGGTGCAGGTGACGCTGCCGCCCATCGCGGTCGTGAGCTGACGGGCGATGTAGAGCCCGAGGCCCGTCCCGCCCGTCGTCATGCGCATGGAGTCCTCGACCCGGTGGAATTTGTCGAAGACCCTCTCGAGCTGGTCGGCGGGGATGCCTCGTCCCTCGTCGACGACGTCGACGTACGCGTCGTGCTCGTCCCGTCCGAGCAGCACCTCGACCGGAGAGCCGGGCGAGGAGTACTTCAGGGCGTTGCCGATCAGGTTCCCGAGGACCTGGATGACCCGCATCGGGTCGCACGCGACCTCGACCGCCTCGTCAGCGAGGGCGAGGCGCACGCGCTGCCCCTCGACGCCGAAGTCGCCGGCCGCCCGGCGGACCAGGTTGCAGAGGTCCTCCCGGCCCATCTCGACCTGCGCCGGTGCCGTGCCCTCCGCGGCCGAGATCCGCGAGGCGAGCAGCAGGTCCTCGACCAGGCGCGCGAGGTGGTCGCAGCGGTCGCTGATGACGCCGAGGAACTCGTTGCGACGCTCGGGGCTCAGCGAGTCGCCCTTGCGGCGCAGGAGGTCGGCGTACCCCTTGATCGGGGTGAGGGGCGTGCGGAGCTCGTGCGAGACGGTCGCGATGAAGTCGGCCTTCAGCCGCTCGACCTGCCGCGCGCGGGTGATGTCGTGGACGATCACGACGTCCCGGGTCAGGACCCCGTCCGTGAACGCTCCGGCGTGACCGAGCCGCAGGACGCGCTGGTCCCCGTCGTCGCGCAGCAGCGTCAGCTCGACGACGGCCTCCGGAGCTGCCGGGGTCAGCAGGACCCGGCCAGCCTGGAACGGGTCGCACGCGGTCCCGTCCGCCCCGAGCGTGCGCACCAGGGCGGCCAGGGGCTGGCCCACGGCCCGTTCGTCGTCATGACCGGTGAGGGCGGTCATCGCGGGGCTCCAGAGCTGCACCGTCCCCGCGCCGTCGAGGACGAGGATGCCGTCCGAGGACTGGTCGACCACGGCCTGCAGGTTGCTGGTGGCCTCGGTCAGGCTCCGCAGGTGCTCGGAGCCCTGCAGGGCCGCCGCGAGCGCGCTGGCCAGTGGGGTGAGCAGGACCAGCTCGCGCGGACCGAGCTGCCGACGGCGGCGGCGGGCGATCAGGACCAGCACACCGAGCCGCCGTCCCTCCGCTTCCAGTGGCGCGACGAGTCCGCGGCCAGCGCTGCCGAGCTCCTGCTCCAGCACTCGGCCGCCCTCACCGGCCGGAAGCGTCAACAGGTCGAGCTCGCGCGCGTCCGCCGGGCGGCTGGGCTGGCAGCCGTCCGCGTCGGCGCGGATGACCTGCGCGGGCGCGGTGCCGGCGGCGGCCACCGTCGGCTCGAGCACGGCGATCACGACGTCGGCGTCGAAGGCCCCCCGGCACAGCCTCAGGAAGGTGGGGAGCAGGTCCTCGGGGTCGCTGCGGACGGCCAGCGCGTGCGAGAGCGACAGCAGGCGTGAGGAGCGGGCGCGCTCCTCGACGCCGTCGGCCCGGGCGCGGAAGGCGAACACGAGCGCGACGGCCGGGATGAAGGCGAACGGCAACAGGGCCGGGGCCGTGGACGCGGCGAGGACCGCGCTGCCGGCGATGGACAGGTGGCCGGGCAGGGTCAGCAGGGCGAGCCGCCAGCCGTCGGCCAGGACCGCCCTCGCCTCGATCTCCTGAGCCGCCGCGAGGACCCGGGCCAGGTTCAGGAGGTTGACCACGGTGAAGGCCGCCAGGCCGACGAGCAGGCCGAGGACGGTGCGCAGGGAGAGCCCCTGCCCGGGCGCGGAGATCATGTGCACCGCGGTCACCAGCAGCGCGCTGGAGACTGCGATGTTCCCCGCGTTGAACAGCGACTTGACCGGGTTGCGCCGGCCGGCGAGGCAGATGAGGACGACGGCCAGGACCGGCAGCCACAGGGCCTGTCGCGCCGGGAGCAGCAGGACGCCAGCTACCACCGCCGTCTCGAGCAGCGTGAGCACCTCGACCTGCTCGCCGCGCCGCACCGGGACGGCCACGAGACCGGCTGCGATGGTGGCCACCAGCATCACGGCCACCAGGCCGGAAGCGGAGGCACCGCTCAGCGGCATGATCGCCCCGCGGTCCGCGAGATGCGTGGCTGCGAGGACCGGCAGCGCCGCGCCGAGCAGTGCGGTGTCCCGCACCACCCGCTGCGTCGCGTTCATGGGGTCCCGATCTGCTCAGTGGCGGCGCTCGTCAGCCCGAAGGGCGCAGGAGGAGCATCGGCGCAGCCGTACCGAGGGTTGAGCCGTACGGGTGAACCCGAAAGCTCTCTTCAGGCCCAGGTCTCGGAGCCCCACATGCTGGCTCCCCACATCGAGGCCCCCCACATGCTGGCTCCCCACATCGAGGCTCCCCACATCGAGGCCCCCCACATGCTGGCTCCCCACATCGAGGCCCCCCACATGCTGGCTCCCCACATCGAGGCCCCCCACATGCTGGCGTCCCAGGTGCTGGACCCCCAGTTGTCGGAGCCCCAGTTGCGGGCCGCCCAGTTGCTCGTGTTCCAGTTCGAGCCGACCCACGCGATGGCTGCCCACTGCTGGCTGCCCCACATCGACGCGCCCCACATGCTGGCGTCCCACTTCTTGGACCCCCACATCGAGGCCCCCCACATGCTGGCGTCCCAGTTCTGCGAGCCCCACATGCTGGCGCCCCACATGCTCGCCGCCCAGTTGCTGGCGGCCCAGATGCGGCTCTGCCACACGGCCGGGTCCCCGTCTGCCGCGGTGTAGCCCAGGGCGGTCCAGATGCCGGCGGCCCGGCGCTTGACGTCGGCATCGCTGCCGGCCCACAGCTTGGCGGCCCAGGCCTGCTGCTTCTTGTTCAGCTTGCTCCAGCTGCGCTCCGCCGCGGCGACGTCGTGGTCGAGCGCGTCCGTGAGGAACTGCGCCCACTGCTTGCCCTGACCGTTCACCGCGGTGGCGGGCTGCAGGCGCGGCGCCACCTTCGGCGCGGGAGTCCTCAAGGCCTTGGCGAGGTCGAGACCGCCAGCTCCGGCGGCGTTCGGGTCGCTGAGAGCCGCGCTGTCGTAGGCGGTCTCGATGACCAGCTCCTTCACCTGCCCCGGTGCGAGCTTCCGCTCCTCGAGCAGGACCGCGATCGCCCCGGCCGTGACGGCGGTGGAGAACGAGGTGCCGGAGCCGACGCCGTAGCCGGCAGGCACGTCCTTGCGGGTCTGCCTGGCTGCGACGACGCTGCCGGGCGAGAGGCTCGAGACGAGGCTGGCCCCTGGGGCGACCAGTTCAGGCTTCGCGACCCCCTGAGGAGCCGGTCCGACGCTCGACCAGCTCGCGACGGCGTCGTCCGAGCGAACTCCCGTGCCACCCTCGGCCAGGCCGCCCACGGTGAGCAGGTACGGGTCGAGGCCGGGGGAGCTGATGCCGCCCTTGCCGTCGTTGCCCGCCGGGACCACGACGACCACGCCGCGCATCCAGAGCACCTCGAGTGCGCGCGTGAGCGGGTCGAGCTGGTACGGCAGCGGGCTGCCGGAGGAGAGGGAGAGGTTGACGACGTCGACCTCGGGGTCGTTCGCGACCTTCTGCAGGCCGCGTAGGACCCGGGTGAGGCTGCTGGAGCCGTCGTCGCCGGCGACGCGGACGTCGAGGATGGAGGCGCCAGGTGCGACACCTGGGTAGGCGCCGCCCGAGGAGCGGCCGTCCCCGGCGATCAGCCCGGCGACGAAGGTCCCGTGCCCGAACCCGTCGCCCGACCCCTCACCGGTCACGTCGACGTGGGTGACCCGGCCGGCGAGGTCAGCGACGTCCGCGACTCCGGTGTCGACCACCGCCACCTTGATGCCCGCACCGTCGCCCCGCTGACCGCCTGCGCCGAGGGTCTCGCGCACCGTGGACACCGCGCTGCCGGGCTGGGTCGTCTGTGCGAGGGCCATGGGTCGGTCCGGCGCCACCACGTAGGACGGAGCCAGCACGGCGTCCCGCGGCAGGTCCGCCGCGACGCCACCGATGATCGGCAGTGAGTCCAGCACGGTCCCGCCCGCGGCACGCACGGCCTCCGCGACGCCGGCCAGGCCGGTCGAGCTCGAGGTGACGATCACGCGTACGAGCGGAGCGTCCGGGCTGCCGGTGCCGGGCGACGCTGCGGCGGGTGACAGCACGGACAGGGCCGTCACCGCGGCGAGGGCCAGAGCGAGGACCGCACCCGGTCGGCGGCTGAGGAGGGCTGATCGGGCCGAGTCCATGGTCGTCCTGTCCGGCGTCTGTGACGCCTCTTCGTCGCCTGTGGGCGGGTGCGCGTGCGGTGCAGGTGGTGCTGCCGTGCCGTGCAGGTGGCCCAGCCGGGGGACGGGCTCGTCTGCGGTCGCGCCAGGGAGGCGGCGCCTGTCAAGGATCGGCCGGGCGGGGCAGGTGTCCGGCCACCCGATCGGGTGACATCGCGATCGGCATCCGGGGGATCAGGTCGGCGGCCTGGCCGCGCCTGGTCCGCGACACCTGACCGGGCTGCTCGGTTAGCCTCGCCGACCGGGCCCGCCTGGCGACCCCCGACCCGAGGAGCACCCCGTGCCGAACGAGAACACCCCTGCGCTGCGCGTCGAGCGGCACGACGGCGGCGTCGTGCTGCTGACCCTGGCCCTGCCGGACCGGCGCAACGCGATGACCGCCGAACTGACGTCCGAGTGGGGCGCGGCCGTCGCCTCGCTGCGCGGGGACCGGTCGGTGCGCTGCGTCGTGGTGACCGGCGAGGGCAAGGCGTTCTGCGCCGGCGGTGACGTCAGCTGGCTGGCCGCGGAGCCCGACGCCATCCCCGCTGATCTGCGCGACCGGATGCTGCCCTTCTACACGACCTGGTTGTCCCTGCGTTCGCTGGACGTGCCGTCGATCGCCGCCGTCAACGGCGCCGCGGTGGGTGCCGGCGGGGCCCTGGCCCTGTCCTGCGACATCCGCTACGCGGGCGAGTCGGCGAAGTTCACCGTGCCCTTCGCCCAGCTGGGCATGGCGGCCGGCATGGCGACGACCTTCCTGCTGCCGGAGGTGATCGGTGTGGCGGCCGCCCGCGAGTTGCTGATGACCGGCCGGGTCGCCGACGCCCCCGAGATGCTCAGGCTCGGCCTCACCAGTGCGGTCTACGCCGATGACGTCCTGGTCGAGAAGGCGCTCGAGCACGCGGCGCAGGTGGCGGCCGGAGCCCCCGTGGCCCAGCGCTTCCACAAGATCGCGCTCGCGGACGGTGGGCACGCCACGTTCGAGGACGCCCTGCGCTGGGAGGCCCTGGCCCAGCCGGTCACCCTCGCGATGGGGGACCTGCAGGAGGGCCTCGCTGCGCGGGCAGCCAAGCGCCCCGCGGTCTTCACGGGGTCCTAGCCGCACGGTCGTCCGCCACGGTCCCAGCACGGTCCGCTCACCACGGAGCCCCGCGGTCCCGGTGCCGCTCGCCTTCCCCTTGCGAGCGGTCCCGGAGCCGCGGGGCTCCGTCGTGGCCGGGACGCTACGAGGCGGTCGGCACCCCGTCAACGTCATCTCCCACAGCCTGTGGACAAGGCTGTGGACAGAGTGGGGACCGGCAGGCGTGTCGCTGTGGAGGAGCGTGGAACGGCCCGGTTGCGGACGACCAGTTCGCTCGGCGATCACGGGCGCGACCTGCAGGAACACGCTGCGTGACCTGTGGACGGTGTACCGCAGGGGGCTCCGAGGCAGTCCCGCCGCCCCTGGCCGGCTCAGGCAGGCGCGCCCGGCTCAGGCAGGTGCGCCCGGCTCAGGCAGGCGCGTCCCCGTCGGACCCCCGACCCGAGCCGTCCGAGGGATCGGGAGCTCCGGCCGCGTCGTCGTCGAGAGTCCCGTCGAGGTCCTTGTCGAGGTCCCGCAGCCCCGCGTCCCAGTCGCCGGCGCTCGGCTCGGTCGGGGTTCCTCCCGCGCCCGTGCGGGCCACGAAGCCGGACGGATCGTCGAGGTCGTCCGACGAGGGGAGCAGGTCGGGGTGCGCCCACAGACCGTCGCGAGCCGCGATGCCCCCCTCTGCGGCGACAGCCGCCCACAGTGCGGCTGCCTCGCGCAGGCGCCGGGGCCGCAGCTCGAGGCCGACCAGGGTGGCGAAGGTCTGCTCGGCCGGTCCTCCGGTGGCCCTGCGCCGCCGGATCGTCTCGCGGAGGGCCGCGGCCGAGGGCAGCGGCCCGGATGCGGCCGCGTCGACCACGGCGTCCACCCAGCCCTCGACGAGGGCGAGGGCTGTCTCCAGCCGGGCCAGGGCGGCCTTCTGCGCCGGCGTCGGCTCGATGTCGAACAGGCCCTCGCCCATGGCCCGCTGCATCGATGCCGGGTCCGAGGGGTCGATCGCCCCGACCGCCTCGGAGATCGCGCTCCCGTCGACCTGGATGCCACGGGCATAGGCCTCGACGGCGTCGAACAGGTGGGACCGCAACCACGGGACCGAAGCGAACAGGCGCTGGTGGGCCACCTCCCGGAGAGCCACGTAGAGGCGCACCTCGTCGGCCGGGACCTCGAGGCCCGCGCTGAAGGCGGCCAGGTTGGCCGGGACGAGAGCGGGTCGGCCGGGGGGCGACAGCGGCAGGCCGACCTCGGAGGAGGACAGGACCTCCGAGGCCAGGGCACCCAGCGCCTGGCCGACCTGGGCGCCGAAGACGAAGCCACCGACCTGCGCCATGACGCCCCGAAGGGCCCCCGGCCCCCCGGCCGCGGAGAGCATGCCGGACAGCTCGGGGGGGAGGTCCCCGGACAGCCCGCCGGCGACCCCCTGCTCGAGCGCGCCGCTCATGGCGCCCACGACCTGGCTGGCGACCGGGTCGACCAGTTGCCTCCAGGCCGGGGTCGTCGAGGCGACCCATCCGGTGCGGGTCCAGGCCTGCGCCTCGGCGCCACTGCCGGGGAGCGTCGTCGCGGGGTCGAGCCACAGGTCGGCCAGGCGGCAGGCCTCGACGACCTCCCGTGCCTGCTCTGCGGTGACCGGCACGTCATCGGCCCGGGTGGCGCCCGTCGCCACCTCGTCGGCCAGGTCCCAGTTGACCGGACCGCCCGTCCAGCTCATGAGCTTCTGCAGCTGTCCGAAGACCTCAGCCATGCCGCCCAGGGGTCCAGCGGCCCCACCGAACATGGCCGCCAGCCCGAAGGGATCCTCGGGGTCACCGGGCTCGCCCTCGCGGCCCGGAGGGCCGAAGCCGAAGGGTGGCCGGGTCACGGGAGGCGCCTGTTTCGCATGTCCTCACGCTACGCCCGGGCACCTCGTCGAGCCGGGCCGTACGGTTCCGCCATGAGCGTGATCCGGCTGCTGGCCCTGCGTGAGACGCCCCTCGACGTCGCCGAGGTCCTGGCCGCCGTGGCCGACCCGGCTGCCGGCGGCGTCGTGTCGTTCTCGGGCAACGTCCGCAACTCCGACGGGGGCAAGGGCGTGACGGAGCTCGAGTACGTCGCGCACCCCGGTGCCGAGGCCGCTCTGGCCCGGGTCGCTGAGGCGATCGCCGGGGACCTCCCGGTCGTCGGGCTGGCCGCGGTGCACCGCACGGGCGTCCTGTCCGTCGGCGACGTCGCCGTCGTCGTGGCCGCCTCCGCCGCTCACCGGGACCAGGCGTTCGAGGCCGCCCGCCGGCTCATCGACGACCTCAAGGCCACGGTGCCCGTGTGGAAGCGGCAGGTCTTCGACGACGGCACCTCCGAGTGGGTGGGAGCGCCTTGAGCTCGGCTGCTGAGCGGTCGCGCGACTCGCCGGCCGTGCGCTGACACGAGGGCGTCCTCGTCCCTAGGATGCGCTCGTGCTCCTGCCCGACTGGCTCCTCTGGCTCCTCCCGGTCCCCACCGCGACGGGTGCGGCGATGGCCTGGGCATGGTGGGCCTCCCGCAGTCGTGGCCCCGCGGATCCCGCGCAGTCGATGCGCGCCCACGAGCAGTTCCGTGCGGCACTGGCGGCGCCACCTCCGGCCCCCCTCCGCGTCGACGCGGACCGGGTTCCCGTCGGACGCCAGGCCGCACGACGCCGCTGAGCGCAGCAGGTCAGGTCGCGCCGCAGGATCTTGCCTCCCCGCTCAGGTCGGCCCCCGCCCCTGCCGACAACGACCGGGATGCCGGCGGGAGCCAAGGTCCCGCCTCGAAGCGAAGGGCACTGCCGTGGAGCACGTCGTCTTCTTCCCCACCCGCGACGGGGGCGCCTCGTTCCGCCGCGTGCCCTCCTTCGAGGAGGCCGTACGGCTCGTCGAGCACCTGCGCAACGTCGAAGGGGTCGAGCAGGTCAGCGTCCACTCCCTGACCGAGGTCCCGCTGAACTTCCGCGCGTACTACCGCGTCGAGGTCGCGGCGTCTGCGCCCGAGCCGCATGCTGCGCCGCCCGCTGCGGAGGCACCGGCCCCCGAGACGCCCTCTGTCGCGTCGATCGGCCTGGAGCCGGCTGGTGAGCCGCTGACCGTCGTCGCGGCGGCGGTCGCCCCCGAGCCTGTGAGCGCGCCGGCACTCGCCCTCGTCGACAGCGTGCCCGTCCAGGCCACCGGCCCCGACGCAGAGGCCGCCGCGAGCAACGGTCGGGGTCGCGACAGCGGTACCAGCCTGGGCTTCTTCGCCTGACCAGCCCGGCTCACCCGGTGACGAGGTCCAGCCGTCTCGCCATGTCGGAGACGAAGACGCGGTCGGGGTCGACCCGGTCGCGCACCGATCGCCACTGCTCGATCCTCGGATACATCGCCTCGATCCGTGGACCCGTCGTGCGGGCGTCCTTGGCGAGGTAGAGCCGGCCACCGGCGGCCAGCACCAGCTCGTCCAGCTCGTCGCACAGCTGACCGAGCCCTGGCCGCACCGGCAGGTCCACGGCGAGCGTCCAACCGGGACGCGGAAACGACAGGTGGCCCTCGTTGCCCTCGCCGAAGCGCTTCAGGACGTTGAGCGCTGACAGGTGCCCGGAGTCCACGATCATGGACATGGCCTGCCGCACAGCGCCCTCGCAGCCGAACGGGACGACGAACTGGTACTGCAGGAAGCCCGCTGGGCCGTACACGCGGTTCCAGTCCGAGGCGATGTCGAGCAGGTGGTAGAAGGCCGTGATGTTCTGGACGACTCCGGTCGCGGTCTTGGACTTGCGGAAGTAGAGCTCGTTCAGCGCCTTCACCGTCAGCCGGTTGAGCATCCCGTTGGGGAAGATGTCGGGGATGGTGCCGAGGTGGGGTGCGTCGAACTTCAGCGGGTCCTTGCGCAGCTTCTTCGGCAGGTCGGACAGCTTCGCCGACGACCCGCGCAGCAAGAAGCCCCGACCCATGTGCGGCCCGGTCGTGACCGAGTCGAACCAGGTCTTGGAGTAGGTGTACTGGTCGTCGTCTCGGGCGAGCCGTTCCAGCAGCTCGTCGAAGTCCTGGGCCTGCTCGACGTCGGCGAGGAAGTACGAGGTCTCGACCCGGTCGAGGCGGATCACGGCCCGCAGGACCACGCCGGTGAGGCCCATCCCGCCGGCTGTCGCCCAGAACAGGTCGGCGTCGCTCGTGCGGGTGACCGTGCGCACCTCGCCGTCGCCGCTCAGCAGGTCGAAGGACTCGACGTGCTGGCAGAAGCTGCCCTGGGTGTGGTGGTTCCCGCCGTGGATGTCGGCGGCGATCGCACCGCCCACGGTGACCTGACGGGTGCCGGGCAGCACCGGCACCCACAACCCGTGCGGCACGACCAGGCGCAGCAGGACGTCCAGCGACACCCCTGCGTCCACGTCGACGAGGGCCGCGTCCACGTCGAGGCGGTGGACCTGGCGCAGCGCCGTCATGTCCAGCACCACGCCCCCGCCGTTCTGGGCCGCGTCGCCGTAGCTGCGTCCGAGCCCTCGGGCGATCACGCCACGCGGTCCAGCACGGCGGACCGCTGCCGCCACCGCCGTGCGGTCGCTCGCGGGCACGACGACCGCCGAGCTGGGCATCGTGCGTCCCCAGCCGGTGAGCGTCCGCATCGGCGCCTGCGCGGCGCTGCTGGGCGCGACTCCCGTCATGGACACGCGGACGAGCCTAGGCTGACCAGGTGTCCCGGCGCACCCTCACCATGCTGCTCGCGACCCTGCTCGCGATCGGTCTCGCTGCCGGTGCGGGGCAGGCTCGGGTGCCCTACGTCGCCCTGGGCCCAGGGCCCATGTACAACACGCTCGGTGAGATGGACGGCAAGCCGGTCATCGCCATCGAGGGCCGCCCGACGTTCCCCACCGACGGGCACCTGGACCTCACCACGGTGGGCGTCCAGTCCCGGCTGACCCTCGCCGGAGCACTGGCCGGCTGGTTCGCCCGTGACCTGGCCGTCGTCCCGCGCGAGGTCGTCTACCCGCCCGGCAAGAGCGACCAGCAGGTCGAGCAGCAGAACACCGAGGCCATGCGCACGTCCCAGGACAGCGCCGCCGCCGCCGCTGCACGTCAGCTCGGGCTGCGCGTCGCCGAGGTGACGGTCGCCGAGATCCCCTCCGGCGCACCGGCTTCCGGCCTGCTGCAGGTCGGGGACGTGCTGACGGCGGTGGACGGGATCCCGCTGCGCGACGCCGCGGAGCTGCGCTCGGTCGTGTCGGCGAAGAAGGTGGGCGACGCCGTACGGGTGTCCTTCGTACGAGCCGGCGTGGAGGGCTCGGTGGACATCGTGACCGGCCCCTCCGGTGACGCGGGCACGCCGCGCCCGGTGATCGGCGTGAGCCCCAGCGAGAAGCGGGTCGACCTCCCCTTCGACGTCACGATCAGCCTCCAGGAGGTCGGGGGTCCGAGCGCCGGGCTCATGTTCGCCCTCGGCATCCTCGACAAGCTCGACGAGCCCTCGCTGACGGCAGGCAAGTACATCGCGGGCACGGGGGAGATCACCGCCGACGGCACGGTCGGGCCCATCGGGGGGATCCCGCAGAAGCTCGTCGCGGCCAAGGCCAAGGGGGCCGTGGCCTTCCTGGTCCCGGCCGCCAACTGCGAGGAGGCGGTGAAGCAGCCGCCGGCGGGCCTGCCGCTGCTGAGGGTGGCGACCCTGTCCGAGGCGCTGACCGGCCTGGAGGCGCTGCGCTCCGGCGGACAGCCCGTGCTCTGCGCGGCCTGAGCCGCACGGCAGTCACGTCGAGCGCCCTGCTGCGTCGAACAGGCGACGCGGTCGCGCCCTAGTCCTGGAGGGTCGCTGCGAGCGCCGCGACGAGGGCTGGCGCGAGGTCCGGCCCGGTGACCCGCTCGTCCTCCTCCTCGACCCCCCCGCGCAGCCGCAGCACGCAGGCCGAACTGCCGTCCCGTACGACGGCCACCGCCATGCGCACCTCACGGCGCTCAGGGTGGTCGGCAGCAGCGCTTGCCGGGTCGTCGACGTCCTCCAGAGCGGCCTCGGCTGACGGGGGCAGGACCAGCACCTCGTGGACGAGGACGACGCCGAGGACCTCCTCGCCGAACACCAGCGAGGCCAGCTGCTCGTCGAGCGGCCCCTCGCCGAGCGGTTCCTGGGCGATCGGGGTGAGCGACGCCGGCCCGGTGGCCACGAGGCCCATCGTCGCCGCGAGCTGCGGCTCGGTGCGCAGGAGCTGCTCGGTCTGGACCAGGGCGAACAGCTGCGGCGGCTGGTCCCAACCAGCCTCGGCGACGTGCCCCTCGACCTCGCCGACGACCGCTTGGAGGGGGCTGGTCAGGGGATCCCCGGGAATCGTCATGCCCACCATCCTCCCCGGTCCCGCTCCGGGAGGGGGAACCCACCGGCCTGTGGTTGGGTTGGACTGGTCAAGACCCCGCAGTGGAAGAAGGTAGAAGTGGCCGTCCGCGCTCCGGGGGCGGGTCTTCCTGCCCGCCCGCGCCTGCTCATGCCCGTGCTGCTCGTGCTCGGCGTGCTCCTCCTGCTCGGCGGGACCGCCGTCTCGCTGTACACCGACCTGCTGTGGTTCCGCAGCGTCGACTACAGCACGGTGTTCACGACGGTCCTGACCACCAAGCTGTTGATGTTCGTCCTGTTCGGGCTGCTGATGGCGGTCCTGATCGGGGCCAACGTCGCCATCGCCTACCGGGTGCGCCCGCCGTTCCGGCCGATGTCGCTCGAGCAGCAGAACCTCGAGCGCTACCGCGTGGCCGTCGAGCCCTTCCTGCGCACGCTGCTGCTGCTCGGCAGTGCCGTCTTCGGCCTGTTCGCAGGTCTGTCAGCGGCAGCCCGCTGGGAGACCTGGCTGCTGTGGCGCAACGGGACCGCCTTCGGCCAGGTCGACGCGCAGTTCGGCCGGGACATCTCCTACTACGCCTTCACCTACCCGTTCCTGCGCTTCGTGCTCGGATTCCTGCTGACGGCGATCATCCTCGCGACGATCGTGGCGGCGGCCACGCACTACCTGTTCGGCGGTGTGCGCCTGCAGAGCGGCGGCGAGAAGGTCAGCCCCGCGGCGCGGGCCCACCTGTCCGTGCTCCTGGGGATCGTCGTCCTGATCAAGGCCTACGCCTACTACCTCGACAGGTTCGGGCTGGTCTTCTCCGAGCGCGGCGTCGTGCAGGGGGCGTCGTTCACCGACGTCAACGCCGTCCTGCCGGCCAAGAACATCCTGGTCGGGATCGCCGTCGTCTGCGCTCTGCTGTTCTTCGCCAACATCGTCGTGCGCAACATCTTCATCCCGGTGATGGCCCTCGGGCTGCTGGTGCTCAGCGCCGTGGTCATCGGCGGCATCTACCCGGCCTACACCCAGCAGTTCCGGGTCAAGCCCAACGAGGTCCAGCGTGAGGCCGAGTTCATCGGTCGCAACATCGACGCGACCCGCAAGGCCTACGGCATCGCCGACGCGGTCGTCACCGACTACGAAGGCGAGCAGACCGCGACGCCGGGGGAGCTCCGGGCAGACCAGGGCACGATCCCGAACGCCCGGCTGCTGGACCCCAACGTGCTGCCGGCGACCTTCGAGCAGCTGCAGCGCATTCGCACCTACTTCGGGGTGCCTGATGCGCTGGACGTCGACCGCTACACGGTCGACGGCGTCACCCAGGACTACATCGTTGCGGCCCGCGAGGTGGACCAGACCAACCTCACGGGTCAGCAGCGCAACTGGATCAACGAGCACCTCATCTACACCCACGGCAACGGCTTCATCGCCGCGCCCGCCAACGAGGTCGACGCCGACGGCCAGCCGGTCTTCGCGGTGGGGGGTGTGCCGGTGCAGGGACCGAACGGCGGGCCGTCACCCATCCGGATCGACCAGCCCCGGGTCTACTTCGGCGAGCTCTCGCCCGAGTACTCCGTCGTCAACACCCAGCAGGGCGAGATCGACGGCCCCGAGTCCGGCGGTGAGCAGCAGACCTTCAACTACGACGGCGACGGTGGCGTGCGCCTCGGGGGGCTCGCCAACAAGCTGGCCTTCGCCGCGAAGTTCCGCGAGCCGAACCTGCTGCTCTCGGGGGCGATCCAGCCCGACTCTCGGATCATGTACATCCGCGAACCGCGCGAGCGGGTACAGAAGGTGGCCCCCTTCCTGGAGCTGGACAGCGACCCGTACCCGGCCGTCGTCGACGGCAAGATGCTGTGGATCGTGGACGGCTACACCACCAGCGCCGGCTACCCGTACGCCCAGCGGACGGTGCTCGGCAACGCGACGGCCGACAGCCAGACCGCTCGCCGCCTCCCGCAGGAGGAGGTCAACTACATCCGCAACTCGGTGAAGGCCACGGTCGACGCCTACACCGGCGACGTGACGCTCTACCAGTTCGGGGAGCGCGACCCGGTCCTCGAGACGTGGAGCAAGGCCTTCGACGGGGTGCTGCGGCCCGAGAGCGAGATCTCCGACGAGCTGCGGGCCCACCTGCGCTACCCGGAGGACCTGTTCAAGCTGCAGCGCGAGCTGCTGGCGCAGTACCACGAGCTCGACCCCCAGGCCTTCTACAACAAGGAGGACTTCTGGGCGGTGCCCCGCGACCCGGCTGATGCCGTGAACCGGGCGGCCAACGCCGGCGACGGCGCTGCGGCGGCGCCGGCTGCGGGCAACCTGGTGGAGCAGGTTGCCGCGGCGCCACCGCAGCCGCCGTACTACGCGCTGCTGCAGTTCCCCGGGCAACCCGCGTCGCGCTTCTCCCTGTCGACGTCCTTCGTCGCGCTGGGGCGGCCGAACCTGACGGCCTATGCGTCGGTGTCCTCCGACCCGGAGGACTACGGGACGATCCGCATCCTCGAGCTCGAGGCCAACGACGTGCCCGGTCCTGGTCAGGTGGCCAACCAGTTCCTGACGAACCCGCAGGTGGCCGAGTCGCTGCTGGCGCTGCGGCGCAACGGCACGAACCTCACGTTCGGCAACCTGCTGACCCTGCCGGTCGGTGGCGGGTTGCTCTACGTGCAGCCCGTGTTCGTGCGTGCCCAGGGCGGTGAGAGTTTCCCGACGCTGCAGCGCGTCATCGTCAGCTTCGGGACGGACACGGCGTCCGAGCCGACCCTGCCGGAGGCGCTCGACTCGCTGTTCGGTGCTGGTGCAGGGGGTGGCGTCGCTCCGGGTCCGGGCGCCGCGCCCAGCCCGTCGCCCAGCGCGTCGCCGGGTGCGGCACCGGCGCCCTCGACGCCGCCCGTCGTGGCCGGTGACGTGCCTGCCCTCATCGCCGAGGCGGACGCTGCCTTCCGTGCTGGCCAGGACGCGCTGCGGGCGAACGACTTCGCGGCCTATGGACAGGCGCAGGAGCGGCTGCGCCGAGCGCTCGAGCAGCTGGCGAACTCGGCTCGACCGCCCGCGACACCTCCCGCGCCGGCCCCCCTGCCGACTCCGGCCGGGTAGGCGTTTGCTGACAGGCGCGCTGGTCACCTACACTTCGCAGACACCAACGCGGGGTGGAGCAGCTCGGTAGCTCGCTGGGCTCATAACCCAGAGGTCGCAGGTTCAAATCCTGCCCCCGCTACAGAAGAAGTGCAGGTCAAGGCCCCGCCGCCCGCAAGGGCGGTGGGGCCTTTGGTCGTTCGTAGGCACCTCATAGGCAACGCCGACCGTGCATGACCGCTCCCGACAGCCCACCCGCCCATGGTGGG
>JAOPWP010000141.1 GCA_025965615.1 Frankiales bacterium
CGCCGCCGCCCGCTCCGGTCGACCCGGCCCTCGTGCCCCCCGTGCCCCCCGCGCCCGCACCGGTCGACCCGGCGGTGCCGGCACCTGTCCCGGGCGGGTGAGCCGGGCTCGCGGTGGGTGCCGGGACCGGGCATGGTCTCAGGGACCCCCGCCCGGGCTCGAGCTCGAGGCGTCCTGACACCCTCTCCTACCAACCCGCCCAGCCCGTCCCTCGAAGGAGAACCGTGAGCCCGATCCGCAGCCTGGCCCGTCCGATGCTCGCCGGCACCTACGTCTTCGGCGGAGCGTCCGCGCTCCGCTCGCCCGGTGCCCGGGTCGAGGCCGTACGGGCAGCCGGACTGTCCGAGCCGGAGAAGCTGGTGAGGGCCAACGCAGCCACGATGCTCGTCGGCGGGCTCGCCCTCGCGACGGGCCGGCTGCCCCGGCTGTCCGCTCTCGCCCTCGCGGCCACCCTGGTGCCGACCACCTACGTCGGCCACCCGTTCTGGTCCGAGCAGGACAAGGCCGCCAAGCAGGGCCAGCAGATCCAGTTCCTGAAGAACCTCAGCATGCTCGGCGGGCTGCTGTTCGCGGCCACCGACACCGGCGGCCGTGAGTCGCTCCCGCACGCGGCCGGACGCCTGTCGTCCCGGGCGGCGAAGAAGGCCAGCAAGGCGGCCCGGAAGGCCGAGGCGCGCCTGCACCCCTGAGGCCGGCGAGCGCCCCGGACAGCCGGCTGTACGCCTGACCGTCGCGGGCCGTCCACCTCTGACAGGGTCTGTCGTCACCGCGGGCCGTCACCGTCGACGTGTGCGCATCCTCGCCCACCGCGGCTCGCCCGGATCCCCCACCTTCGAGAACACCGTCCCCGCCATCAGCGACTGCCTGCTGGCGGGGGCCGACGGCATCGAGGTCGACCTGCGCCTGTCGGCCGACGGGGTGCTGGTCGTCTGCCACGACCCCGCACTGCTCCGCCTCGCCGGGAGCCCCCTCGTCGTGGCCGAGACCTGCTGGGACGACCTGCGCCTCGCAGCCGAGGCCGCCGGTGTGCCGCTGGCCCGGGTCGAGTGGGTGCTCGCGGCCGGGACCGGCCGGTCGGTCGTCCTCGAGGTCAAGGCGCCACCGCCGGGCCCGCGTGCCGTGGACCGCACAGTCGAGGTGCTGCTCGAGCGGATCCGCGTGCTCGACGCCGCAGGGCTCCCGATGGACCTCACCGTCTCCTCCTTCGCCCCCGAGGTCGTCGCCGCGGTGCGCAGCGCGGCCCCGGTCCACCTGGGGGTGCGGACCGGCTTGCTCGGCCGGCCGACCGTGCGGCCCGGCGCACTGCTGCGCCGGGCGCTGACGGCGGGCCACGACCAGATCCACCCCCACCTCGGCGCGCTCCTGGCCGAGCCCTCCGTGGTCGAGGCCGCCCACAGGTGCGGCGTCGAGGTGGTGGTCTGGACGGCGAACAGCGGCAGAGCCGTACGACGTCTGCACGCTTTGGGCGTCGACGCCGTCATCACCGACGAGCCCGCCCGGGTGCGGCTCGCTCTCGCGGGGTCCGAGCGCCGTCAGGCCGCCTGAGGACCTGCGCTACGGTCACCCCGTGACATCAGTCCAGATCGATACGTGGGACGTCCTGGCCGTCGCTGCTGATCCGGTGCGGCGGCGCATCCTGGGGCTGCTCGCCGACGAGCAGCTCTGCACCTGCCACCTGGTCGAGGAGCTCGGGCTCAAGCAGCCGCTGGTGAGCCACCACCTGAGGGTGCTGCGCGAGGCCGACCTGGTGGAGGCCGAGCCGTGCGGACGGTTCACCTACTACCGGCTGCGCCCTGAGGTCCTGGCCGGGGCGGCAGCCGCCCTCGGCGCCCTGGCGGCCCGCGGCGAGCCGGCCCGGAGACCGTGCTGATGGGCCGGCCGGAGCCCGACCCCACCCTCGCCCGGAAGGTGCTGGCCGAGCTGGTCGGCAGCCTGCTGCTGGCCGCCACCGTGGTCGGCTCGGGCATCGCGGCCCAGCGGCGCAGCCCGGACGACACCGGTCTGCAGCTGCTCGAGAACGCGCTGATCACCGGGGCCGTCCTGGTCGCCCTCATCCTGGCGCTCGGGCCGGTGTCGGCGGCCTTCAACCCGGTGGTCACCCTGGCCGAGCGGGCCCTCGGGGCCCTGTCGAGCACGGCCGCCGCGGCGCTCGTCGCCGCGCAGGTGCTCGGCTGCTGCCTCGGAGCCGTGCTGGCCAACCTGATGTTCGACCTGGACCCCGTGGTCGTGGCGTCGACGGAGCGCGAGGGTGCAGGGCTGTGGCTGGGCGAGGTGGTCGCCACCTTCGGCCTGCTCGTCGTCATCTTCGGCGTGAGCAGGGCCGGCCGGGATGCCCATCTCGCCTACGCAGTGGGCGGTTACATCACGGCGGCCTACTGGTTCACCAGCTCCACCAGCTTCGCCAACCCGGCCATCACTGTCGGACGCACGCTCTCGGACACGTTCGCAGGGATCGATCCCGGGTCGGTCCCGGCGTTCGTCCTGGCGCAGCTGGTCGGCGGCGCGATCGGCCTCGCCGCCGTCCTCGCGCTCTACCCGCAGGCCCGACGGCTCGCCGCCGAGCTGACCGGGGCGTCCCCCCGACCGACCCCGAAGGACGAGGGCGTGCCCTCATGACCCGTCCGGTCGTGCTCTACGCCTGCATCCACAACAGCGGGAGGTCCGTCGCCGCCCAGGTCCTCACCGAGGCCTGCGCCGAGGGCTCCGTCGACGTCCGCAGCGCCGGCAGTGAACCGGGTGCCGGCGTCAACCCGGCCGTCGCGGCCGTCCTCGCCGAGCGCGGGCTCAGCGTCGAGGGTCATGTCCCGACGCTGCTCACCCACGACGGTGTGCAGCAGGCCGACGTCGTCGTGACCATGGGCTGCGGCGAGACCTGCCCCGTCTTCCCCGGCAAGCAGTACGAGGACTGGCAGGTCGACGACCCCAAGGGCCAGCCGGTCGAGGTGGTCCGCGAGATCGTCGCCGACATCGAGCGGCGGGTACTGCTGCTGCTGGCCGGGATCGCGCGGGCCTAGGCTGCCCGGCGGCAGTGTCCCCCCGTCACAGAAGCCGTCGAGGACCCCTTGCGTCTGCGCCTGACCCCACGCGACACCGCGTTCTACGACCACTTCGTCGAAGCGGCCCACAACATCGTGGCGGCCGCCGAGACGCTGGAGCAGCTCGTGGCCGCCACCCCTGCGGAGCGGACCGACCTCAACGCGCGGATGCGCGAGATCGAGCACGCCAACGACGAGGTGACCCACGCGGTCATGCGGCGCCTGAACTCCACCTTCGTCACGCCGTTCGACCGCGAGGACATCTACCAGCTCGCGAGCAAGCTCGACGACGTCGTCGACTTCATGGAGGCGGCCGCGGACCTGGTCGTGCTCTACGAGCTCGACGGCCTCCCCGACCAGACCCGCGAGGTCGTGGGCCTGCTGGTCAAGGCGGCCCGGTCCACCGCGGAGGCGATGCCGAGGCTGCAGGGCATGAAGGAGCTGGCCGGCTACTGGATCGAGGTCAACCGGCTCGAGAACGAGGCGGACCAGCTCTACCGCCGTACGGTCGCCACGCTGTTCAACGGCACCTACGACGCGCTGATGGCGCTCAAGCTCAAGGACGTCGCCGACCAGGTGGAGGCGGCCGCCGACGCGCTCGAGGACGTCGCGGACACCGTCGAGACCATCGCGCTCAAGGAGTCCTGAGCCGGTGTCGGCCGAGCTCGTCGGGCTCATCGCGATCGTCGTCATCGCCCTCGCCTTCGACTACACCAACGGCTTCCACGACGCTGCCAACGCCATCGCGACCGCCGTCTCCACCCGGGCGCTCACGCCACGGGTCGCGCTCATCATGGCCGCCGTCGCCAACCTGATCGGTGCCCTGGTCGCGACCGGAGTGGCCAAGACCGTGGGCAGCGGCATCATCGCCGCGCCCTCCGGCGGCCAGGGGCTGGTCCTCGTCTTCAGCGCGGTCGTGGGCGCCATCACCTGGAACCTCATCACCTGGTACTTCGGGCTGCCGTCCTCCTCCTCGCACGCCCTGATCGGGGGCCTGGTGGGGGCCGCGGTCGCTGCGTCGAACGACGTGCAGTGGACCGGCGTGTTCGAGAAGGTCCTGATCCCGATGGTCGTGTCGCCGCTGATCGGCTTCGGCCTGGCCTACCTCGTCATGCTGGCGATCCTGTGGACCTGCCGCCGGCGCAACCCCTCCAAGGTCAGCCGCGGCTTCCGCAAGGCCCAGATCGCCTCGGCGGCGGCCATGGCCTTCGGGCACGGGCTCCAGGACGCCCAGAAGACGATGGGTCTGATCGTGCTCGCGCTGGTCACCTACGGCTCGCAGGACGACTTCGACGTGCCTCTGTGGGTCAAGCTGTCCGCCGCGATCGCCATCAGCGCCGGGACGTACGCCGGTGGCTGGCGCATCATGCGCACCCTCGGCCGCAGGATCATCGAGCTCGACCCGCCCCGCGGTTTCGCGGCCGAGACGACCGCTGCCGGGGTGCTCTACACGACGGCCTTCGTCTTCGAGGTGCCCGTCTCCACGACGCACACCATCACCAGCGCGATCATGGGCGCCGGGGCCACGCGACGGCTCTCGGCCGTCCGGTGGGGGGTGGCCCGCACGATCGTCGTCGCGTGGGTCCTGACCATCCCGGCCGCCGCGCTCGTCGCCGGTGCCTTCTACGAGGTGTCCCGGCTCCTGATCCTCTAGTCGCCCCTCAGCCGAAGCGCCCGGTGATGTAGTCCTCGGTCCGCTTCTCCCCGGGGTTCGAGAAGATCTTCTGCGTGTCGTCGATCTCCACCAGCCGGCCCGGCTCGCCGGTCGCCTCGATGGTGAAGAAGCCGGTCCGGTCCGAGACCCGGGCGGCCTGCTGCATGTTGTGCGTGACGATGACGATCGTGAACCGGTCCTTGAGCTCGGTCATCAGGTCCTCGATCGCGAGGGTGGAGATCGGGTCGAGGGCCGAGCACGGCTCGTCCATCAGCAGCACCTGGGGCTCCACCGCGATCGCCCGGGCGATGCACAGACGCTGCTGCTGACCTCCGGAGAGCCCGGCCCCGGGCTTGGTCAGCCGGTCCTTGACCTCCTTCCACAGGTTCGCGCCCTGCAACGACCGCTCGACGGCGTCGTCGAGCACGCCCTTGCGCTTGACGCCGTTCAGGCGCAGCCCTGCCGCGACGTTGTCGTAGATGGACATCGTGGGGAAGGGGTTGGGCCGCTGGAAGACCATGCCGATGGTGCGCCGGACGCCGGTCGCGTCGACGCCAGGACCGTAGATGTCCTCGTCGTCGAGCAGCAGCTGGCCCGTGACGCGGGCCCCGGGCACGACCTCGTGCAAGCGGTTGAGGGTGCGCAGGAAGGTGGACTTCCCGCAGCCCGAGGGCCCGATCAGGGCGGTGATCGTCTTGGGCTCGATCACCACGCTGACGTCCTCGATCGCCCGGAAACCTCCGTAGTAGGCGGACAGTCCGACGGACTCGATGCGCTTGGCCACGATCCCTACTTCTTCAAGGTGCTGCGACGGGTGACCAGCCTGGCGAGCAGGTTGAGCACCATGATGACGAGGATGAGCGTGAGGGCCGCGGTCCAGGCCCGGCTGATCGCCGTGCCCTGCGGACTCGCCGCCTCCTGGTAGATGAACAACGGCAGGGACGATTGCGGTCCCTCGAACGGCGAGCGGACGATGGACGCCGTGCCGAAGGCGGTGAGCAGGACGGGCGCCGTCTCGCCCATGACGCGGGCCACCGCGAGCATGATCCCGGTGACGACGCCGGGCAGCGCCGTGGGGAGCACGATGCTCAGGATCGTGCGCCACCGCGGCACCCCGAGGGCGAGGCTGGCCTCACGCAGGTCGTTCGGGACCAGCTTGAGCATCTCCTCGGCGGACCGGACGATCACCGGCAGCATCAGGACGGTCAGCGCCAGGGCAGCGGCGAAGCCGGAGTAGCCGAAGCCCAGGCCGAGGATCCAGAAGGACAGCACGAACAGGCCGGCGACGATCGACGGGATGCCGGTCATGACGTCGACGAAGAAGCGGATCGTCGCCGCCAGGCGACCCCGTCCGTACTCCACGATGTAGATCGCGACGAGCAGCCCGAGCGGCACCGACATCAGCGTGGCGAGGCCGACCTGCTGGAGGGTCCCGACGATGGCGTGGTTGGCGCCGCCGCCAGGGTCGCGGGCACCGATGCTGCGCAGGGAGCGGTAGAAGAAGTCCCAGTCGAAGCGGGTGAGACCCTGCTCGGCCGTGTAGAGCAGCACCGAGATCAGCGGGGCCAGGGCGATCAGGAAGGAGGCGATGACCGCCGTCGTGACCAGCCGGTCCACCGAACGCCGGCCGCCCTCGACGACGCGCGACACGGCGGTCTGTGCGGCGACGTACAGGAGCGTTGCGACCACGACGAAGCCGGCCCGGCCGGCCAGGTCGGTGACGGCGAACAGGCCGCTCGTGACCAGCAGCACGACCACGGCGAGACCCGCCAGGGCAGTGCGCGAGAGCGACGGCTGCTGCAGGTCGCGCGCCTGGGGCAGGACGTCCGGCGGGCGGTGCGCCGACGTGGTCGTCACAGGGCACCTGCGAACTCGCGCCGGCGGTAGATGATCGCGCGGGCGATGACGTTGACGACCAGCGTGATCGCGAACAGCACCAGCCCTGATGCGATCAGCGCACCGCGGCCGGTCGAGCTCGCCTCCGCGAAGCCGAGAGCCACGTTGGCGGCGATCGTGTTGCCGCTGTTGGTGCTCAGGATGTCGAGGCTCACGACGAACGCGGGGGAGAGCACGATGGCCACGGCGATCGTCTCGCCCAGCGCGCGCCCGAGTCCGAGCATCGTCGCGCCGATGACACCGGGCTTGCCGAACGGCAGGACCGCTGTGCGGATCATCTCCCAGCGGGTCGCCCCCAGGGCGAGCGCGGCCTCCTGCTGCGAGACGGGCACCTGCAGGAAGACCTCGCGGGACAGCGAGGCGATGATCGGGAGGATCATGATCGCCAGCACGATGCTGGCGAGGAAGATCGAGCGCCCGAAGATGTCGTCGCCCCCGAACAGCGGGAACCAGCCGGCGTGCTCGTGGAGGAAGGCCGAGGCGACCACGACCTTGTCGTTGAGGAAGAAGATGCCCCACAGGCCGTAGACGACGCTGGGCACGGCTGCCAGCAGGTCGATGACGTAGCCGAGCACCCCGGCCAGACGACGTGGTGCGACGTGGGAGATGAACAGCGCGACGCCCAGCGCCACGGGCAGTGCCATGAGCAGGGCGAGCACGCTCGAGAGCACCGTCCCGAAGGCGAGGGCGACGATGCCGAAGGCGGGCTGGGCGTTGTTCGGGTCCCAGACCCGGTCGGTCAGGAAGCTGGCCGTGTTGTCCTGCAGGGCCGGGATCGCCTTCACGACGAGGAAGACCGCGATCGCGAGGATGATCCCGAGCAGCGACAGGCCGGCGCTGAGCGAGAGCCCGCGGAAGGCCCGGTCGCCCCGGCGTTCAGCCGTGCGCCCAGCGGTGCGCGGCAGGCTCGGGACCGGCTGGTCCGGCGCGCCCGGACGGGCGGACGCCGGATCGGTCGTCACGGGCGGCAGGGAGCCCAGGCTCATGCGGTTCCTCCTCTCGGTCGCTTCAGAGCGTACGGACGCCCCGCGGCCGGGGAACGGCTGCGGGGCGCCAGGGGCGGGTGACGGGTCAGGGGCTGTGGCGCTGGCACGGAGCCGTCACGACAGGGACTGCACCGACGCCTCGACCTTCTTGCGGAGCGAGGAGGGCAAGGGGGCGTAGCCGGCACCCTCGAGCTGGTCCTGGCCGGCCTCGCTGGCGGTGTAGGCGAGGAAGCTCTTGACGAGCGGGAGCGACGCCGGGTCGTTGCCGCTCTGGCAGGCGATCTCGTAGGTCACCAGCACGATGGGGTAGGCGCCCTCGTCCTTGGTCGCGTAGTCCAGTTCCAGCGCCAGGTCGTTGCCCGAGCCCTTGACCGTGGCGGACTCGACCGCCTCGGCCGCGCTCTCCGTCGTCAGCTCGACCGGCGCGCTGGCCCCGGTGGCGATCCGGGCGACGTCGAGCCCGGCGTTCTCGGCGAACGACACCTCGACGTAGCTGATCGCGTTCGGGGTGGTCTTGACCGCCTGGGTCACCCCGTCGGACTTGGGGGCGCTCTGGTTGCCGGGCCCGGCGAACTTCTTGCCGGTGCCGAAGGTCCACTGCGCGGGGGCAGCGGCCTTGAGGTACTTCTGCAGGTTGTCCGTCGTGCCCGACTCGTCGGAGCGGACGAACGGCTGGATCCGCGAGCTCGGGAGCTTGGCCTGCGGGTTCAGCGCCGCGATGGCCGGGTCGTCCCACGTCGTGACCACGCCGCTGAACACCTTGGCGATCGTGGGGGCGTCGAGCACGAGCTCGGGCACGCCCGGAAGGTTGTAGGCGAGGGCCACCGGGCCGATGACCATCGGCAGGTTCAGCGCGGGAGCGCCCTTGCAACGGGCCGTGGCGCCCACGACCTCCTGGTCCTTCAGCGACGAGTCGGTGCCGGCGAAGGCGACCGTCCCGGCCACGAACTGCTCGATCCCGGCGCCGGATCCGCTCGGCTGGTAGTTGATGGTCGAGGCCTTGCACGCACTCTGGTAGGCGCGGACCCACTCGTCCATGGCGTTCTTCTGGGCACTGGACCCGGCGGCGGTGAGGCTGCCGTCGGCGCAGGCGATCTGCCCTGCCGGCTGGCCGTCGCTGGCCTGGTCGAAGGGGCGCTGCTCGTCGGTGCCGCACGCGGCGAGGACTGCCACGCAGCTGACCGCGACCAGGACCCGGCTTGCTCTACTCGTCTGTGCTGAGCTCGTCATGGCGGGGACGCTAGGCAGCGCACGTGGACAGCCACCCCGCCGCCGGTGAACGCCGGGTGAACGCCCGGCAGGAGGTCGGTGTCGGACCGGCCCGAGGCTCAGCCCCGGGTGTACATCACGTCGACGGCGTGCCGGGTGAACCCGAGCCGCTCGTACACCCGCACGGCCGCGGCGTTGGACTCGTCGACGTAGAGCAGCACGCTGTCGAGCCCCCTCGAGCGCAGGCTGTGCAGCCCGAGCAGGGTCAGCGCCGGCCCGAGGCCGCGGCCCTGCTCTGACGGGTCGACCGCCACGATGTAGACCTCGCCGATCGGCGGGTGGTCGTGGTGGTCGCTGTCGGGATGGGCGGGTTCGGTGCGGTCGTGGTCGTGCGAACCGTGCCCTCCGTGCACCTTCGTCCAGTGCGAGCCGACCAGGCGCCCGCCCCGCTCGGCCAGGAAGAACCCCTTCGGGTCGAACCACGGCTCGCGCTCGCGGAGGGCGACCTCCTCCAGGCTCCAGCCGCCCTGGTCGGGGTGGTCGGCGAACGCGCGGTTGTTCAGGTCGGTCCACGCCTGCTCGTCCCGGCCGACCTCGAAGGTGCGTACGGCCACGCCGTCGGGCAGCCGCACCTCCGGGAACGGCTCTCCCGTCAGGGGCCGGCGCATCTGGAACAGCACCCGGCTGCGGCGGAAGCCCAGCGACGTGGCCAGGCGGCCGGCGGCCGGCAGGTCGCCGTGGGCCCACAGCCGCAGGCGGCCGTCCGGGCTCTGCTCGAGCAGGGACTCCACGAACGCCCGGCCGTAGCCGCGTCCGCGGGAGCCGGGGGCGACCACGAGCTCGGCGCTCGAGCCCTCCACCGCGTCTGTCACGTCGAGGTGCGCGTAGGCCACGACCCGTCCGCCGTCGCGGAGCAGCAGGTTCCGGGTGTCGGCGTCGCCGCCCGCCGCGAGGTGGAGCAGTACGTGCTCGGACAGCGGAGCGGTGCCGTCCGCCGCGGTCGTCTCGTCGACGAGGGCCTTCACCGCCTGCACGTCGGCGAGGTCCAGCCGTCCCCGCACCTCCGGCGCAGACGGGACGGACGGGGCCGGGGCAGACATGGTGTGGACGCTACGCGGGCGCCGGGTCACCCGGCCGGGGGGGAGGGAGCGGGACCTGCCGCAGCCGGCGCGGAGCGAGGGGCGACCGGCAGGTCGCCGAGCAGGTCCGCGTAGGCCGACCGGCTCACCGGACCGCTGATGAGCAGCCCGTCGCTGCGCGGCACCGGCAGGTCCGCACCGTCCAGGCGGAAGCGCACGCCGGCGGCCCGCTCGGGGGTGAGGGTGGCGACGATCTGGGCGAAGGCGAGCGCCTGCGGGCGCAGCTGGTCGCGCGTCCCGCGCAGGGTGACGAGCACGGTGTCCCCCTGCGTCTCGGCTCCGGCCACCGACAGGCTGGTCGGGATCAGCGACGTGGCACCGGCCTGCTGCTCGGCGGGCGTCGGGCCGTCCAGGAGCAGCCCCAGCAGCGCGGTGGTCGAGGTCCGAGCGGCGACCGGGCGCGTGACGGGGACGACCCGGCCACCCTGGACGAACCAGAGGGTCACCCGTTCGTCTCCGACCGCCTCGGGCAGGGGGCTGGCGCTCGGAAGCGCCCCGGCAGGAGCCTCGGCCGAGTCCAGGGCCCGCGGCTCGGCGTCCGGAGGGAGCCCGCACGCGACGAGCAGCGCCGCAGCCACGAGCAGGCCGCCCGCCCGCCTCACTCCGGTCCGCCCGGGAGCTCGACGACCAGGCGGGCGCCCCCACCGGGTCGGTCCTCGATCACCGCGGTGCCGCGGTGGGCCTGGACGTGCTGGGTGATCAGCGCGAGGCCGAGGCCGGTGCCCTCGCTTCCACCGCGGGCGCTGGCGGCCCGCCCCCGGGCGAAGCGGGCGAACACGAGCTCCCGCTCCTCGGGTGGCACGCCCGGTCCCTGGTCGTCCACCTCGAGCCGCAGGGCGTCGTCGCGGATGGCGAGCCCCACGCGTACGACCCCCTCGCCGTGCTTGTCGGCGTTGTCGAGCAGGTTGATCAGCACCTGGCGCAGGC
>JAOPWP010000202.1 GCA_025965615.1 Frankiales bacterium
GTACGAGGACCTCGGCGAAGCCCTCCCGGACGAGCGCCTCGCCGACGTTGACGCCGTCAGCGGTCCACACGTGGAGCAGCGTGCGTTCGAAGCGGTCGAGCCGGTCGCGGTCGGCGAGCACGCGCACGGACATCCCTTCGGGCAGCAGCTGGGCTGCCCGCTCAGCCGCCTGCTCGCCGAAGCACTCCTGCTCGCCGAACACCTCTGGAGTGTCGACGAGCAGCACCCGGACCCGGGTCGGCGCGGACGGGAGGGGGCCGCTCCCCCGGCCACGCAGCACCACCGTGTCGCCGTCAACCCCGCGCACCACCGATGCCTGCTGCGCACCGGCGGGGACGGGCAGCCCCGGCGCCGCGGGCGGTGGCTCGGCCGAACAGGCACCCAGGACCAGCGCGAGCAGCAGGGCGGGAGCACGCACGACGGAGAGCGTACGAGCGCCTCGCGAGGCCCGGGCTCTGCCGGAGCAGCTCCTTCGGGGAGGTCGCCGTCACGGGCGGCGTCAGCGAGCTCTGGTGGACGGGGTCGCGGCCCTGCGAGGGCGGCGCGGCCGGGTCGACGCGGCCACGGCGCTGACGGACGGCCGGAGGGTCTCGGGGGGCGGCTGCCGGGTCAGCCCCGCGGCGGGGGTGCGAGCTCGAACCACACCCGCTTGCCGGACGGCAGCGGCTCGACCCCCCATCGCTCGGACAGGACCTCGACGAGCAGCAGGCCCCGGCCCGACTCCTGCTGCCAGGGCGGTTCCGAGAGCTCTGCTGGCAAGCGCTCCGAGACGTCCTCCACCTCGACCCGCAGGAGCGGTCCGCTCACGACAGCGCGGACGTCCACCGTGCCGGGACCGGCATGCCGGACGGCGTTCGCCACCAGCTCGGTGACCAGGAGCTGGGCGACCTCGGAGTCCAGGTCGCGCGCCACGAGCAGGTCGCGCAGGGCGTGACGGGCCGTACCCGCGGAGGCCACCTCCCCCGGGAGGCGGAGCTCGAGGTCGGGGCGCTGCCCCACGATCACAGCGAGCACCGCCGTGTCGTCGTCGGCGTCGCCGTCCCGTCCGAGCTCGTGCAGGGCCCGCTCGCAGGCCTCGTCCGCCGAGGTGAGCGGTCCGCCCAGGGCCCGCACGAGCTGGTCGAGGCCGTGCTCGATGGGGGCTTCCCTCGTCTCGACCAGACCGTCGGTGTAGAGCAGCACGAGGGCACCCGGGTCGAGCTGCAGGGTCTGCTCGACGAACTCCCCTCCCCCGACCCCCAGGGGGAGCCCGGGGTCGAGGTCCAGCAGCCGGGCGGACGCACCGGGGGTCACCAGGACCGGCGGCAGGTGCCCGGCCGAGGCGAGGCACAGCTCGCGGGTCGGGAGGTGGAGCGTGGCCACCACGCAGGTCGTGAAGTCGAGGTCGTCGATGGTGAGCGCGACGCGGTCGAGCCCGGCGAGGATCCGCGCGGGGCCGTAGCCCTCGAGGGCGTAGGCCCGCACCGTCGCCTGGAGCTGGCCCATCACGGCAGCGGCCTTGACCCCGCGACCCATCACGTCGCCGACGACCAGGACCAGGTCCTCGCCGACCTCGATCACGTCGTACCAGTCGCCCCCGACCTGGGTCCCGCTCGCTCCCGGGAGGTAGCGCGCGGCGGCACGGAAGCCCGGACCAGCGGGCAGCGTGCGGGGCAGCAGGCTGCGCTGCAGCGTCACGGCGAGGTCGCGCTCGAACGCGTAGCGGTTCGCGTTGTCCAGCGCGAGGGCGGCACGACGCGCGAGGTCGAGCGCCTGGCCGAGCTCCCCCGCCGTGTAGGCCTGCGCGCGGGTCATCGACAGGACGCCGACGAGGCGGCCACGAGCGCTCATCGGCAGGCAGACGGCGTGCGACTCCACGATCTCAGCCACGCTCGCCGCATGCTCCTCGTCCCTGCTGACCGGGAGCAGGGACTGCGCGTCGATCCCGGACAGCACCTGCATCTGCCCGGTCGCGATGACCGCCCCGATCCCGTACGGCGTGGAGCGGCCCGGTCTGAGCCTGCCGAACAGCCTGACGGCCTCATCGCGCTGAGCCGGGTCGGCCGTGGCCAGGGCACCGATGGCCAGGGCGTCGTCGAGGTCGATCACGTGGACGACGGCCAGACTGGCGAAGCGCGGCACCACGAGGTCGACCAGAGCTGCCGGGATCCCCTTCGGGTCGAAGCTCTCCGCGAACAGGGCTGACGCCTCGGACAGCAGGTTCTGCAGCTGGGCTGCCTGCTGCGCCTCACGGCGCGCGGTGCGCTCGCCCTCGAGGGCCTCGAGCCGCTCGAGGGTGGCACTCGCCATCTGGGCGAGCTGCACCAGGATCGCTTCGTCCTCGATCGTGAAGTCCGCGCCGTCGAGCTTGTCGCTGAGCTGGACGAGGCCGAGGTTGGACCCGTCGCGGCCCACGAGCGGGACGGCCAGGTAGTTCGGGAGCGGAGGGTGCCCCGGGGCGTCGCGCAACCCGCGCCAGTCGGGGTGCGCCAGCAGCTCCTCAGCCGTCAGGCGCAGCGGCCGGTTCTCGCGGGTGACGGCCTCGGGCACGCCGACACCGAGCGGCACCTGGTCGTACTCGCGCCACGCGGCGTACTTCTCGGACAGCGCGACGTAGGTCGTCGGGGCGTCCCCACCTCCGGGCAGGCGCGAGCTCACCCCCTGGTGGCAGCCGACGACCTCGAGGGCCGTCTCGGTGACCAGTCGCAGGACGTCCCCGGGGGTCTCGGCTGCGGTGAGGGCCAGGACGCTGTCGGCGAGGCCCCGCAGCTGGGCGCTGCGGCGCCGCTCCCTGGCCGCGGCCTCCCTGGCCTGCCCGTGCAGGCGCGCCCGCTCGACGATCTCGGCAGCCTGACGCGCGTAGAGCTCGACCAGCTCGAGGTCGCCGGGATCGGTGACGACCGTGACCGAGCGGTAGTAGGTGGACAGCGCCCCCATGGGCTCGCCGCCGAGCGTGAGCATCGGCACGCTGAGGACGGCGCGTACGCCGTGCTCGACCGCGCCGTGCCGGAAGGCGCCGTAGTGCGGCGAGGTCTCGACGTCCTCGACCAGGACGTTGCGCCGCTCGACCACGGCACGGCCGGCGGACCCGGTGCCGAAGGGGACTCGAAGAGGGCTGATGTAGTCGTCCGGGAAGCCGACCCAGGCCGAGGCGACGAGGACGTCCTCGAACGGATCGGTGACCCACACGACGGCGGTGTCGGTGCCGAGCAACCGGGCGACTGCCGCAGCGAGCTGCTCCAGCAGAGGGGTGACCCGGCTGAGGTCGCGGATCGTCGAGTCCAGCTCGGCGAGCGGGGTGGCCCCGGCGGCGGCCGTGGCGAGCTCGACCTGGACCCTCGCAACCTCGTCAGCCGCCTCCTCCCGGGACCGGCTCACGGGGTCCTACAGCCCGAGGACCGCGAGCAGCTCGCGTGCGGCCGGGCCGCCGGTCTCGATCGCGACGTCCAGGGCCCGGGGGACGTCGAGGTCGTCGACGAGGGCGTCGAGGACGGCGGAGGCACCTGCTCCACCGCGACCGGGTCGGTCCGCCGCCACCCGCAGGGAGTCGAGCCGGTCGGCCGCCCGGTCGAGGGCGTCCTCCTGGAAGTCCCACCCGTCGGCGTAGTGGCGGTCGAGCAGCAGGGTGCGCACGACCGGGCCGCTGGTCCGCGCGAGCAGGTCGGACACGAAGACCAGGTTGCCGGTCGACTTGGCCATCTTGGCCCCGTCGAGCCGGACGGTCCCGACGTGCATCCAGGACCGGGCGAAGGGGGTCACACCCGTCGCGGCCTCGGCCTGCGCGCTCTCGTAGGCGTGGTGCGGGAAGCGCAGGTCGGCGCCGCCGGCGTGCAGGTCCACCGATGCCCCGAACGTCGACAGGGCCATGGCGGTGCACTCCGCGTGCCAGCCGGGGCGACCCGGCCCCCAGGGCGAGGGCCAGGACGGCTCGCCCTCGGCGCTCGCCTGCCAGACGGCCTGGTCGAGGGGGTCCTGCTTCGCCGGATCGTCGGTCCGGCCGCCGTTCTCGTCGAGCAGGGCCCGGGCGTCGAGGGCGCTCAGGCCGCAGGCGCCAGGCAGCGAGGCGCCCCGGAAGTAGACGCTCCCCGCCGCCTCGTAGGCGGCACCGGCGTCGAGCAGGGCCGCCGCCAGCGCCATGACCTGAGGGACGAAGGTGTGGGCGCGCGGCTCGAATGCGGGACGGCGCACGCCGAGGGCGTCCATGTCCCGCTCGAAGTGGAACTGCTGGACGGCGGCGAACCGGTCGTAGTGCGCCCCCGCCTTCGCGGCCGCGTCGAACAGCACGTCGTCGACGTCGGTGACGTTGCGGCACACCTCGACCTGGACCCCGAGCCGGCGCAGGACCCGGTCGACCGCGTCGACCCAGACGAAGGTGGAGGCATGTCCGAGGTGCGTCACGTCGTACGGGGTGACGCCGCACACGTAGATGCGCGCGCGACCGACGACCGACAGGGCCCGCCCGCCCAGTTGCAGGCGCGGCGGGGCTGGGCTGTCCACTCGGTGCTCCTTGTTCGACGTCACGGCCCTCCACCTTGCCATCCGGCGCGACCGCAGGGGTCAGGAACGCGCCCGGAGCACCGCCGCGCAGAACCGCTCGTAGTCGGCCCGGACCTGCTGGACCGGGTCGAGCAGCTCCTCGGCGGCGACCTCGGCGACCGCCTCGTGGAGGCGGCGGCCGGCCGAGCGGGCGCGCCTTCGAGCCCTCGCGCGGACGAGGGGCCTCGCCACGACGGCGAGCAGCAAGCCGGTGAGCAGGCCACCGATCAGCAGCAGCGTCGGGAGCGGGACGCCCTGCACCCTGGGCAGGGGCACGACGTCGTCCAGCTGCAGGTAGGCGAGGCCGACGAGGGCCAGCAGCCACAGGGCGCCGGCCACCGCGCACAGGACGAGCAGCCACTGGAGGCCCCCGACCGCGCGCTGCCAGGCGGGCACGCGGTCGGGGCCGAGATCGGTGCCGGCGACGGCCGCGTCGAGCCGGTCGGCGAGCCGCTGCTCGCGGACCTCGACGGTGCGCCGCAGGTCGTCCCGCCAGGCTTGCGGCAGGTCGGCGCCCGCGCGGTCGCGCACGGTGCGCAGGGAGGTCGCCACGGCAGCCTGCTGCACGGCCGTGGCCGGCTGCAACGAGGTGCGCGCAGCCGGGTTCCCGACGTGCAGCCGCTTCAGGGGGTCCGGCCGCAGCTTGCCGGTCCAGCGGACCACCGGCCAGCCGGTCCGGGCCGTCCCGTCCTTGCGTACCGAGCGCTCGAGGGCGCTGACCACAGCGGGCACCCCCGCAGCCCCGGCGAGAGCCGTGACGAGCTGCTCGCGGTCGGCCTTCGCCAGCTCGGCCGAGGGTCCGCCGCCGCAGTGCGGCTCGAGGGCGCCGGCGGCGGCCCGCACGTCGGCCGTCAGCCGGTCGCTGGCTGCCCGGCGGGCCGCGACCCGGCGCGTCAGCTCGGCCTTGAGTTCCGGTACGCCTTCCCCCGTGCGACCCGAGGCCAGGAGCAGAGGCGCCTTGGCCAGGCCCTCGCGGTCGAGCAGGCCGCGCAGGTCGGCGCGACAGGCCTCGGCGGAGGCGTCGTCGAGCCGGTCGACCTGGTTGAGCACGACGAGCAGCACGCCCGCGTGCCCGGCCTGCGGAGCGAGGTAGCGGTCGTGCACCGCGGCATCGGCGTACTTCTGCGGGTCGAGCACCCAGACGAGGACGTCCACCAGCTCGACCAGGCGGTCGACCTCGAGGCGGTGCTCGAGGCGGGTGCTGTCGTGGTCGGGCAGGTCGAGCAGCACCAGCCCGTCGAGCGCCGGGTCGGGCTGCTCCTGGCGGTGGCGCCGCGGCACCTCCAGCCAGTCGAGCAGCCGGTCGGCGCCATCGCCCCAGACCGTCGCGTGGGCCACCCCCGTCGTGGGGCGGCGCACGCCGGGGGTGCTGATCTCGCCGCCGGACAGGGTGTTGAACAGCGTCGACTTCCCGCTGCCGGTCGCCCCGGCCAGCGCCACCACGGTCGCGTCACCCAGGGCCTCTCGGGCACCCGCCTTGGCCAGCAGGGCCCGAGCGCGGCCGACTTCGGGGACCTCGAGCCGACCCTCGGCGACCTCGACGGCCGTGCGCAGCGCGGCGAGCCGGTCGG
>JAOPWP010000203.1 GCA_025965615.1 Frankiales bacterium
CGGCCCAGCCGGCGAGCCGGTCGGCCAGGCCGGTAACCGCCGGGACCGCCGCCTGCAGCTCGGCGACGCTCAGACATGACGGGTCGATGGCGGTCAGGTCCCCGACCGCCCCCTCAACACCTCCCACCATCGAACGCATGTTCGAAGCCTAGGAGCGCAGAGGGGGCCGAGGTGGGCCGCAGCCAGATCTGTGGAGAAGTCGCGCCTGGCCACAGCGGACCAGGTCCTGCTTGACGTCCCGGAGCGCCCGCTTCGCCGCGGCGCTCCCGCGGACCTCACCGCCCCCGGCGCAGCCCCCGTACGGCCAGGTAGACGACACCGGCTCGGAGCACCCAGGGCGTCCCGACGATCAGCGGGTCCATCCACTGGTGCTTGACGTCGACCCGGTTCCTGCCCAGGCGGGACGACAGGCCATGAGCACGGGGCTCGATCAGGATGCCGGTCTCGGTGAGGGGGTTGTCCGGCTTGCCGCGCAGCACGGAGGTGACACTGCTCCCGAGCGAGTCGACCCGGTCGCCGGCCACGAGCAGCAGCCAGTGCAAGGTGTGCGCCTCGCTGTACTTGCGGTAGGCGAGCCGGCGGAGAACGCCCGAGACCCCGTGCAGCGGCGCGACGGTGCCGAACACCGGGGGCAGCATGCCGTGCTCGATCGACCGCTCGCGGCGCTCCCCTCCGGCCTGCCGTTCGGGGAAGTCCCAGTGCGCGCCGGTGCGGTCCTCGATGAGCTGTTCACGGGGGAAGGAGGGCCGGTCCTTCGGGTCCAGGTCCACTCCCCACCCGGGGATCCGCGCCCGCAGCTGCTCGCTGGACTCCGCCGGGTCAGGCTTCTCAGCGGTGTACGTCACGACGCCTCCTCAGCTCGCGCTCGGGACGATGAGCGGCTTGATGCAACCGTCCAGCTTGGCCGAGAACATGTGGTAGCCCTCGGCGATGTGCTCCAGCGGGATGCGGTGCGTGACCATGTCGCTGGGCCGGATGTAGCCGTTCTTCACGTGCTCGAACAGCCGAGGCCACTGCCGCTTGACCGGGCACTGGTTCATCCGCAGCGTCAGCCCCTTGTTCACCGCGTCGCCGAGCTTCACCTGGCTGAACAGCGGGCCGTAGGCGCCCATGATCGAGACGGTCCCGCCCTTGCGGACAGAGTCGATCGCCCAGTTGACCGCGACCGGCGACCCGCCCTGGAGCTTGAGCTTCGAGGAGCTGATGTGCTGCAGGAACCCGCCGTCGGCCTCCGCGCCTGCTGCGTCGATCGCGACGTCCGCACCGAGGTGGTCGGTGAGCCGCTTGAGGTGGACGACGATGTCGTCGTACTCCCCGAAGTTGCAGGTCTCGGCGTGCGCCATCGTGCGCGCCTTCTCGAGCCGGTAGTCCAGGTGGTCGATCACGATGACCCGACCGGCACCCATGAGCCAGGACGACAGCGCCGCCGAGAGGCCGACCGGGCCGGCCCCGAAGACCACGACCGTGTCGCCCTCGGCGATGTCACCGAGCTGGGCGCCGAAGTAGCCGGTGGCGGTCGCGTCGGTGAGCAGCACCGCGTCCTCGTCGGCCATCCAGTCGGGGATCAGCGCCGGCCCGACGTCGGCGAAGGGCACCCGGACGTACTCCGCCTGGCCGCCGTCGTAGCCGCCCGCGGTGTGGGAGTAGCCGTAGATGGCGCCGACCGCCGTCGCGTTCGGGTTGACGTTGTGGCAGTTGGAGTAGAGGCCGCGGGCGCAGTAGAAGCACGTCCCGCAGAAGATGTTGAACGGGACCATGACGCGGTCGCCGACCTTCAGGTTCTGGACGGACGACCCGACCTCGTGCACCACACCGATGAACTCGTGCCCGAAGGTCGTCCCGACCCGGGTGTCGGGCAGCATCCCGTGGTACAGGTGCAGGTCGGAACCGCAGATGGCGGCCAGGGTCACCCGGATGATGGCGTCGTTGGGGTGCTCGATCCTCGGGATGTCCTTCTCCTCGACACGGATCCGGTAGGGCCCTCGGTAGACCATCGCCTGCACGTCGTGCCTCCTCGACCCCGGCTCGCTCCCCCCGGACGTGCCGGGTCTTTCCGCTCTCCACCGGGCCAACCGCCCGGGACGGGACCGTGCGAGGCTCGGCGGCGTGTTCTCCCCGGCCGACCGGCCCCGCGCTCCTCAGCACCCCGACGCTCCCGTCACGGCCGTCGGGCGCGAGGGGAGCGAGTTCCTGCTGGCGGTCCACGACCACCTGCGGGCCGAGCTCGCGGCCGCGGTGCGGGCCGTGGGGGTCGCCATGACCGACGCGCGCAGAGCGGCCGACGCCCGTGCGCTCGTGCACGACCTCAGTCGGGGGCTGGACCCGGCGGAGGTCGGGTCGTACTGCCGTCGCTGGTGCCGCGTGGTCGAGGTGCACCACCGGATCGAGGACGCGGCGCTGTTCCCCGAGCTCGCCGGGGCCGACGCCGAGCTGCAACCGGTGCTCGCGAGGCTGTCCTACGAGCACACCGTGATCCACGACCTGCTCGTACGCCTGGACGCGCTCCTGCTGAGCGTGGTGCGGGGGGAGTCAACCCTCGACGCCTCCGTGGGAGACGCGCTGGCGGAGCTGGAGGAGGGGCTGCTCAGCCACCTGGCGTACGAGGAGGAGGAGCTGCTCGGACCCATCGCCCGGTTGGGCGTGCGGGTCTGAGTCCGCCCCGACCACGCAGGTCATGGCCCGGAGGGACTAGCGCGGCGTAGTCCGAAAGGCCTACCTTGCCCCCTTCCGGTGGTCGTAGGGCTGCCGACAACCCCCATAGGAGTACGCAATGCGTACAAGGAGAAGCGTCGGCGTCGCGGTCACCACCGCTTGCGTCGTCACCGGCCTCGTCGCCGGACCCGCCACCGCGGGCCCCGCGTCCGGCTCCACCAGCTCGACCACGACCCGCGCCGCCGCTGCCGGCGGAGCAGGCGGCACCTTCGTCGTGCTGTTCGCCGAGGGCGCCACGACGCAGGCGGGCACCGACGCCGTACGGCGCGCCGGCGGCACCGTCCTGACCACCAATGCCGCTCTCGGCACCGCCACGGTCCGGGCGGGTCACGGCTTCGCCGCCCGTGTCGCCACCGAACCGGCGCTGGCCGGCGCGGCCAAGGACCGGCCCATCGGCACCTCACCCCGTACCCAGCAGCCCAAGCCCGACGACGTCGAGCGGTCCCGGGACGAGGGCACCAAGAGCAAGGGGGAGGTGCAAGGCGGCCGTGAGCGAGGGCCGAGGGTCCCCGGTGAGGAGCCCCTCGGCTCACTGCAGTGGGACATGAAGATGATCGGCGCCTCCCCGGAGGGGTCCTACGCCGTCGAGCGCGGGGACCGGCGGGTCACGGTCGGGATCATGGACACCGGCGTGGACGGCAAGCACCCGGACATCGCGCCGAACTTCAGCCGCTCCCTGAGCCGCAACTTCACCGTCGACATCCCCGGCGTCGACGGTAAGGTCTGCGAGTTCGCCGGCTGCGTCGACCCGGTCGACCACGACGACAACGGGCACGGCACCCACGTCGCAGGGACGATCGGCTCCCCCATCAACGGCGTGGGGATCGCCGGCGTGGCCCCCGGGGTGACCCTGGTCAACCTGCGGTCCGGACAGGACTCCGGCTACTTCTTCCTGCAGGCGACCCTGGACGCGCTGACCTACGCCGGCAACACCGGCATCGACGTCGTCAACATGAGCTTCTACATCGACCCCTGGCTCTACAACTGCCGCAGCAACCCGGCGGACAGCCCGGAGGAGCAGCAGGAGCAGCGCACGATCATCGACGCGACGCAGCGGGCCCTGAACTACGCCCACAAGCGCGGGGTCACCCTCGTCGCCGCCGCGGGCAACGGGCACACCGACCTCGGCAAGCCGGTCTTCGACGACACGAGCCCAGACTTCCCGGCCGACTCCGCCCGCGACCGCGCCATCGACAACACCTGCCTGACGATGCCGACGGAGGCCAAGAACGTCATCGGTGTCACCTCGGTCGGCCCGTCCGGGCGCAAGGCCTTCTACAGCGACTACGGCATCGAGCAGGCCGACGTCTCCGCTCCCGGCGGGGACTCGCGCGATACCGCGATCCCGAGCCCGGGCAACCGCATCCTCGCTCCCTTCCCGACGCCGCTGGCCCGTGCCATGCCGGCCGCAGACCTCGAGTCAGCCCTCGCCACGGGGGTCATGATCGAGCGGGCCGGCGCGTACTACGAGTACCTGCAGGGGACCTCGATGGCCTCCCCGCACGCAGCAGGCGTGGCCGCCCTGATCGTCAGCCGCTACGGCACCAAGGACGGGAAGAACAAGGGCGGGCTCACGCTGAACCCGAAGCAGACCGAGCGGCTGCTGCTGAACTCGGCCACCGACCGGCCCTGCCCGACACCGCGCACGTACGTCTACGCGCCGGTGGCGA
>JAOPWP010000204.1 GCA_025965615.1 Frankiales bacterium
AAGCGGTCCGGCTCGGCGGGCCGCCGCAGCCGACGACCGGCTCCAGCGGTCGAGCTCCCCGACCTGGAGCAGCAGGTCGCGCCGGGTGACCTGCCCCCGGCGACGACCGGGAACGGACGACCCCAGGCCGTAGAGGGAGTCGAACCCACCGGCCACGACGAGTCGCTCGACGACGGGCCGGGAGACCTGGGCGCGGTGCCAGAAGTCGGACAACCCCGCGTAGGGCCGCCCTGCCACGATCCGGCCGATCTCGGCCTCGGAGATCCCCTTGACCTCGGCCAGCCCGATCCGGATGCCGTAGCCGCGTCCGTCCGGAAGTCGCGGGTCGGAGGGGGCGCTGCGTGGACCGCTGACCCCGCCGAGCACTCCCGGCCCGGCCACCAGCTCGCTGTCCGGCTGTGACTCACCTCCTAGGGCTGACTCACCACCCAGGGCGGACACGTCGTCGACCAGGGCGGCCGGAGCAGGTCCGGCCAGGTCGCCGGCGGTGATCGGACGGGCCGGGCTGCCGATCTGGTCGAGGACCGCAGGTGGTGGTTCGTCGAAGATCCCGACGCGCTCGACCCGGTAAGAGGCGTCGGACAGGTTGACGTCCAGCGACAGCACCGCGATGCCGAACTGGCGGGCGTCATCGAGGATCAGCCGCTTGGGGTACATGCCCGGGTCGTGGGTCAGCACCCCGGCGAGGAACGCGGCCGGGTGGTGGGCCTTGAGCCAGGCCGACTGGTAGGTCGGCAGGGCGAACGCCGCCGCGTGAGCCTTGCAGAAGCCGAACGAGCCGAAGGCCTGGAGCACCTGCCACATCTGCTCGACCACCTCGAGCTGGTAGCCCGCTGCCAGCGCGGCCGGCACGAACCACACCCGCGCCTCCTGCTGGCCGTCGGGGCTGCCGAGAGCGCGTCGCACCTCGTCGGCCTCGGCCAGGGTGCACCCGGTGAGGGTGCTGACGATCTGGAGCACCTGCTCGTGGAACACGACGACGCCGTGGGTCTGACCCAGCACCGGCTCGAGGTCGGGGTGCGGGTAGACCGCCGGCTTCCACCCCTGCCTCGCCTCGAGGAACGGGCGGACCATGTCGCTCTTGACCGGGCCGGGCCGGAACAGCGAGATGTCGATGATCAGGTCCTCGAAGGTCTCCGGCGCGAACTTGCCGACCAGCTCGCGCTGGCCGGGTGACTCGATCTGGAAGCAGCCCAGCGTGCGGGTCGACTGCACCAGGGCGAAGGTGGCCGGGTCGTCCCGGGGGACCGCGTCGACGTCGACCTCCACGCCGTCGACCCGGGCGACCTCCTGGACCGCGTAGGACATCGCCGACTGCATGCGGATGCCGAGGACGTCGAGCTTGAGCAGCCCGAGCTCCTCGACGTCGTCCTTGTCGAACTGGCTCATCGGGAAGCCCAGCCAGCTCGACTCCACCGGGGTGCGGTCCAGCAGGGTGCGGTCTGACAGCAGCACCCCGCACGGGTGGAGCGCCACGTGACGGGGCAGCCCGTCGAGGCGCTCGACCAGGCGCAGCAGCAGGTCGATGCGACCGGCGTTGTCACCGCGGGCCAGACCGCTCGCCCTCAGCTCGGGCAGGTCGCGCATCGCGGCTCGCACCTGGTTGGCCCGCAGGTGGGGGAAGGCCTTGGCCAGGGCGTCGACCTCACCGGGCGGCAGGCCGAGCGCGGCTCCGACGTCACGGATGCCGTGCCGGGCCCGGTAGGTGTCCATCATCGACACACAGGTGCAGCGTTCTCCGCCGAACGTCTGGAGGATCTGCTCGTAGACCTCGGTGCGCCGGGCGGACTCGACGTCGACGTCGATGTCGGGGAGCTGCTGGCGCAGCGGGGACAGGAACCGCTCCATGAGCAGCCCGTAGCGGATCGGGTCCACGTCGGAGATGCCCAGCAGGTAGGTCACGAGGCTGCCTGCCCCGCTCCCCCGTGCCGCCACCCGGACGCCCATGTCGTGGATGAGGTCGACGACGTCGGAGACGGTGAGGAAGTACGCGGGGTAGCCCAGCTGGGAGATCACGTCCAGCTCGGCGTCGAGCCGGGTGCGGGTGACGTGGTCGACGGTCATCGCCCGGCGCCCGAACCCGGCCTCGCAGCGGGCCCGCAGGACCGCCGAGGGCTCTCCGCCCCCGGACTCGAGCTCCGGAAAGTGGACCTCGCCGATCCCGAGGTCGCGGCGCGGGTCGACCGCGCACCGCTCGGCCTCGGCCCGCGTGCGGGCCAGCAGTCCTCTGCCGTCGTCGGTCAGACCGGCGGCTCGGGACACCTGCTCCGCGACGGCCGCCATCTCCTTGCCGGACAGCAGTGCCGCCTCAGCGTTGCGCCGATCGACGTGACGCAGGTCGAGGGCCACCAGCCGGCGAGCCGCGTCGAGCACGTCGGCGGTCGGAGCGTCGGAGCGGTCCGCGTAGCGCACCACGTTGGCGAGGACGGCACCCGCTCGCTGCGCCCGGGCGAAGCCGAGCATGCGGGCGGCCCGACCCACGTCGCCGGGACCCCGGTGGCAGACGACCTCGACGACGACCCCGTCGTGACCGAGGACGTCCCGCCAGCGGGACAGGTGAGCGCTGGCCAGGTCGTCACGCCGTGCGCTGACCGCCCTGCCGAGCTCGGAGCCCGGTCCGAGCAGCGCCACCAGCGCCCCGGACCGGGCCAGCCCCCCGGCGTGCTCCGCGACCAGGTCGAGGGTGCTGACCGGCACCCCCCGCTCGCCGGCGAGGTGGGTGGCCGAGACCAGTCGGCACAGCGCCGCCCAGCCCCGCCCGTCGCGGGCGAGCAGCACCACCCGCGGCAGCGCGAGGCCCTGCTCACCGCGGTCGGGGTGCTGGTCGAGGAAGGTCCCGCCCCTGGCTGGCGACGATCTGGCTGGCGACGACCTGGGAGGCGACGACCACGACGACCCCCCGGGCGCCCCTCCCCCGCTGGACCTGGCCCCTGCTCCGAGCTGGACCGGTGCCACGGCGAGGTCGACCCCGAACACCGGACGCACCCCGGCCGACGTGCAGGCGATGGCGAACTTGACCGCGCCGTACAGGCCGTCCCGGTCGGTCAGGGCGAGGGTGTCCATCCCGTGCTCGGCAGCGCGGTCGACGAGCACCCTCGGGTGGGAGGCCCCGTGCCGCAGGGAGTAGCCCGACGCGACGTGCAGGTGCACGAAGGGGTCACCGGTCACCCCGTCATCCCGAGGCCAGGAGCAGCTGCTGCCCCGGGGCGAGGGAGGCCGGCAGCACCAGGGCCTGGACCATGTCGAGAAAGGCCTGGACGTCGCGGACCAGGTCGTCGGCCTCGCGCAGGCTGACCGCCGACGGGATGCCCGCCTCGGCAGCAGCCCGCTTCCGAGCTCCGGCGGCGAAGAAGGCGGCCCACTCACCGAGCTCGGGGGCGACGTCGGCCAGGAGCACCCAGGCGCTGGTCGGCTTGCTCCGCCGGACCGGACGGGTCCGGCAGGCCAGCACCGCCGCCGCGATCCGGAGGGCAGACAGGTGAGCAGCGGCGTAGCGCTCGCCGGGGGTGGGAGCCGCCTCTGCCTCGGCCAGGCCCCGGCGGGCCAGCGACAGCAGCGTGCCTGCTGGCAGCGCCGGCGGTCCGTAGGGAGTGATCGTCATCGCCGGCCCCCTCAGTCCAGGACCCGGGCGAGGGACCAGCTGCCCGAGGACCAGGAGAAGCACAGGTCGTAGACCCCGGTGCCGGCAGACCGCCCCGCACCCGCTTCGACCCGGAACCAGTCCTGCTCGCCGTCGTCCACCGACGTCGTCGCGGGAACGTGATCAGCACTCGGCTCGGGGCCGGTCAGAGGACCCGCCGAGGAGCCCGCCCCGGACGACAGCGCCTGGACGGCTGCCGTGCGCCACCACCCCCCGGACTCGGTCCAGCGGGCCAGGACCTCCTGGACCAGGTAGAGCCGACCGTTCCAGAGGAACTGGGCAGGTTCGTCGTCGCGCCGCTGGACTTCGACGGCGTCGGCATGCAGACGGGACACGGGGCTCCTCCTCCCAGCAGGGCGACGGGCAGCGGGTGCTGTCCGCGGGGCCGGGGGAAGGCGGCAGTCGGGCGGTGCCGGTCCGGGTGAGGCGCTTCCCCACGCCACACCCGGACCGGCGGACCCGCCAGGCGGCGTGGGAGGGTCGAGGCTCCAGCGCCACCGGACGGGGATCCGCCCTCGGCGAGTCCGCGAGGCCTCGCCGTGATGATCGTTCGAACGCGTGTTCGAACACTGAGAACAGTAGACCCTGCCTCCGACAGACCGTCAACCATCGACCTGGGGTCGAGGGACCTCGCCCCCACGCCCACCACGAGGAGCACCATGAGCACGCTCGACGGCACCACCGCGCTGGTCACCGGAGCGAGCTCCGGCATCGGCGAGGCCACCGCCCTGTCCCTCGCCGCCTCGGGAGCCGCCGTGGCGGTCGTCGCCCGGCGCAAGGACCGCCTCGACGCCCTCGCCGAGCGGATCGAGGCCTCGGGCGGCCGGGCGCTCGTGATCGAGGCCGACGTGACCGACGAGGCAGCCGCCCGCGCCTGCGTCGAGCAGACCGTGCAGGAGCTCGGCCGCCTCGACGTGCTGGTCAACAACGCCGGCGTGATGCTGCTCGGCCCGATGGAGCACGCGCCGGTCGAGGAGTGGCAGCGCATGGTGGAGCTCAACGTGCTCGGCCTCATGTACTGCACGCACGCGGCGCTGCCCCACCTGCTGCGCGCCGCCGAGGACAGCGACCGGCGGTGCGCCGACGTCGTCAACATCAGCTCGGTCGCGGGTCGGGTCGCCCGGACGGGCAGCGGGGTCTACAACGCGACGAAGTTCGGGGTCGGGGCGTTCAGCGAGTCGCTGCGCCAGGAGGTCACGCAACGGCACGTGCGGGTCTCGCTGGTCGAGCCCGGGGCCGTCACGACCGAGCTCGCGGGGCACAACCGCCCCGAGGTGCTCGAGAGCATCGCCAAGCGCTTCGAGGGCATGGAGCGGCTGGCCCCGGAGGACATCGCCGAGGCGATCACCTACGTCGTCACCCGCCCTCGCCACGTCGCGATCAACGAGGTCCTGATCCGGCCGACCGAGCAGCAGCAGTGATCCGACCGCGGGCGATCGCGCGCTGGGCCGTCCAGCACGGGCTCGTCCGCCTGGTGGCGCAGCGGGCCGCGAAGACCGGCGACCTGCAGGCGACCTCGCTCATCGACCTCGCCCACCGCGCCGACCCGTACCCCCTGTACGAACGGGTCCGGGCCCGCGGCCGGCTCGTCCCGGGCCGGCTCGGTCACGTGACGGTCGACCACGCGCTCGTCTCGGAGGTGCTGCGCAGCGAGGACTTCCGCGCCGGGTCGAACGAGGACGCAGCCCCCGGCCCCCTGGCCACGATCGCCCGCTGGTCACGCGAGCCACGGGCCCTCGGTCCGATCGACCCGCCGTCGCTGCTGGTCATCGAACCGCCCGACCACACCCGCTACCGACGCCTGGTGTCCAAGGTCTTCACCGCCCGGGCCGTCGAGGCGCTGCGCCCGCGGGTCCAGGTCCTCGCCCACGAGCTCCTGGACCAGCTCGACGGCCGGGCCGAGGTCGAGCTCGTCGACGCCTACGCCAGCCGCCTCCCGGTCACGGTGATCTCCGAGATCCTCGGCGTACGACCGCAGGACCAGGAGATGCTCCTGTCGTACGGGCGGGAGGGCGCGCCGAGTCTCGACGTCGGGCTGAGCTGGCGCCAGTACAAGCGGGTCGACACGGCGGCACGCGGCTTCCAGAGCTGGCTCGGCGGTCACCTCGAGCAGCTGCGCAGACACCCCGGGGACGACCTGCTCAGCCAGTTGGTCCACCTCGAGGACGACGGCCAGCGGCTCGACGACACCGAGCTGCGGGCCGTGGCCGGCCTCGTCCTCGCTGCTGGCTTCGAGACGACCGTGAACCTGCTCGGAAGCGGCACCGTCCTGCTGCTGGGGCACCCCGAGCAGAGCTCCCGCCTGCGCGACGACCCGGCGCTGTGGCCGACGGCGGTCGAGGAGGTGCTCCGCTACGAGTCGCCGGTCCAGGTGACGGCCCGCTTCGCACTGCGCGAGACGGTGCTGGCGGAGCGCACCGTGCCCAAGGGTGGCCTGGTCGTCACCATGCTGGGCGGGGCCAACCGGGACCCGAAGGTGTTCGAGCACCCGGACCACTTCGACGTCGGCCGCGTCAATGCCCGTGACCACCTGGCGTTCTCGGCAGGTCGGCACTTCTGCCTGGGCGCTGCCCTCGCGCGGCTCGAGGGCGAGGTGGGGCTGCGCACCCTGATCGACCGGTTCCCGGACCTCGCGCTCGCACCCGGAGCCGCCCGTACGACGACCCGCGTGCTGCGGGGGTGGGAGCGCCTGCCGGTGAGGCCCGGAGCCTGACCGACGCCCCGGGTCCGGCCCGGCGGTGGAGTGCTGCTGAACGCGCCAGGCGTGTCGAGCAGCAGACCACCGGCGGGAAGCGGTCAGGCTCCGCCACGCCCTGCTGCGTCCCACCACGTCGTACGCGGAGGTCGTCCTCCGACTCGTCGACCCTGGTCGATCTCGCAGCGGGCCCGAGGACGCTGGCCCGTCGACGGTCAGGCCCTCGAGCACGAGGACCGGGAGCAGCGGGGGGAGGTCCCATGGCCACCAGGCTGCAGGTCGTCTTCGACACGGCGGACCCGCACGCGCAGGCGCGCTTCTGGGCGCAGGCGGTGCGTGCGCTACCAGCTGGAGGACCACAGCCCGGTGGTCGCTCACCTGTCCGGGGGTGGCGGGATCCGGAGCCGGTCCTCGTCCCCGGCGGGAGGCAGCCCGGGAGGCGCAGACCTCGGGATCGGTCCTGCAGCACGGCCGCCGCCCAGGTCGAGGCGGTGCGCCTCGGTGTCGAACACCTGTTCGACCCGTGTCATGCTGCAGCCATGGCGGGAGGGATGTCACGGGGCACAGGGCGCACGCTCGCGGACCGTAGCGGCGCCTCCGCGCCGGTCACCCCGGCGGCCCCTGGGCCGCCCGCCCTCCAGACCCGCCGCGTGGTCACCCGGCACTGCTGGGTGTCCGGCCTGCCGGACTGCCCCGGGCGCTTCGCGGGCCTGCTCAGCGAGTGGCGCCGGGAGCCGGACGGCCGGTGGTGCGGACGAGTCGTCTACGTGCTGGAGGAGGCCGGCAAGCCGGTGCTCGTCGAGACGTGGGTCGCCGCAGCCCACCTGCGCCCTGTGTAGTCAGCCAGCCGGGAAGCCGTGGTGGACAGCCTCCACGTCGTGCCCGTCGAGGTCGCGCCGGAGGACGCCGTGCGGAAGGCCGTCTGCGCCTGCCAGACCGACGACGGCACCGCCCTGGAGCCCGTGGCGCATCATCACGCGGAACCCGAGCGGGGCGAACCGGTCAGGTGGAACTCGAGCGAGGCGTCGACGTCAGCGACCCGGATGCCGAGGTGGTCGATCATGCGAGAGGCCAGACCTCGCCTCCGACACGACCTACCAGTGCACGCCCGGGAGCAGCCTGACCATCGCCGCGGCGCCCCGCGAGAGCGCCTCCGGAGCCGCCTCGGTCGGCTTGCGGTCGCTGCCTCCGGCTGCGATCGAGTCGGGGAAGACGTGGTAGGCGGTGTGCAGCAGGGCGTCGACCACCTTGGGTGCCAGCGCATACGCCACGACACCTGTCGTCCCGAGGCGGGTGCCGATGTGCTTCGGCTTGTCCTCGAGGGCGCGGATCACGAGATCGGCTGCCTGCTCGGGGGTCAGCGTCGGGAAGGCGTCGTAGATGCGGGTCGGCGCGATCATCGGGGTGCGCACCAGGGGCATGTGGATGTTCGTGAACGTCACCCCGTCGCCGATCAGCTCGCTCGAGACCACCCGGCTGAAGGCATCCAGCGCGGCCTTGCTCGCGACGTAGGCGGAGAAGCGAGGCGGGTTGGTCTGCACTCCGATCGACGACACGTTCACCACGTGGCCGAAGCGCCGCTCGGTCATGCTCGGCAGCAGGGCGAGCAGGAGCCGTACCGGGCCGAAGTAGTTGAGCGCCATCGTGCGCTCGAAGTCGTGAATCCGGTCGTACGACAGCTGGATCGACC
>JAOPWP010000030.1 GCA_025965615.1 Frankiales bacterium
GGGCGACCCTCCGCCCGCTGTTCGAGGGCTGCATGCGCGGTCGCACCATGTACGTCGTGCCCTTCTGCATGGGCCCGATCGGCGGGAGCATCTCCCAGCTCGGCGTCGAGATCACCGACTCCGCCTATGTCGTGACGAGCATGAAGATCATGACCCGCATGGGCACCGCGGCCCTGGAGCAGATCGGCGACGACGGCTTCTTCGTCCCGGCCGTCCACACCGTCGGGGCCCCGCTCGAGCCGGGCGCGACCGACGTCCCGTGGCCGTGCAGCGACACCAAGTACATCGTCCACTACCCCGAGACCCGCGAGATCTGGTCCTACGGCTCGGGCTACGGCGGCAACGCGCTGCTGGGCAAGAAGTGCTTCGCGCTGCGCATCGCCTCGGTCATGGCGCGCGACGAGGGCTGGATGGCCGAGCACATGCTCATCCTCAAGCTCACCCCGCCGAGCGGCGAGCCGCGCTACGTCACCGCCGCCTTCCCGAGCGCCTGCGGCAAGACGAACCTCGCGATGCTCACCCCTTCGATCCCGGGCTGGACCGTCGAGACGGTCGGTGACGACATCGCCTGGATGCGCTTCGGCGACGACGGCCGGCTCTACGCGATCAACCCCGAGGCCGGCTTCTTCGGTGTCGCGCCAGGCACCGGGGAGGACACCAACGCCAACGCGGTGCAGACCTTCACCGGCAACAGCATCTTCACCAACGTCGCGCTGACCGCTGACGGCGACGTCTGGTGGGAGGGTCTGACCGAGGAGCCGCCGGCCGGTCTGACCGACTGGAAGGGCCAGCCGTGGACCCCCGGGTCCGGAACCCCTGCGGCGCACCCCAACTCGCGCTTCACCACCCCGGCGGGGCAGTGCCCGACCATCGCCCCCGAGTGGGAGGACCCCAAGGGCGTCCCGATCTCGGCCATCCTGTTCGGTGGTCGCCGGGCGACCGCCGTGCCCCTGGTCACCGAGTCCTTCGACTGGCAGCACGGGACCTTCCTCGGTGCGTCGGTGTCCTCCGAGACGACGGCCGCAGCGGCCGGGGCGATCGGCCAGCTGCGCCGTGACCCGTTCGCCATGCTGCCGTTCTGCGGCTACAACATGGGCGACTACATGGGCCACTGGCTCGAGATCGGCAAGGCCGCGGCGGACCGCGGCGACGCCGACAAGCTGCCGCGGCTCTACTACGTCAACTGGTTCCGCAAGGACGACGAGGGCAAGTGGCTGTGGCCCGGGTTCGGCGAGAACTCCCGGGTCCTGAAGTGGATCGTCGAGCGGCTCGAGGGCACGGCCGAGGGCGTCGACACGCCGATCGGCGTCCTGCCGACCCGTGAGGCCCTCGACACCGACGGTCTCGACATCTCCGACCGCGACCTGGACCTCCTGCTCTCGGTCGACCGCGACGTGTGGAGCAAGGAGGCGGCGCTGATGCCGGAGTACTTCGCCCAGTTCGGCGAGCGCCTGCCGCAGGCCATCACCGATGAGCACGAGGCCCTCACGCAGCGCCTGGCTGACGAGGGCCGTCGGGCGGCCCCGCAGCGATAGTCTGCGCAGGGTCCGGTCCCGGGCCACCCGACCTGGCTGAGAGGCGGCTGCTCGTGGGACTTCGCGACATCGCCTACGGCCTGTACGAGCGGCAGCTGGCGTCCAAGCTCGAGCGTTCTGGTGCGGCCGTGCCTCGCCACGTGGGCGTCATCGTCGACGGCAACCGCCGCTGGGCCAAGGAGCTCGGCCTCGACGACGACCCGAACCACGGGCACCGGGTCGGCGCGCGCAAGATCGTCGACCTGCTCGCCTGGTGCGACCAGGCGGGCGTCGAGCTGGTCACCCTGTGGTTGCTCTCGACCGACAACCTCAGCCGTCCCGAGCCCGAGCTCGCCCCCCTGCTGCGCATCATCGAGGGCCTCGTCGCCGACCTCGCTGCGCCGGAGAACCGCTGGACGCTGCGCATCGTGGGGGCGCTCGACCTGCTGCCCGCCGCGACGGCGCGCGCGATGAAGGAGGCAGCCGCGGGCACCGAGGGCCGCCCTGGCGTCGAGGTGAACGTCGCGGTCGGGTACGGAGGCCGGCGCGAGATCGCCGACGCCGTGCGCTCGATGCTGCAGGCCCACGCCGCCGAGGGGCGCAGCCTCGAGGAGGTCGCGGAGCTGCTCGACGTGGAGCACATCTCCGAGCACCTCTACACCCGCGGTCAGCCCGACCCCGACCTCGTCATCCGCACGAGCGGTGAGCAGCGGCTGTCGGGCTTCCTGCTGTGGCAGAGCGCGCACAGCGAGTTCTACTTCTGCGACGCGTACTGGCCCGACTTCCGTCGGGTCGACTTCCTGCGGGCGCTGCGCGCCTACGCCGCGAGGCAGCGCCGGTTCGGCAACTGACCGGCCCGACGACACCTGACGTTCACACGCTGCCACGGCGTGGCGAGCGACCCGCCAGGTCGCGAGCGTCCTAGCGTCCGGGCAGCGGCCGGCACACCGCCGGTCCGCTCGGGAGGCCCGATGCGCGCACCTGCGTGTGAAGGGGCCGGCGCCCGGCCCCAGCGGCCCGGTCCCGGCCCGAGAAGCCAGGCGCGCAGGGAGCTCCCATGACGACGTACGTCCTCGACACCTCCGTCCTGCTCTCCGACCCGGGTGCGCTGGCGCGCTTCGCCGAGCACGAGGTGGTCCTCCCGCTCGTGGTGGTGAGCGAGCTGGAGGGCAAGCGGGACCACCCCGAGCTCGGGTGGTTCGCCCGCCAGGCGCTACGCCTGCTGGACGACCTGCGCGTCACCCACGGCCGTCTCGACCACCCGATCCCGATCGCCCAGGGGACGCTGCGGGTCGAGCTCAACCACGTCGACACCTCCGTCCTGCCGGCCGGGGTCCGGGGCACGGACGGCGACAGCCGGATCCTCGCGGTCGCAGCCAACCTCGCCGCCGAGGGGGCCGACGTCGTCCTGGTCTCCAAGGACCTGCCGTTACGGGTCAAGGCCGCCTCGATCGGTCTGACGGCGCAGGAGTACCGGGCGGAGCTGGCGGTGAACTGCGGCTGGACCGGCATGGACGAGCTCGAGGTCGCCGGGTTCGAGCTGGACCAGCTCTACGCCGACGGGCGGCTGGACCTCGAGCCCGCCCGGGAGCTGCCGACCCACACGGGCCTGGTGCTGCTGTCCGAGCGGAGCAGCGGGCTCGGCCGGGTGGCTCCGGACAAGTCGGTCCGGCTCGTACGCGGGGACCGCGACGCCTTCGGGGTGCACGGCCGGTCGGCGGAGCAGCGGGTGGCGATCGACCTGCTGCTCGATCCCGAGATCGGCATCGTCTCGCTCGGCGGCCGGGCGGGGACGGGGAAGTCGGCGCTGGCCCTGTGCGCCGGCCTCGAGTCGGTGCTCGAGCGGCGGGCCCACAAGAAGATCGTGGTGTTCCGGCCGCTCTACGCCGTGGGCGGGCAGGACCTCGGCTACCTGCCCGGTGACAGCGCCGAGAAGATGGGCCCGTGGGCGCAGGCCGTCTTCGACACCCTCGGCGCGCTCGTCGCCCCCGAGGTCGTCGAGGAGGTGATGGCCCGGGGTCTGCTCGAGGTCCTGCCGCTCACCCACATCCGCGGTCGTTCACTGCACGACTCCTTCGTGATCGTCGACGAGGCGCAGTCGCTCGAACGGGGGGTGCTGCTGACCGTCCTGTCCCGCTTGGGTCAGGGCTCGCGCGTCGTGCTCACCCACGACGTGGCGCAGCGCGACAACCTGCGGGTCGGGCGGCACGACGGTGTGGCTGCCGTGATCGAGGCGCTGAAGGGACACCCGCTGTTCGCCCACGTCACCCTCACCCGGTCCGAGCGCTCGCCGATCGCGGCGCTGGTCACCGAGATGCTCGAGGACCTTCCGGGATAGCGCCGCTAGTCGCCGTCGGCTTCGGGGAATCGGGCCCCGGACGGCAGGTCGGTGGTCACCGTCGCGCGGACCCCGACGAGGGTGAGGTCCCCGTCGCCGCCCACGGTCCGGTCCGCCTCGACCTCCACCCCCTGGTCGAGGACGGCTCTGCAGACGTGCGCTCCGGATCGGATGACCACGTCGTGGAGCAGGACGCTGTCGACCACCTCGGCGCCCGCCTCGACGACGACCCCGGGTGAGAGCACGCAGCGCCGTACGACTCCGGCCACGTCGCAGCCCGGCGACAGCAGCGAGCCCTCGACCTGGGCGCCACGACGGACCCGGGCGGCGGCGTCGTCGCCCCCGACCGTCATCAGCGGCCAGGCGGAGTCACCCGGGTCGAACGGCGGCTCGTCCTCGAGCAGGTCCATGTGCGCCGCCCAGTAGGCATCGATCGTCCCGAGATCGCGCCAATAGCCGTCGAAGCGGTGCTCGCGGGCCCGACCCGCGTCGACCAGACGGGGCAGGACCGCGTCTCCGAGGTCCTCCAGGCCGTCGTCGCCCGCCTTCTCGCCCAGCTCGTCGAGCAGGTCCAGCACCGGACCGGGGGTGAACACGAACACCTCGTTGGTGACGAGGTCGCCCGCGGGCTCGTCCGGCTTGTAGGCGTAGTCGGTGATGCGCCCGTCCTCGACCTGCACGACGCCGTAGCGCGAGGCGTCGTCGGGGTCCACCCGGGTCGTGACCATCGTGACGTCGGCGTCACTGTCGAGGTGAGCTCGTACGACCTGCTCGTAGTCGAGGGCGTAGACGGCGTCGGAGCTGACGACCACGAGGGCTTCGGGATCGAACGAGCGGATCAGCTCGGTGTGGCGCCACAGGACGTCGGCCGTCCCCTGCGCGAAGCCGCCCTTGCCGGTGTCCTTGTCCTCCCGGGGAGCGAGCACCAGCAGTCCGCCGCGGGTGCGGTCGAGGTCCCAGGCGCGCCCGCCGTTGAGGTGGTCCGACAGTGACACCGGGTTGGTCTGCTGGGTGAGCCAGACGTCGGACAGCCCCGAGTGGTGGCAGTTGGACAGCACGACGTCCACGAGCCTGTAGTGACCGCCGTAGGGCACGGCCGGCTTGGCCCGGCTGTGCGTCAGCAGCTCGAGCCGGCTGCCGGCACCTCCGGCGAGGACGACGACGAGCGTGCGAGGTGTGGCCATGTCAGGCGGGTTCCGTTCGCGGGGTCAGGGCGAGAGGCGGGTCAGCCCGCTGGGCTGCTGCTGACGTTGACGTCCGGGGCATTCACGTCGACGTCCGCCTCACCGCCGAAGTAGAAGAACGCTGCGGTGGCGGCGGCCACCAGGATGAGGATCGCGATCAGCAGGCCGGAGCCGATGGCTCCGTGGTCGCGGGTCGGTGTCGGCACGTTGGCTCCTCGAGTCGGGGACTGTCGGGCCTACCCCTTCGGGCCTTGGTCAGTCCGGATGTCCCCGCCCAAGATCGTCCCTGACCGGCGAGCTCCTGCCACGGGGTTGCTGGCCGGTGCATCGGGCTCGATCACCTCGCTGCTTCCCTGAGGCGTACAGCCGCCAGCGGGACCGCCCGGCGGCCCAGCCGCCACGGTCCTTCGACACGGCGCTGGCTCTACCTCCAGACCGGCGCCGCCGGACGAAGCCAGCCCACCGCACGCCCACCACAGCCCGACCTACGTCGGCGGCCTCGTCATCGACAGCACGTCCAGCGCCGCGTCGAGCTGGGC
>JAOPWP010000066.1 GCA_025965615.1 Frankiales bacterium
GATCCGGCGGCCACCCTCCTCGCGGACCTCCGTGACCAGCCCCTTGGCGGTCACCGTCATGCCCTTGGTGTTGGCCGCGCGGAACTGGCAGTTCATCGCGGTGAGGCGGCCCTCGTCACCCATCCACCCGCGGACGAGGTTGTGCAGGTAGGCCCACTGCAGGTTCCCCATGCCGAAGGCGGTGGGGTAGCCGGCGGCCTTGCCTGCCTCGTCGTCCATGTGGATGGGCACGAACTCGTCGTTGACGGCGGCGTACCGGTTCCAGTTGGCGAGACCGGTCGTGCGCGTGAACTCCGGGAGCACGTCCCCGATCTTCGCTGCGGCTGCTGTCGGCATGGCGGCAGACCCTCTTTCGTAGGTGTGGGTGTGGCGGTGGGGCGGGCTCAGTAGCGGATGAGCGTCTGGCGGGTCTTCTTGACCATCTCGTCGTCGGAGTTGGTCCAGGTGTCCTCGCTGATCGTGAACAGCATCAGACCCAGGCGGCCCTCGCGCTCGCGGTATCCCGCAATGCGGTTGACGCTGGTGATGACGTCGCCCGGACGCATCAGCGCGCCGTACTCCGCCTCCATGCCGCCGTTGAGCTGGTTCTTGAGGCCCGGTCCCTGGATCCCCGCGAGGATCTCGGTGCGGTCGGGGTCGATGTCGTCCGCCTCAGGGCGCTCGCCGCTCTCGGCCACCGCCCAGGCGAAGGGGTTGAAGTCCTCGGGGGCGACCAGGCCGCCCTGGGGGGTCTTGCTGGCGACGACCTCGTCCAGGAACCGGGCCGGTGGCGGCTCGGGCCAGTAGACGGCGATCGCCCAGCGGCGGATGTCGGAGGCCGACACCGGGAAGGAGACGACCCGCCCCAGCTCGGTTCCCACGGCAGAAGCCATCTCCGGTGAGATGTGCGTGTCGGGCACGGAGGTGCCTCCTCGTCGAGTGGATGTAGTTCGCTAACTATCGAAGGTTCCGAGCGGCACGTCAAGCGTCGGACCCGGCCGGAGGCGGTTGACGGCCCGTCAGCCAGTGCCTAGTGTCGGTCAGAATCGAACATTGTCGAACTATCTCAGAACGACCCTGGAGGTCCCGATGTCCGAAGTCCCGACGCAGACGAAGGCTACGAGCGGCGAAGCGCTCGCCCGCACCCTCAAGCCGCGCAGCGTCGCCATCGTCGGGCTGAGCGACAACTCGGGCTTCAAGGACTTCATCAGCCCGACGCTGGACAGCGAGGCGGAGATCCACTTCGTCAACCCGCGCTACGAGAGCGTCATGGGGCGGCCGACGGTCCCGACGCTGAGCGCGGTCGAGGGGCCTCTGGACGTCGTGATGAGCTTCATGTCCGCGGAACGGACGACGGACCTGGTCGAGGAGGCCGCAGGGCTGGGCGTGGGCGGGATGGTCCTCGTGGCCGGCGGGTTCGGAGAGACCAGCGAGGAGGGCGCCGTCCTCCAGCAGCGCATTGCCACAGCGGCGCAAGGCGCCGGCATGGCGGTCGTCGGGCCGAACGGCCTGGGCTACGTCAACGTTCCGCACGGGATCAGCCTCACCATCGCCTCCAAGCACAAGCGCCGGCCGGGCGGGATCTCGGTGATCTCCCAGAGCGGCGCGATGCTGAGCGGGATCGCGATGGCCGCCTGGGAGTACGCCGGGTGCGGGCTCAACGTCCTCGTCTCCGCCGGCAACGAGGCGGTCACCGACCTCGCCGACTACGTCGACTACCTCACCGACGACCCGGAGACCACCGGCATCGCCCTCGTCATCGAGAAGGTCCGACGCCCCGACGAGTTCTTCGCAGCCGCCCGGCGCGCGGTCGAGGCGGGGAAGCCGGTCGTCGCCCTCAAGCTGGCCCGCAACGCGCGGTCCCAGAAGATGGCGGCCTCCCACACGGGGGCCCTCACGGGTGACGCGTGGGTCTACGACGTGGCGTTCCGCCAGGCCGGCATCGCCCTCGCCTACGACCCGGAGGAGGTCGTCGACCGGCTGGCGCTGTTCGACCAGATTCCCCGCCGCCGCTGGACGTCGGTCAGCAACCTCGGGGTCGTCACGATGACGGGCGGGTTCGCCTCCCTGAGCCTCGACATCGCCACCGAGGAGGGCGTGGAGATCCCGGCGCTCGACTCCTTCGAGGAGTGGATCCAGACCAACCTGCCGGGCATCACGGTCCCGAACCCCCTCGACACGACCGGCCTCGGGGCGAGCCTGTGGCCCGAGATCATCAACAAGTACGCCGTCTCCAACGAGGTCGACGCGCTCCTGGTCGTGCACCCCGTGGCAGACGAGGACGCCGCGATCTCCGAGAGCATCGTCGTCGAGTTCGCCAAGGCTGCGAGCTCGGTCGAGAAGCCCTGCGTGCTCGCAAACTGCTCGGGCGTGCCCGGCGGCTTCGCTGCGTCCCTCATCGGGGAGGACGTCGCGTTCGGGCGGGGGCTGAGGCCAACGCTGCGCGGGCTGCAGACGCTGGGCGCGTTCTCGCGCTACCAGGCTGCGCAGGTCGCGCCGCTGCCCGCCGTTGCGCCGCTACCCCGGCCGACCGGCGCGCCCGTACCGCAGCCCGAGGGCGACATGCTCCCGTTCGCGGACACCATGCGCCTTCTGCAGGAGAACGGCATCCCCGTCGCGCCGTACGCCATGGTCGCGCCTGACGACGACCCCGCTGCCGTGGACATCGGCTTCGCTGGCCCCTATGTCGTGAAGCTCGCCGACGTCGCCCACCGGACCGAGCACGACGCCGTCCTGCTCGGCATCGACCAGGCCGGCCTTGCGGGCGCCGTCGCCACGTTGCGCGGGATCGCCGCCGCGGACGGCCTCGCCTCCGTGGTTGCCGTCCAGCCGATGATCAAGGCGACCGGTGAGGCCCTGCTGGGCATCCAGGGCGAGTCCGAGCTCGGCCCGCTCGTCGCGTTCGGCCTCGGCGGCATCTTCGTGGAGGCGCTCGGGCGCATCGGCGGTCGGATGGCCCCGTTCAGCGAGGACGAGGCCCGGGCGCTGATCGACGAGTTCCAGGACGTCAAGGTCATGCACGGCTTCCGCGGCAAGCCGGCCTGGGACCACGATGCGCTCGCGGCGCTGCTGGTGGCGACCGGTCGCCTTGCC
>JAOPWP010000080.1 GCA_025965615.1 Frankiales bacterium
GGAAGCCGAGAGCTCGTACACGCGAGCCAGGGCGCGACGGCGCTCCGCTTGCTCGACCAGGCTCCGTGCGTGGCGGTGAGCCTCGAGGTGCTGGTCGTCCCCCTGGCGAGAACGGCGCTCTGGTAGAAGCCCGGCGGGGGCTGGGCGGCGGCCGAACCGCACCCTGCCTGACATGCGTAGCTGCTCTCCGGGATCGTACGAGTCTCAGCCACGACCGGCCATTGCTGGCCACGTTTGGTAGAGCGGCCACGCGAGATGGCGACCGCTGGCACCACCAGGAGTCTCGAGACGAATCCCGTCGGCTCGCCTCCTCCGGTCACCGCCGCCGCCACAGAACCGCACGCGAGCCGGGGCGGCGTTAACCGCCGTACTGGTTGCGATGGATGGCTTCCGCCAGCGGTCGTCGGCTGCGCCACCCGGAACGTTCGAGGTCGGGCACGTCCTCGAGGTGGGTGACCGGGCCGAGGCACAGGTAGGCGACGGGCCGCAGGGGCGCGGGGATGCCAAGAAGATCGCTGAGGAACGGCTCGCGGTAGAAGGACACCCAGCCAACGCCGAGATCTTCTGCGGTCGCGGAGAGCCAGAGGTTCTGAATGGCGAGACAGGTGGAGTACAGCCCCGCATCAGCGATGGCATGGCGACCGAGCACAGCGGGCGAGCCTCGCTGCGGGTCGTAGGTGACGACGATCCCGAGGCTTGCGCCGAGGATGCCCTCGATCTTGATCCGCGAGAACGTCTCCCGCTCGGCCTCGGACAGGGTGGCGTTGAACGTCTCCCGCTCGTCCGCCACGTGCCGCTGGAACCGCTGCCGCAAGGCCAGGTCATCGATCACGATGAAGTCCCAGGGCTGCGTCAGCCCGACGCTCGGCGCGGCGTGCGCGGCGGACAGCACGCGGTCGAGGACCTCGTCCCGGACCGGTTCACCGGTGAACTCCCGCCGGACATCGCGGCGTCGGTTGATCACGTCGTACAGGTCGTTCGACACAGACTGCTCCCGTCATCTGGCTGCTGAGCAGCCGTCACGCGAGGCCGGTCTTCGGACTCCCGGATCAACACCTCCCGGCGACCTTCCCGAGCCAGGGCTCAGTGGCTGCGCTCGAAGCGCGACGCCGGAGGCTCCTCGGTCACCGCAGCGGGCTCTGTGCCGGACTTGCACCGGCTTCCCGATTCTCCCCGTAGGGCACCTCGCTAGTAGTGCCGTCCGTCAGGGTAGTGGCCCACAGGCCACGTGCCGCTACCCGCACCCGTCGTCCCACTGCGGTACGTCCCTGGTGCGGATCGTCCAGGTGCCAGGAGCTGGACGGTTCCTGGAGCAGGGCCACACGCCGAGGCCCAGAGCCGGCAGGCCTTGATGCGGTACCAGGCCAGGCGCGGCAGTGGCGCGACGACTCGAGCCGCCGGTCGTCGCCCCCTGTCCCTTCACCTCCTGTCCCACCCAGCTCGAGAGGGCGGCGACCTAGCCTCTGCGGCGTGAGCCTGCTGACCCGGTACGAGTCGCTGCTGCGCGGCACCGGGGCCGCGTCGCCGCTCGCCGCCGGGCTGGTCGGCCGCCTGTCGCTCGGCACCACCGGCCTCGCGCTGCTCCTGCTCGTGCGCGAGACCACCGGTTCCTACGCCGCAGCCGGCGGGGTGGCCGCGGCGTATGCGCTCGCCTTCGCGTTCTTCGCGCCGATCCGGGCGCGGCGCGCGGATCGCGACGGCCCCCGCGGGGTCCTGCTCGTCTGCGGCCTGGCCCACCCGGCCGCGCTCGTGACCCTGGTGCTGCTGGCCTCCCTGGGCGCGGGCGTCGTGGTCCTGCTGGGCATGGCAGTGCTCGCGGGCGCGAGCGTTCCCCCGATCAGCGGCGTGGTGCGCGCGCTCTGGGGGACGCTCGTGCCTCCCGAGCTGATGACCACGGCCTACTCCCTCGACGCCGTCCTCGTCGAGCTCTGCTTCGTCGGCGGGCCGCTCCTCGTCGCCGTCCTGACCGCTGTGTCGGGGCCGTCGGCCGCGGTGCTGGCCGCCGCGGTGCTGGTCCTGGTCGGTTCCGTGTGGCTGGTGCAAACGCCCGCGATCCGAGCTGTGGTCCCGCACGAGCGCGACCCTGGGGTGTCGATGGCAGGGCCGCTCAGCTCCTCGGGCGTGCGGGCGCTGCTGCTCGTCGTGGCCTCGGTCGGCATGGGCTTCGGGGCGGTCGAGGTCGCGTTGCCGGCCTACGCGGAGTCGCAGAGCGGCTCGCCCAGCACCGCAGGGGTCCTGCTCGCCGTCTGGAGCGTCGGCTCGATCCTGGGTGGCCTGGCGTACGGCGCCGCGCACAGTCCGGTGCCGCACACGAGGCAGCTGCCCTGGTTGGTCGGCGCGCTCGCCGTCGGCTCTGCCCTGCCGCTGCTGGCCACCGGCACGGTCGTCATGGGCGCGGTCCTCGTGCTCTACGGGCTGGCGGTGGCGCCGTACATCACGTGCAACTCCGTGCTGCTCGGACGGGCGGCACCGACGGGCACCACGACGGAGGCGTTCGCCTGGAGCAGCAGCATGATCTTCGGCGGGGCGGCCCTGGGCAACGTCGCTGCCGGCCTGCTCGTCGAGCACGTCGGCGTGACCTCGGCGCTGGTGCTGGTCGGTGCGACCGGTCTGCTCGGCGTCGTCGGGACGGGCTACGGGTGGAGGGTCCTGCGGTCGCTCTGAGCGGGTACGTGCCGCCGTGACGGTTCCGACCGCTGCGTGTGCACCGTGCTGGGCTCATGCGGGTGCTCGGCTGGGGGGTCGTGCTCGTGCGGTGGTGAGCCAGGGGACGTGGAGCTGGTGGCGTTGGAGTCGTCCTGAGTGCCACATCAGGTGGTGGCGGCGGCAGAGCAGGACAAGGTTGTCGACGGTCGTGCTGCCGCCGTTCTCGCGGTGGAGGAGGTGGTGGGCGTCGCAGGCGGCGGGGGGTCGGGTGCAGCCGCGTGCGGCGCAGCCGTTGTCGCGGGCGGCCAGCGCCCGTCGTTGGGCTCGGGTGATCTGGTCGGACAGGCTTTCCAGGCCGTGGACGTGTCCGGTGGGGTCGAGCAGGACGCGGCTGATCCGGGCGTCGCACAGGATGGTCTCGATCCTGGTGCGGGTCTGGGGTCCGGTCCAGGCGGCGGTGGCGCAGGCGTGTCGGGTGCTGAGGCTGTCGTCCGGGTTGCTGGTCGTGCCGCTGTTGCCGAGCTCGGTGTGGAGCTGGTCGGTGAGGCTGGGGCCGGGTCGTGCGGCGGCCCACCCGGCGGGGAGCAGGTAGCTGAGCTGGGGGCGTTGTCCGCCGGCGTCGGGGAGCGTGCCGTGGCGCAGGACCTGGTCGAAGGCCTCGAGCAGGGCGTCGGCGCGGCGTTGTCCGGCGTTGCGGGTGTCGCTCAGGCCGGCCGGTCGGGCCAGCGGTTCCAGGACGGTCGCGATGGTCTCGTAGTCCTCGCTGGGGAGCAGGAAGCTCCCGCGGATCGTCCCGTCGTGGTTGTTGCGGGTCTGGAGGTACCGCTTGGTCTGGGCGGTGCGCTGGTCGTGCTCGAGGGCCGGTTCGCTGTGGGTGGCGATCTGGTGGCGGACCCAGGCGGCGAGCGCGTCGGGGTCGCGGGTGCGGGCCAGTGCGATCAGCTGGTGTTGGACCGGGAGCACCGCGTCCAGGCCGAGCGGGTTGATCAGCCGGGTGAGCACGGCGGCCTGGGCTCGGCCGACGGTCCCGCCGGTGACCGCCACGGCGAGCAGCGGCAGTGACGCCAGGGCGCTGGACAGCCGGACCCGGCTGCCGGCGGGGGCGCCGCCGCACAGGGTCGCGTCGCGCAGCCACGCCGCGACC
>JAOPWP010000083.1 GCA_025965615.1 Frankiales bacterium
TCTGAAGTCTGCGGTCGAGGCAGGTCCGTGCGAGCGCGGCTGCGTCGTCGGGCGAGACTGGACGGACGAGCCTTCCGGCCAGAGGCGTTGCCACAGCCCGGGTAGCAGGCGCAGCCGCAGTCCGCTCATCGGCAGTTGCGGACATCCGCACATCGGCTATGAGGGGTCGACGCCCTCTAGTAGGTGGTGCTCACCTCGACGGACGCGCTCACCGCCCGGATTGCACCCGCCGAGATGCCGTCACACGGGTCGGAGCGGATGAAAGCGCTGTCGATGGGATTCGCCCGGCATGCCTGCGGGCGCTCGGCCAAGCGAGCGAACGGTCACGTCGCAACATGGGCGTGCGCCTTGGCCAGGCCCCTCGGGCTGCTCCGCTACGACACGGTGCGTAGGGCGTTGCCGAGCACCTCGCCGGCTTCGGTGAAGCGGCCGGCTTCTTCGGCGGAGTAGTTGAGGCGGATGTAGGGACCGGAGGGCTCGGCGGGGAACCACTCGGTGCCGGGTGCGATGAGCAGGCGCTGCGTCTCGCATGCGCGAACGAGCTGGTCGACGTCGGTGCCGTCGGGGAGCCTGACCCACAGGTTCAGGCCCCCGAGGGGGACGTGTTCGACGGCCACCTGCGGCGCCTGTGCCCGGAGGCTGGCCAGGAGCAGGTCCCGGCGGGATCCCAGCTGCTGACGCATGCCGCGGAGGTGGCTGCCCCAGCCAGGCTGGGTGACGACGTCCAGCGCGGCGGCCTGCAGCACCCCGCTGACGTACATGGATTCTGCTGCCCGGTCGGCCAGGATCCTTGCGCGAGCCGGCCCGCGAGCGATGACGGCGGCGACGCGCAGTGCTGGTGAGACGGCCTTGGTCAGCGACCGCAGGTAGATGACGTGGCCGTCGTCGTCGTGGCGCACCAGCGGCTGCGACTCGGCGTCGATGCCCAGGTCGTGCGCCCAGTCGTCCTCGATCAGGAAGGCGCCGTGCGCCCGCACGGTGTCCAGCACCGCCCGGCCCGTCTCGGGCGACCACTGCGTGCCGGTGGGATTGGCGAAGTTCGGCTGGGCGTAGAAAGCGCGAGCGCCGGTGGCGGCGAGAGCGCGTTCGACGTCGTCCGGGTTCGGGCCGTCCGGACCCGTCGGGACGGGGACGAGAGTGACGCCGGCCTGCTCCGCCGCCAGCAGGGCGCCCCAGTACGTCGGCGACTCGATGAGCAGCGGCTGGCCGCGGCCGACGAGCGCTCGGAAGATCGAGCTGAGTCCGCTTTGACTGCCGGCGATGATCAGGACGTCGCGCGCCGACGGTGGCGTGATCCCCACGGGTGCGCCTGCAGCGACCTGGCTGGCGAACCACGCCTGCAGCTCAGGCAGTCCCGCTACGGGTGATCGGGAGAGCGCCGCCTCTGACCTCGAGGCCCTGGCCAGTGCGGCCCGGACCAGCCGTCCGGGTAGCAGGTCCGCACCGGGGTAGCCGGAGTGCAACGCGATGTCGTCGGGCACCGCCGCGCGCTGGGTCGACGAGACCCCTGTCCGTCGCGTCTGCGGCGCGCCGAGTACTGCGGTCTGCCAGGAGAAGTCCGTCGGCCGGGGCTGGCGCACCGCGCGCACGAAGGTGCCGACACCTGGGCGACTCTCGACCAGCCCGAGGGAGGCCAGCTGCCGGATCGCCTTCTGCACCGTGACCGGACTGGCACCGTGCTCAGCCGTGAGGGCACGGTTCGACGGCAGCTGAGATCCCGGTGGCGCCGCAGCGATCCAGGGACGCATCGCTGCCACGATGCGGCCTGCACTATCGTGGGACATGACGCGGCAGAGTAGCGCTATCCCCCCGGTGGGGCTTGCGCTATCGGCCGGTGAGCAGCGGTACGAACCATCCGGACTGGCCTGGGGCCTGCTCGGCGTCACCGCCTTCTCCTTCACCGTCCCGTTCACCCGGATCGCCACGAGCGACGGGCTGTCACCGCTGTTCGTCGGAGCCGGCCGGGCTGCCGTGGCGGCGGTGCTGGCCGCCGTCTGCCTGGCAGTGACCCGTCAGCGCCTGCCGAACCGGGGCCAGTGGATCCGCCTGTCGATCGTCGCCGGTGGCGTCGTCGTCGGCTTCCCGCTGCTCACCTCGTACGCCATGACGCAGGCTCCCGCCGCTCACGCAGCGGTCGTCATCGGGCTGCTTCCGGCAGCCACCGCCGTCACAGCCGTGCTGCGCGGCAAGGAGCGCGTGGCCCGCTCGTTCTGGCTGTTCGCCGCACTGGGCGCCGTCGCCGTCGTGGCCTTCGCCGGCCTGCAGAACGGGGGCCTGGGCGCACTGCACGTGGCTGACCTGCTCCTGCTCGGAGCCGTCCTGGCCGCAGCGATCGGCTATGCCGAAGGCGGCCTGCTGGCCAGGGAGGTCGGCGCCTGGCAGACCGTGTCGTGGGCGCTGGTGCTCGCCGCGCCGCTGATGGTCGTCCTCACCGGCATCTCCCTGGTGCAGGCGCCTCCTGCGGCGAGCGGCACGCAGTGGCTCGCCTTCGCCTACTTGGCCTGCGTGAGCATGTTCCTCGGGTTCTTCGCCTGGTACCGCGGCCTGGGCATCGGCCCGATGGCGCAGGTGAGCCAGGTGCAGCTCGTGCAGCCGTTCCTGAGCATCCTGTGGGCGGCGCTTCTCCTGCGCGAGGAGCTGGGCTGGCCCACCCTCGCAGGCGGCCTGGTCGTGCTCGTCTGTGCCCGCAGCACCGTACGCACCCGTCTGAGCAGCAGGAGCCTCTGATGCGGTCCCGTCCGCCGGACGAGCTGCCGCCTGTCAGCGGTAGGCCGAGCCGCCGCGCAGCCGGGCGCGCACCGCGACGTGCAAGGGCGCGAGCACGACCCCGTCGCTCGCAAGGCGCGCCCGGAGCTGCCTGCGGTGCCGGACGACGCCAAGCAGGCCGACCGCCCAGAAGACGTACTGCACGGCGAAGGCGGCCTTGAACGCGGCGAGGTCGTAGGCCGTGCCGGGACTGACGGCGTCGAGCACCGCCCCGATCGCGAGGACGGTCAGCAGCGAGGCGACGAAGCCGCCGACGTTCACGACGCCGTTCGCGCTGCCCAGCCGCTCGGCAGGGTTCTCGGTCCGGGCGAAGTCGAAGCCGATCATCGAACCTGGGCCGTTGGTGCCGAGCACGACGACGAGCAGCACGAGCAGCGGCAGGGGCGGCGGGCCGGGCCACAGCAGCACGAGGGTCCACACGGCGACGGTGGCGCCGAGGATCCCGAAGACCAGGACCGACCGGCGCAGCGGCCAGCGTGAGCAGAGCTGGCCGAGCACCGGTCCGGTCAGCATGCCGACCACGACGAGCGTGGTGATCAGCACACCTGCGGTGCCCGCCGACAGGCCCGCGCCGAGCGTGAGGAACGGGAAGCCCCACAGCAGCGCGAACACGCTGCCGGAGAACTGCGTGACCAGGTGGGTGTACAGGCCGATGCGGGTGCCGGGCTCGCGCCAGACCAGCGCGAGCGTGCGACGCACCTCCGCTCCGGTGGCTGGTGGTGGCGGCACGGTTCCGGGCGGCGCGTCCCGCAGCGCGACGCCGACGACCACTGCGACGACGACGCCGACCGCCGCGGCGCCGACAAACGTCGTCCGCCAGGACGTCGCGTTGAGCAACGCGACCATCGGCAGGGCCGCCACGATCTGCCCGACCTGGCCGAGGAGACCTGTCAGCTGCGTCACGAGAGGAACGGTGCGCCCGGGGAACCACAGGGGCACGAGCCGCAGCACGCTGATGAAGGTCATGGCGTCGCCGGCACCCACGAGCACGCGGGCGAACACCGCGGTCGGTACGTTGTCGGCTAGCGCCAGCACCAGCTGGCCTGTCGCCATCGTGAGTGCTCCGACGGTGACCATGCGGCGAGAGCCGAAGCGGTCGAGCGCGAGCCCGACCGGGATCTGCAACCCGGCGTAGACGGCGAGCTGCAGGA
>JAOPWP010000132.1 GCA_025965615.1 Frankiales bacterium
CAGCGGCGATGACGTCCGCTTCCGGCCCCGCCAGCCCCGTCAGTCGACTGATGAACGAGCCCAACGGCTCAGGGTCGGTCCCACCGCACATGTCCTCGCGCACCGAGTAGCCGTCGGAGCCGAAGACGGTGACCTCTGTGAACTGCCAGCCGTTGCCGCCCCAGGTGTCCAGCACGCAGCGGCCGGCAGGCGCGTCAACGAGTCGCTTCACAAGGCGCACGCTAGTGCCGGGTCTACTGCCCAAGCACCATCGGGAGCGGCACGTACCCCGCTGCGCCGCCTCTCGGCGTGCGAACACCTGGGCCGCTAGGAGTCGCTTGCCACTGGACACGCCCAGCCGCCCGGACGAGCCGATGAAGCAATCGGTCCCGGGCACGGCGGCGAGAGCTCAGCCGATCGACTGACGCGCCCGGCTGAGGGCACGGAGCAGGCTGGCCGCGGTGCGGTCCCAGTCGAACTCCGTACGGGCCAGCTCCTGGGCGTTCCGGCCGGCCGCCACGAGCTCGTCGTCGGAGGCCCGGAGCGCCGCCCCGAGCGCTGCTGTCCCGTCCCCCGTCGCCACCCAGCCTGCGCCGTGTTCCTGCACGAGGTCGGCGACGTTCGTCGCTGCGGTGACCACCACGGGCATGCCGGACGCGAGGGCCTCGACGACCGCGAGCGGGAGCCCCTCCCATCGGGAGAGGTGGACGAAGGCGTCGTGCTGGTCGAACAACTCGGCCTTGTCCGCCCCCCAGGCCGGGCCGCGCACCACGATCCGGTCACGGGCGGGGCTCGCGTCGATCAGGCGCTGGAGCCGAGCCAGTCCCCCGCCGTGGTCGACACCCGCGAGGGTCAGCTGGTCGTCCGGTCCAGCGGCCAGCGAGAACGCCTGCACCAGCAGGTCCAGCCCCTTCTGCGCCGGAGCGAACCGCCCGAGGTAGAGCAGGCGGCGGCCAGGGGCGCCGTCGGGTGCGGGCCGCGACGGGAACTGCCAGCCGTCCGGCAGCCCTGGCGGGGTCACGAGCACCTGCCGGGGGCGGCAGAGCAGCTCCAGCTCTTCCTGCTCCCGGTGCGACCAGACGTTGACGAGCAGGGCCCGCTCCAGGAAGCGCCGCTCGACGAGCTTCAGGAACGCCCACTTCCGCAGGCGCCCGCGCGCCTTGATGCTCTCGCGGGCGTAACCCCCCAGCGGGGCGACCGCGTAGGGGCAGCTCAGGTGGCGACCAGCACTGGCGTGGAAGGGGGTGAACACCGACAGGAGCACCGCCGCATCGGCGTCGGCGCTCTCGCGCCGCAGCAGGCGCCGGGTCACGCGCGGGAGCACGGGCAGGCGGCCGTACGAGGGGACGTGCACCACCTCGACGCCAGCCGCCCCGGACGGCAGACGCGTGACGGTCTTGGCCCGCGGGTCCTCTGCCACGACGAGCACCTCGTGCCCGGCCGCGACCCAGGCCCGCGACAAGTGGATCGCGACAGCTCCAGGGCCGCCGGGCGACTGCGGCTCCCAGGCTCCAAACAGCAGGAGCCTCAACGCGGCCTCACGCCAGGGACCGACGGACCGCGGCGACGACGTCGGAGATGTCGTCGTCGGTGAGCCGCGGCGACATCGGGAGGCTGACCGTCGTACGGCCGATGCTGGTCGCCACCGGGGTGTCCTCCGGTCGCCAGCCGAGGGTCTGCTGGTAGTAGGGGTGCTCCGGGAGCGCGAGGTAGTGGACGCCCACGCCGATCCGCTCGGCGGTCATGCGGTCGAGGAAGTCGTCGCGCCGGATGCCCGTGTCCGGGCCGACCAGCACCGGGTAGAGGTGGTGGGCGTGGCGGGTCCCGGGCTCGGGCGGGGGCGGCAGGGTGAGGGGCAGGTCTGCGAGCTCGGCCGCGTAGCGCTCCGACACCTGCTCGCGTCGCTTCCAGTTCGCCTCGACCCGAGCGAGCTGGTGGATGCCCAGCGCCGCCTGGAGGTCCATCATGTTGTACTTGTAGCCGCACTCGGTGACCGTGTAGTGCTTGAAGCCGGCGTCACCGAACCGTCGCCAGGCGTCGGCGCTCATGCCGTGCAGGGCCAGCTGCTCGAGCCGGGCGGAGTCCTCCGCGCGGCGGGCGATGATCATGCCCCCCTCGCCGGTCACGACGTTCTTGGTCGCGTAGAAGCTGAAGGTCGCGAAGTCGCCGAACGTCCCGGCACCACGACCCTGCGCGTCCTGCGCCTCGACCGCGTGGGCGCAGTCCTCGATGAGGACGAGGTCGTGTCGGCGCGCGAGCTCGGTCAGGCCGGCCATGTCGCACAGGCGTCCGGCGAAGTGCACGGGGATCAACGCCCGGGTGCGTGGCGTGATCGCCGCTTCGACCGCAGCCACCGACAGGTTCATCGTGACGGGGTCGCAGTCGACGACGACCGGCGTCGCCCCACTGTGCAGCACCGCGTTGACCGTCGCGCAGAACGTGAGGGCCGTCGTGATGACCTCGTCACCCGGGCCCAGACCCGCAGCGACGCAGCTCAGGTGGAGCGCAGCGGTGCACGAGTTGACCGCCGTGACGTTGTCCACGCCCTTGTAGCGGGCGAAGTCGGCCTTGAACCGCGCCACCTTCGGCCCCGTGCCGAGCCACGCGGTGCGCAGCGAGTCGACGACCTCGTCGATCTCCGGCTGCAGGATCTCGGGCTGCCCGAAGACCAGGAAGGTCTGCCGCGCCGCGCGTTCGGTCATGTTCTCCCCCCCGTCCCACCAGTGGGCGGGAGTCTGCCACCCCTCGGCACGCCGGTCAGGCGAACCGGAAGCCGGGGGTCGATCACGGGCGGAGTCGGTCGCGCCTCCCGGCTACCTGACCGCCAGCAGCACCTTGCCCGCAGCCCGCCGCTCGTCGAGCTCGAGAAGTGCCTGCGACGCCTGCTCGAGCGGGAAGCTTCGGCCCAGCACCGGCTCGAGCCGGCCGGCCTCGAGCAGCGGCAGCAGGTCGGCCCACTGCTCCTGGAGGAAGGGCACGTCGCCCATCCAGAAAGCCCCCCAGCCGACGCCCACGACGGAGATGTTGTTGAGCAGCAAGCGGTTGACCTTGACCTGGGGGATCTCACCCCCGGTGAAGCCGATGACGAGCAGGCGACCCTCGCGGCCGAGGCTGCGCAGCGAGTCGGTGAAGCGGTCGCCACCGACCGGGTCCACGACGAGGTCGACCCCCCGTCCGCCCGTGAGCTCCTTCACGGCGTCCTTGAAACCGTCGACCAGGACGACGTCCTGGGCGCCCGCAGCCCGAGCGGTCTCGACCTTCTCCGGTGAGGACACGACGCCGATCACCTGGGCACCGAGCGCCGAAGCCAGCTGCACAGCGGCGGTGCCGATGCCGCCTGCCGCTCCGTGCACCAGGACCGTCTCGCCCGCCTTCAGCTGCCCGCGGCGGACGAGCCCGAAGTGCACGGTCAGGTAGTTCATCGGCAACGAGGCACCGGCTTCGAAGGACACCCGGTCAGGCAGCGGGAACACCATCGCCGGCGACGCCGTCACGACCTCGGCGAACCCGCCGAGACCGGAGAACGCCGCGACGCGCTGACCCGCCTCCAGGCCGGACCCCTGGGGGGCCGACCGGACGACGCCCGCCACCTCCGAGCCGGGGATGAAGGGCAGCTCGGGCTTGAGCTGGTAGGCACCGCGGCTCTGCAGCACCTCCGGGAAGGTCACGCCTGAGACGTGCACGTCGATCACCACCGCGTCGGGTCCCGCCGTGGGCTCGTCGACCTCGACCACCTCGAGGGCGCTCGGACCGTTCAGGCTGGTGATCTGGACGGCGCGCACGGGGGCTCCTCGGGTTCGGGACGGGTCGGTCGCAGTCAACCAGGCAGTCCCCCGCCGTGCGGCGCCCCTGGGACTGGCTCCGGGTCCAGGTCCACAGCCCAGTGGGTCCAGCTCCAGCGCACCTGCATGCCGAGCCGTTCGTACAGGGTCAGGGCACCGGTCCGGGAGTCGGTGGCGAGCTCGGCGCGCGGAGCGCCCTGATCGCGTGAGGACGCCCACGCCCGGGCGAGCAGGGCCTGCGCGATCCCGCGACGGCGAGCGCTCGGCGCCACAGCCAGCTGGTTGACCCAGCCCGTGTCACCGGACAGGACGAGGTGGCAGGCCCCGACCACCTCCTCCTGCTCGACGGCGAGCAGCAGCTGCCAGGGCTCGAAGCCGGGGCGATCCAGGACCGTGGCGGCCCAGTCCTCGTAGCTGGTCGGCTCTCGGTCGGGCCACTCGGAGAAGGCCTCCTCGATGACCCGGTAGGCCGCCCACCCGTCCTCCCGGGGACGGGACTCCCGCAGGACGCACCCGTCGGGCAGCGCGCGCGAGGGGACCGCCTCCCCGGGAGGCAGCTCGAGCAGTCAGCTGGTCCAGCGAGACGTCCATCCCCGGCTGCGCAGGAGGGCGACCGCCGCTCCGTCAGCGTCCGGCACGGGCTGGCCGACGCGGCTCCCGCCCCCCGCACGGGCGGTGGCCTCGCACCAGCCGGCGAGGGCCCGGCCGATGCCGCGACTCCAGGCCCCGGGCGAGACGACGACCACGGCCTGCCGGGCTCGGAACACCTCGGCCCACCCCACCGGCGCGTCGTCGTCGAGGACGAGGACCGAGTCGCGCACGGGGTCGAAGCTGGGGCGGTCCCAGTCAGCCACGAGGTCCTCCTCGTCGGTCATCGGCTCGCCGAGCACAGCCCGCTCGTAGGCGGCGACGAGGGCGGACAGCCCAGGCAGGTCCTCACGGTGGACGGGGCGGGCGGTCAGCCCGGCCGGCAACTCGGC
>JAOPWP010000018.1 GCA_025965615.1 Frankiales bacterium
CTGTTAACAGGTCGCGGCCGCGATCGTCGCGGTCGCCGCCAAGTAGAGTGCGGCGGCGAGCCCGTTCATGAACAGCAGCCCCACGGTCCCCGGACCTGCCGACAGATAGGCGTCACGACCCGGCCCCTCGGCCCAGAACTGCGTCCGTGACAGGCCGTCGAACCCGGTCGACCCGATGAGCACGAGCACGACAGCGACCAGCCCACGCTCCGGGCGCACGCCGTCCAGCCCGTCGAGCGGCGAGCGCAGGACCAGGCGACCGTCCTCGCGGCGGCCGAGCGGTGACAGCCGGCCGAGCAGGCTGCTGTAGACCTCGAAGCCGTCGCCCCGGGCGAACCACCCGGGGCCGAACCAGAGAGCGGCGACCAGCTGGACGCCGCCGTAGAGCACGAGGAACAGCCCGACCGTCCGCGGCTCAGCACGGCCGGGCAGGACCAGCTCGAGCCAGACGAAGGCCAGCAGCGACAGCGCTGCCGGCCAGTAGCCGAGGGACGGCAGCCGGTCGGCGGCAGGGGGGGCGCCGGTCAGCCGCGCCAAGGGGGCGTGCAGCGTGCGGAGCGGGTTGACGACCCGCCAGACCGGTCCGAGCAGCAGGCTGGCCGGGACCAGTCCCACCCAGAAGGTCACGTACAGGGCGTACGGCGAGAGGTTGTCGTTCGCGTTCGTGGGGCCGAACAGGGCGACCGCGACCACGACCAGGGTGGCGGCGAGCACGACCAGGCGCAGCAGCCAGCGCACGGCGGGGGCATCGACGACGGCCTGCACGACACCGGGCAGCGGCCACCCGGCCGCGTCGCCGCGCAGCTTCGACGTGCGCCAGAGCAGCACCAGGGCCAGGAAGCTGACGAGGACAGCCGTGCCTGCGGCGTAGAGCGCGAGCGACAGCGGCACGGGGAGGTCGGCTCGCGAGCCCACGCCGTGGGCGAGCACCAGCCCCTCGGGCGAGATGGCGGGGAACCTCACGACACGCGGAGCTGGAACAGCGTCTTGTGGCTGCGGTGCAGCTCGACCTCGAAGCTGCCCGGGATCGTGGCCTCGAGGTCGACCTGGACGGTCCCCCCCGCCGCGACGTCTGCCTGGAGGTCGTAGCCGTGCACGTGCACCTGCTCGGAGACGTCACTGGTGACCCGGATCGTGAGCGCCTCGCCCAGCTGAGCCGGGACGCGCGACTCGACGCCGGTGACCTCGCCACCGGCGACCGTCAGGGCGATGACGCGCCGGGCGGGCGGGGCAGGCGGGGGCGGAGGCGTCGGGGCGAGCGAAGGCACCGTGGGGGGCGAGGCAGGCGGGGACCCGCTCTGCTGTGCCGCGGTCGTCGACGGGCTCGACGCCTGTGGGCCGGCCACCCCGTCGGTCCCGGCCGAGCAGCCGGTCAGGAGCAGGCCGGCGGCGAGCACCCCGGACAGGGCTGTCACCGCACGGTGACGTCGGGCGCGGGCGAGCGGGGTCACAGGTCTCCTCGGCAGCAGGGGCACGGACGCGGGGGCCAGCGCGGTCCACGCTAGGCGTTCCCCGGACAACTTCATGATCAGCCCCCGGGTTCCCGCGCCCCGACCGGGACAGCGCCGGCAGGGCAGACTGGACGCATGACCGACGTCGACGTCCGTGAGGCGCACCGGGCGGCCCTGGCGGGGCAGGTGCTCCTGCTCGACGTGCGGGAGGACGACGAGTGGGCGGCCGGACGGGCCCCGGGCGCGCTCCACCTGCCGATGAGCCGCCTGCGGCAGGACAGCATCCCGACCGACCGCCCCGTCTACGCGATCTGCCGGGTCGGCGGCCGTTCCGCGGCCGTCGCGCAGGCCCTGGAGCAGCTGGGCTACTCGGCCGCGAACGTCACCGGCGGCATGCTGAGCTGGGCCGCAGCCGGTCTTCCCGTCGAGGCCGACGGGGGCGTCCAGGGCCAGGTGGTCTGAGCTGGACCTACCGGCCCGTGAACCTGGCGTCGCGGCGCTCCACGAAGCTGAGCACCCCTTCGGCAGCGTCCTCGCTGGCGGTGAGGGTCGGGATGACCGTGCGCAGGTGCTCGACGGCAGCGGCCTCGTTCCGACAGGCGACCCGCGCACTGGCCAGGGTGCCGTAGACACCGAGCGGCGCCTGGGCGGCGATGAGCTGGGCGAGCGCGGTCGCGCGTGCGAGCTGCTCCCCTGCCGGGACGACCTCCTGGACCAGCCCGATCCGCAGTGCCTCGGCGGCGCCGAACTCCTCGGCCGTCAGCAGGAAGCGCATCGCGTTGCCCCACCCGAGCTGCGCCGGTGCGCGCAGCGTCGCCCCGCCGAAGGGCATGATGCCGCGGCCGATCTCGAGCTGCCGGAACCTCACGTCGTCGGCCGCGACCACGATGTCGCTCGCCAGCGCCAGCTCGATCGACAGGGTGAAGGCGATGCCCTGCACGGCCAGCACCACGGGCTTGGGCACAGGTGGCGCCCACAGCCCGAACGGGTCGTACGGGCCGGAGCCCGCGAGGGCCGACGGGCCCTCGGCGTGCACGGCCGGGAGCACCTCGGCGAGGTCGAGCCCCGCGGAGAAGTGGTCGCCGTGCCCGAACACGACGCCGACCCGCACCTCGTCGTCGGTGCCGAGCCACTCGTAGGCGTCCGCGACGGCCTGGATCACCTCGAGGTTCCAGGCGTTGCGCTTGGCGGGGCGGTCGATGCCGATCAGCAGGACGTGTCCGTCCTTCTCGACGGTCACGCTCACAGGTGTCCTCCTCGCCGGCGCCCGGGCGGAAGGGCGGGCGCCACCGTACTGCGAGCCCCGGGTCCGGACTCACAGGTGCCTGCCAGGTGCGGCTCAGGTTCCTGCCACCTGCGCGGCCGACTGTTGTCCCATCGGAGGGCGACCTGCCCACCTCGAGTCCTGGGAGAAGACATGAAGACCAAGGCCGGCAACCTGGTGCTCGCCACAGCCCTCGGGCTGGGCGGCCTGACCACCGGGCTGGTGGTCGCTCCGGCGATCGCGTCCGCGGCGACGACGCAGGCGACCGCGACCGAGGCCGTCGGGGACCGGCTGACGAAGATCAAGAGCGCCCTGAGCGGCCTGGTCACGGACGGGACGATCTCGCAGGAGCAGGCCGACAAGGTCGCCACCACCCTCGACGAGGCGCTCCCGCAGCGCGGTGACGGCCCCGGCGGTCACGGTCCTGGCGGGCGCCACGGCGGCCGGCACGGTGTCGAGGCAGCCACGGCGGCGCTCGGCGTCACCCCGCAGGAGCTGCGGACCGCCCTTCGCGAGGGCAAGTCGCTCGCCGACGTCGCGGAGAGCAAGGGGGTGGCCAAGGACACCCTGGTCGCCGCCATGGTCGAGGAGGCCAAGGCGCACCTGGCCGAGAAGGTCACGGCGGGACGGCTCACCCAGGCAGAGGCCGACACCCGCCTGGCCGAGCTGACCACGAAGATCACCGAGCAGGTGGACCGCAAGGGCGGCCCGGGCCGTCCCGGGCGGGGTGGCGAGAGGGGGGACGACCCGGCCCCGGTGCCTTCCCCGACCGACTGACCGGCCGCGCCTGACCGCCCGGCTCGCGCCGGGCTGAGGAGTCACGCCGCAGATGGCGACCGTCACCGGCGGCGGGGCGAGAGGGTTCACCGCGTCGCTCTGGATGCGCCGATGAGGGACAGTCGGCGACATGTCGCTCTCCCCCCGTACGCCGGTGCTGGTCGGGGTGGGTCAGGCCAGCGAGCGGCTGGACGATCCGGCGTACGCCCAGCGGTCCCCTGTCGAGCTCGCTGCCTCGGCGGCGCGGGACGCGCTGGCTGACTGCGGCGCGAGAGCGCAGCCCGCCGGGGCCGTGGCCCGCGCGATCGACGTCCTCGCGGCCGTCCGCCAGTTCGAGGTCTCGACCCCGTGGGCGCAGGCGCCGCTCGGCCGTTCCGACAACGTGCCCCTCTCGGTGGCTCGTCGCCTCGGCGCCGACCCGGCGCGCGCGGTGCTGGAGATCACCGGTGGTCAGTCCCCGCAGAGGCTGGTCAACGAGTTCGCCGGGGAGATCGCCGCGGGGCGGGCCGACGTCGTCCTGCTCGCCGGGGCCGAGGCGATCTCGACGACGCGCGCACTGGCGCCAGACGGGGTGCGCGTCGAGGGGGCTCCCGACTGGTCGGAGCAGGTCGGCGGCTCGCTCGAGGACCGCGGCTACGGGCTGGAGGGCCTGTTCACCGACGACTCGGTCCGGCACGGGCTCGTGGACGCGGCCAGCCACTACGCCCTGTTCGAGACGGCGAGGCGGGCCCGGCTCGGGCTGACCCGCCAGCAGCACGCACGGGCGATGGCCGAGCTGTTCGCCCCCCTCAGCCGGGTCGCAGCGGCCAACCCGCACTCCGCCGCCCCGGTCGCGTGGACCGTCGAGGAGCTCGAGGCGCCGAGCGCCCGCAACCGGCCGATCGCCGACCCGTACACCCGCCTGCTCGTCGCGCGCGACCAGGTCAACCAGGCGGCCGCCGTGCTGCTGATGTCGGCCGGGGCCGCCGAGCGGCTGGGCGTCCCCCGTGACCGCTGGGTGTTCCTGCACGGTCACGCCGACCTGCGCGAGCGCGACCTGCTGGAGCGCGCCGACCTCAGCTCCAGCCCGGCCGCCGGCCTCGCCGCGAGGCACGCCCTGGAGCTCGCGGGGGTCGCTGTCGAGGAGCTGTCCTGGATGGACCTCTACAGCTGCTTCCCGATCGCGGTGTCCACCGTCTGCGAGTCGCTCGGCCTGCTGCCCGGCGACGCACGGGGCCTCACCCTCACCGGCGGGCTGCCGTACTTCGGGGGCGCCGGCAACGACTACTCCATGCACGCCATCGCCGAGGTGGTGGCCCGGGCACGGACCGAGCCGGCGGGGTACGGGCTGGTCTGCGCCAACGGTGGCTTCCTGTCCAAGCACTCCATGGGCGTCTACTCCGCCAGGCCGAGCGCGTGGCGCGACAGCGGGAGCGCCCGGCTCCAGGCGGAGGTCGACGTGTGGCCGGCCCCGCCCCCGTCCCTGACGCCGGACGGCCCCGCCACGATCGAGGCGTGCACGGTGACGCACCGGCGGGAGGGCCGGACCGGCATCGTGGTCGCCCGGTCGCACTCCGACGGCGGCCGCTTCCTCGCCGCGACCGGCCCCGAGCGCGACGCGGATGCCCACGACGAGGAGGCCCTGGCCCTGCTGAGCACGGGCGAACCGGTCGGCGCCCAGATCACGGTGCGCCCCACCGCGGCCGGGAACCGGTTCGGGCCGACCGGGTGATCCCGCAGCCCGAAGGACGGCCACCGACCGGTCGCGGTGCTGTCACATCTTGGTCTCGGCCACGCTCAGCGCTGCGTGAGGTCGGTCACGAAGGGCGGTTCGCGGGGTTCCTGTCGTCGCCCGACGGACACAATGGAGGGCAGTCAGCAGGTCCCGTGCAGTCCGAGGAGCAGGAGGCAGGCCATCAGAGGCGCCCCAGCCCCTGCGGACGTACGACGCGAACTGACCACCTTCCTGATCATCGGCGTACTCATCACGGTCCTCGACATCGTGGTGTTCAACGTCCTCCTGCTCGGCGTCGGGACCGGTCCGGTCCTGAGCAAGGTCGTGTCGATCACCTTCGCCGCGGTGGTCTCCTACATCGTCAACCGCTGCACGACCTGGCGGGGCCGTAGCCGGAAGGCGATGCACCGCGAGCTCGCGGTCTTCCTCGCCATCTGCGCCGCCGCCCTCGTCGTCAACGAGATCCCGGTCGTGGTCTCGCACTACGTGCTGGGCCTCACCAGCCCGATGGTGGACAACGTCTCGGCGAACGTGGTGGGGCTCCCGGCGGCGACGATCTTCCGGTTCTGGGCCTTCCGGCGTTGGGTCTTCCCGCCCCTGCCCGAGCAGGTCACCGAGCCGGTCCGCGAGCCGATCGCCGCCTGACCGGCCCGGCCCGGCCCGCATGTCCGCTCAGCGCAGGGTGTCCCGGAGCGCCTCCAGCCCGGTGTAGCGGGGCGTCCAGCCCAGCTCGGTCTTGGCCCGGTCGGTGTCCATGATCGCGGGCTGGCTCAGCGCCTCGATCCACTCACCGACGCTCGGCAGGTAGGGCAGCCGGGAGATCGCCCGGGCGGCCGTCTGAACCGGTGCAGCCGGCACGGGGATCGGCAGGAAGCCCAGCTCGCGAGCCACGTCCACGGCGCTGAGCACCCCGTCGCCGGCGATGTTGTAGGCGCCCGGCGGGCCGGCAGCCACGATGCACTGCAGCAGCGCGGAGCCCACGTCGTCCTCGTGCACGAACTGCAGCGGGTGCTCGGGCACGAAGGCGGGCACGGGCACCGGCACCCGGCGGAAGCGGCCCTGGAGCCGCTTGGCCAGCGGGGCGAGCGGACCGGGCAGCAGGTCCTTGCCCCCCACGGTGTGCGGGCCGAGAACGACAGGCGGACGCAGGAGGTACAGCGCCAGTTCCGGGTGCTTCGCGGACTCCGCCTGCAGCAGCTCCTCGAGCTCGGCCTTCTCCTGGGCGTAGAACAGCCGGGCCGCCGGGCGGACCGGCCAGTCCTCGGTCATGCCGACCGGGTTGTCGCGGTGGAACCCGTACGCGGCGACCGACGAGGCGTAGACGAAGCGCTTGGCACCAGCGGCGGCAGCCGCCCGGAAGGCGTTGAGCGTCCCCTCGACGTTGATCGACCGGGTGGTCTCGCGGTTGCCGCCGACGATGAGGAAGGCCAGGTGCACCACCACGTCGGCGCCGGAGAACGCCTGCTCCAGCGCGTCGACGTCCCGGACGTCACCCTGCCGGTACCGCATCTTCGACCAGCCGTGCTCGGTGGGGTCGAACGGCCGACGCGCGATGCCGATGACCCGGCCGACCCGCTCGTCGGACTGCAGCAGCGGCACGAGGCCGAACCCGAAGGTCCCGGTAGGACCGGTGACGGCGACCGTCAGCGGGCTGGTCCCCGCGGGGGCCTGCCTGGCGGACGCCTCGGTCGTCGCGGCCTTGGTGGCGGCGTTCTTCGCCGCGGCCTTCTTCTCAGGTGCGGGGCTCATGGCTGACCGCCTACCCCGTCCCACGGCGCTTCACCAAGCCCGCGAACTCGCCCTCGGGGGCTCGAGGGGCGTGGGCGGCGCAGCCGCGCGGTCCTTGGCCTGCGCTTAGGGCTGCGCTGGGGTGAGCGTGACCCGGGGGGCGGGACGGTCTGCGCGTCCCGCATCCGCTACCTGGAGGTTCCCGTGAACACCACACTGCTTTCCGCTCTGACCGCCCTCGCCGTCGTCGGCACCACCGGCGCTGTCGCGTACGCCGGCAGCATCGACGCCGGCGTCGCTCCCGCGGCTCCCCGCTCGAGCACGCTCGTCCCGACCGCATTCGAGTCCAGATCGGCCTCGGTGACGCCGGATCCCTGCGAGCCGACGTGCATCGTCGCCCCCCTGCCGTCCACACCCGGAGCGCCCGGCGCTGCCGACGACGACGGCACGGCCGACCAGGGACGCGGGGACGTGACCCCGACTCCCGCGGCGCCCGCTGCCCCGGCCGTCGGCCCGGACCGGCGCGGCGACGGCACGCTGGAGGACAGCGCGACGGTCGGCGACGACGACGGCACGGCCGATCAGGGGCGCGGGAACCGGCCCCGCGTCGACGACACCGACGACCGCAGCGTCCGGCGGGGGGAGGACGACCGCGATCACCGCGGAGCTCGCGGCTCCGACGACGAGCGTTCCGGGCGCGACTCCGGGCACGGCGGCTCCGGGCACGGCGGCGGGAGCTCGGACGACGACGGCACGCCGGACCAGGGGTCGGGCGACCGGTGACGCGTCGCTCCACCGCCGGGCTTGCGGTGGTGCACGCCACGTGCGGAGCGGCGGGGGGTCTAGGGCGGTGCGAGCTCCATCGTGATGCTCACGCCGCCGGCGGCCCGGCCTTCGAGCAACAGCCGGCCGCCGGAGGCTTCGGCGGTGCGGCGGGCGATGTCCAGGCCGAGCCCGGTCGACCCGCCTCCGCTGCGACCGCGCTCCTGCGCCTTCTCCGGCAGACCCGGGCCCCGGTCCGCGACCTGGACCAGCACCCGGTCCGAGCCGTCGGCGCTGTCGCTCGACACGTACACCTCGACAGCAGCATCGTCGGGCGTGTGCGTGAACACGTTGCCCAGCAGCGCATCGAGCGCAGCCGACAGGTCCTCGGCAGCCAGGCGGACCGGCAGTGGTCCAGCCGGCAGGTGGACGGTCCACGGTCGGCCCTGGTCCTCGGCGAGGACCGCCCAGAACGCCGCACGCTCAGCCACGACGGCGACGGCGTCGCACCCGGCATGGCCACCCTCACGGACCGCCCGGCGCGCCGTGCGGATGACCTCGTCCACGGTTCGACCCAGGGCAGCCACACCCGCACCGACCCGGGCTGCCTCGTCCGGGTCGCGCAGGCCCTCGGCGTCCAGCCGCAGCGCCGTCAGCGGCGTCCGCAGGCGGTGCGAGAGGTCAGCGACGGCTTCACGCTCGGCCAGCAGCAGCTCGTCGATCCGCCGGCCGAGCGCGTTGACCGCTGTCCCGACCTCGCGCACCTCAGGTGGCCCCGCTGGTTCCACCCGCGCGGTGAGGTCGCCGGAGGCGAGGCGGTGCGCCGCTTCGGCCAGCGCGGTCACCGGACGGACGGTGCCACGGGCCAGGCGGTCCGCGACGGCCACGCCGACGGCGAGCAGGCCGACCCCGAGCCCGGCGAGCACTGCCGTCGCCGGCAGGACACCTCGGCGCAGCAGCGCGTCCGGGACGTAGGAGCGCACGACGACCCGGCCGGCTGGGGTGTCGACGGGGACGTAGACCTCCCGCCCGCCTGGGGCGGCGGTCGTGAAGGACCGCCCCGACCGCGCGAGGGCGCTGACCGGTCCGGCGTCCGCGCCGAGCGCTGTGCCGTCGGCGAGGTACACGGTCACGTCGCGGGGGCTGCCGGTGTCGAGCAGCTCGACGGCTGGTTGCAGCTGGTCCGGCGCGGTGACCGCGACGAGCACGGCGAGGCCTTGCGCCTCCTGCAACGCCTGGGCGACGGCTCGGTCGGCCGCCAACGTCCGCAGCAGCAGGCTCAGCGGCAGCAGGAACGCGACGACCACCAGCATGGTGGTGGCCGTGACGAGCAGTGCAACCTGCCGCCTCACGGCGGAGCCAGCTTCACGCCCACGCCGCGCACGCTGTGCAGGTAGCGGGGGGCGCTCGCGGACTCACCGAGCTTGCGGCGCAGCCACGACAGGTGGACGTCGACGGTCTTGTCGGCGCCGCCGTACGGCTGGTGCCACACGTCGGCCAGCAGGTCCTTCTTGCTGACGACGGTTCCGGGCCTCGCGGCCAGATGGGCGAGCAGGTCGAACTCCAGGCGCGTCAGGTCGAGCGGGCGCCCGTCCAGGTGCGCCTCGCGGGCCCGGACGTCCACCCGGAGCCCTCCGACGACCAGCGGCGTGTCCGGCTCGGCAGCGGTGCCGCGACGCAGGACGGCGCGGATGCGGGCGTCGAGGTGCTCGGCGGCGAACGGCTTGACGATGTAGTCGTCGGCGCCGGCGTTCAGGGCACGGACCGTCTCCCGCTCGTCGTCCCGGGCGGTCGCGACGATGACCGGTACGTCGCTCACCGCGCGCAGCATCGTCAGCAGGGTGCAGCCGTCGACGTCCGGCAGGCCCAGGTCGAGCACCACGAGGTCGGGCCGGTCGTCCACAGCAGCCTGCAAGCCGGCCATGCCGGTCGGCACGCTACGGACGCCGTGACCGCGCTCGGTGAGCGCGCGCGCCAGGGCGCTCCGGATCGCCGGGTCGTCCTCCACCAGCAGAAGCTGCGGCACGTCCCGGACGCTAGCCGCCGCCGGCAAGGCAGGCTGGTCCCATGACCAACGGACCGGGCGGGGACCCGCCAGGCAGGCGGGCCTGGCCGGCGCCCGTGCTGCTGGTCCTCATCTGGCTGGCCGGTGCCGTCGTCGCGACCGGGGTCGGGGTCTTGGCTGTCCGCCTGGTTGCTACGCAGGTCGGCGACCCGGCCGTCGCGCCCCTGTCGGCGGGCGAAGCGGAGGCCGCACAGTCAACGGTGCCTCCCAGCAGCGTGCCCGGACCCTCACCCGGCGTCGCGTCGACAGCCGCGCCGGGCGCTTCCCCGGCAGCCGGGACGACAGGCCCCCCGCCCTCATCACCGGCCGCAGCGGCGAACGTCCGGGCGTTCCCGTCCGCCGGCGGCACCGTCGGCATGTCGTGCAGCGGCCAGGTGGCTCGGCTGCTGTACGCCACACCGGCTGACGGGTACACGCTCGACGAGCAGTCGGCGACCGGCGACGCCGTGGAGGTGCGCTTCGAGAGCGACAGCAGCCGCGTCCGGCTCGAACTCACCTGCCGGAACGGCGCACCAGCTCTGCTCGGCGAACGAACCGACCCGGCCCGCGGCGGCTCGGGCCACGGCGAGGACGGGTAGTCCGGCCCTCGCCCAGGGTGGGGAACCGCAGAAGAGCCGGGCCGATCACCTGGTGCGGTGTCGGACTCCGGCTCTGCTACGTCTGGAGGGATGCCCCCTGCAACGTGTGCGCGAGGGGGGAGTTGAACCCCCACGTCCTTTCGGACACACGGACCTGAACCGTGCGCGTCTGCCATTCCGCCACTCGCGCGAGTGCGACCCGCAGGCTAGCACCAGCGGGCTGCCGGAGCCGGGGCCGTCGAAGCGAGCGGATACGATCACTGCTCGACAGGGAAGGGGACCCGGCGTGGGAGTGCTCCAGCGCTTCGAGCGTCGGCTCGAAGGCCTCGTCGAGGGCGCCTTCGCCCGTGTGTTCGGCGGGGTGGTCCAGCCCGTCGAGGTGGCCGCCGCCCTGCAGCGCGAGGCAGCCGACAAGAAGCAGATCGTGGGCCAGGGCCGCATCCTCGTGCCCAACGCCTACACCGTCGAGCTCGGCCCGACCGACCTCGAGCGGTTCGCCGAGTGGGACGCCCCGCTGCGCGCCGAGCTCGCCGGCATGGTCGAGGAGCACGCCTCCGACCAGGGCTGGTCGTTCGTGGGTGACGTCAGCGTCGCGTTCGAGCGTGTCGAGTCGCTCGACACCGGGGTCTTCCGCGTCCGCAGCTCCGTCCTCACCCACCCTGTGGACGCTCAGCACACGCAGGGCGTCGGTCGGCCACGCCTGGTGCTCGATGCCGCGGCCGGGGCGCCCGAGCAGGTCGTGCTGCTCTCCCAGCCGGTGACCGTCGTGGGGCGGGGCGCCGACGCCCACCTGCGGCTGCCCGACACCGGGGTGTCCCGCGCGCACGCCGAGATCCACACGACGGGAGGACGCGTGCGCGTGGTCGACCTCGACTCGACGAACGGCACCCTGGTCAACGGGCGCCGCGTGCGTGAGGCCGAGCTGTCCGACGGCGACCGGCTCGACATCGGTGCCACGTCGCTGACCTACCGGTCCGGGACCTGACATGGGCAGCACCCTGGTCGTCGCGGCCGTGAAGTACGGCCTGCTCCTCCTGCTCTGGCTGTTAGTCATCGAGGCCTTCCGCACCGTCCGCAGCGACCTCACCGGCAACCGGGTCGCCCGGGCCCCGTCGGTGACGGCCGCCGCCGCCCCCCGCACGCCCCCTGCGGCCAACCGCGGCGCAGGCCGGAGCTCGGGGCGCAGCGCCGCCCGCAAGCTCGTCGTCACCGAAGGGGCGCTGGCCGGGACCACCATCCGGTTGAGCGACGCCCCGGTCACCCTCGGGCGGGCCGACGACTCGACGCTCGTGCTCACCGACGACTACGCCAGCAGCCGGCACGCCCGGCTCGTCCCGGGCGACGGCACCTGGCTGGTCGAGGACCTCGGCTCGACGAACGGCACCTACCTCGGGGCCGACAAGGTCGTCCGGCCGACCCCCGTCCCGCTCGGGCGGCCCATCCGCATCGGCAAGACCGTGCTGGAGCTGCGCCGATGACCCCGTCCTCGACCGGGTCCGCCGCGTGACCCTCGCGCTGCGCTACGCCGCCCGGTCCCACCTCGGCCTGCTCCGTGAGGGCAACGAGGACTCCGTCTACGCCGGCCCGCGCGTGCTCGCCGTCGCCGACGGCATGGGCGGCCACGCTGCCGGCGAGGTCGCGAGCGCCGTCGCCATCGCCGCGCTCGCGCCCCTCGACGACGACGCCCCCGACAGCGACCTGCTCGACGTCCTGCGCGAGGCCGCGACGGCCGCCAACGACCACCTGCGCGACATGGTGTCGGGCGACCCGACGCTCGACGGCATGGGGACCACCCTCACGGCCTTCCTGTTCGCCGGCACCCGGCTCGGGCTGATCCACATCGGTGACTCGCGCGCCTACCTGCTTCGCGACGGCGTGTTGACCCAGATCACGACCGACCACACGCTCGTGCAGAAGCTCGTCGCCGACGGCCGGATCACCGAGGAGGAGGCGAGCACCCACCCCCAGCGGTCGCTGATCACGCGTGCCCTCGACGGGAGGGAGGGGATCGACCCCGACCTGTCCGTCCGCGAGGTCCGGCCGGCCGACCGCTACCTGCTCTGCACCGACGGCCTGACCGGCCCGGTCGGCCGGCTCGAGACGCTGCAGGACGCGCTGTCCCTCGCCGACCCCCAGGAGTCCTGCGACCGGCTGGTCGAGCTGGCGCTGCGCGGGGGCGGCCCCGACAACGTGACGGTGATCGTGGCCGACGTCGTCGACGCCCAGGACGTACGCCCGACCGCACCGGTCGTGGCCGGCGCGGCCGCCGACTCGCCTCAGGCGCCCCCGCAGGGAGCAGCCGGGTCGGCAGCCGCCCGCGCCCGCTCGGCCGAGGGACGCGACGTGGAGCCACCGCCGCGTGCGGCTGCTGCCCCGATCACCGCGGCGCCGCGCCGCGGCCGCAAGCGGATCCTGGCCGCCGCGGTCACCGCCCTGCTGCTGGTCCTCGGTGCGGCAGCGACCTTCGCCTACGTGCGCACCCAGTTCTACGTCGGCGTCGACGACGGTCAGGTCGCCATCTTCCGGGGCGTGACCGGTGAGGTCGCGGGCGTCCGCCTGTCCAGCGTGGACGAGCGCACGCCCCTCGCCATGGAGCGGCTCGACCAGCTCGCTGCCGGGCGCGTCACCCGGGGCATCGTCGCCAAGGACCGCGCCGAGGCCGAGCAGCTCGTCGCGCGCCTCGAGGACTCCTTCCCCGAGGGCTGCTCCCGTGACGAGCCGGTGCCGTCCCCGGTCCCGTCGCCGGCCCCCTTCGGCGGGGCACTGCCGACCACCGATCCGCCGTCGCCCGCAGGCGTCCCGTCGACCGGTGCGCCCACCGGCACCGGCGGTGAGCCCTGCCCGGCCGGGACGTCGTGACCGCGCCCGCTGCCGCCCCGCTCCACGGCGGACCGCGGCGCAACGCCGAGCTGCTGCTCACGGGCTTCGCCGTCGTCGTCGCGGTCCTCGCCTACGCGGCGGTCGGCCTCGCCGTCGACGGTCAGCTCCCGTCAGGGACCGCCGGCTACGGCCTCGGGCTCGCAGGGCTGTTCCTCGCGGCGCACCTGGTGGTGCGGCGCTTCGCGCCGTACGCCGATCCCCTCCTGCTGCCGTGCGTCGCCCTGCTCAACGGCCTCGGACTGGTCATGATCCGGCGGCTCGACTTCGCCGCCGTCGAGCGGGCGAACCAGCTCGGCCGGTCCGTGCCGGCGGGTGAGGCCCCGCGCCAGCTGATCTGGACGGCCGTCGGCGTCCTCGCCTTCGTCCTCGTCCTGGTCGTCGTCCGCGACCACACCCGCCTCCAGCGCTACACCTACACCGCCGCTGCGCTCGGGCTGGTGCTGCTGCTGCTGCCCGCGCTGCCGGGTCTGGGGCAGACGATCAACGGAGCCCGGCTCTGGATCCGGGTCGGACCCATGACGGTGCAGCCCAGCGAGCTCGCCAAGCTCCTGCTGATCCTGTTCTTCGCCGGCTACCTCGTGGCCAAGCGCGACGTGCTGTCCCTCGCCAGCCGCCGGGTCCTCGGCCTCGACCTCCCCCGCGGCCGCGACCTCGGCCCCGTGCTGGTCGCCTGGGCCGCGAGCCTCGCCGTGCTCATCCGCGGCAAGGACCTGGGCAGCTCGCTGCTGTTCTTCGCCATCTTCGTGGTGATGCTCTACATCGCGACCGAGCGCACCAGCTGGGTCGTCATCGGGGCGCTGCTGTTCGTCGGCGGGGCGTTCACGGCCTACTTCCTGTTCGCCCACGTGCAGCGACGCGTCGACATCTGGCTCGACCCGTTCAAGGACCCCGACGACGCCGGGTTCCAGCTGGTCCAGTCCTTGTTCGGCTTCGGCACCGGGGGCCTCACCGGCACCGGGCTGGGCGAGGGGCGGCCGGGCGTCGTGCCGTTCGCGAGCACGGACTTCATCATGGCGGCCATCGGTGAGGAGCTCGGCCTCGTCGGTGTCATGGCGGTGCTGCTGGTGTTCGCCCTGATCGTCGAGCGCGGTCTGCGCGCGGCCCTGTCGTGCCGCGACTCGTTCGGCAAGCTGCTCGCCGCCGGCCTGTCGTTCGCCCTCGGCCTGCAGGTGTTCGTCATCGTCGGTGGCGTCACGGGGCTCATCCCGTTGACCGGGGTCACCCTGCCGTGGCTGTCCTACGGCGGCTCGAGCATCGTCGCCAACTGGGCGCTGGTCGCCGTGCTGCTGCGGATCAGCGACGCCGGTCGCCGGCCGGCACCGGCACCGGTCACCCCCGAGCGCGCTCGCGCCGAGCTGTCCGCGGCCCAGACCCAGATCGTCCGCCGGCCCCGCCCAGGGTCAGCCGCCGGCTCGCCTCCCGAGGGCAGCTCGCCCGAGCGCGGGCGCGGCGACGCGGCGGGGGGATCGTGAACCGCCCCCTGCGCCGCGTCTCGTACGCCGTGCTCGCGCTGTTCGGACTGCTGCTGCTCAACGTCAACTACGTGCAGGTCGTCAAGGGCGAGTCCTACCGCGACAACCCGAGCAACAGCCGGGTGCTGCTGCGCACCTACGAGCGCGAGCGAGGCCCGATCAGCGTCGCCGGTGAGGGCAACCGGCGTCAGGTGCTGGCCGAGTCCGTGCGCACGGACGGACCTCTGACCTACCTGCGCACCTACCCGGGCGGTCCGGCGTACGGCCACGTCACCGGCTACTACTCCCTGATCTACGGCCGCACCGGCATCGAGCGCAGCGAGGACCGCGACCTGTCGGGCGAGGGTGACCGCTTCTTCGTGCGTCGGCTCTCGGACTACGTCACCGGGCGGGAGCCGAGCGGTGGCGGCGTCCTGCTGACGCTCGACCCCGCTGCCCAGCAGGCGGCCGTCGCCGGCCTCGGCAGCAACCGGGGCGCCGTCGTCGCCCTCGATCCGCGCTCGGGCGCGGTGCTGGCGATGGCGAGCACCCCGACCTTCGACCCGGCCCGGCTGTCCTCGTTCGAGCCGGCCAAGATCCGGGCGTACTACGACCAGCTCAACCAGGCGACCGACGACCCGTTGCTGAACCGGGCGATCAGCAAGACCTACCCGCCGGGCTCGACGTTCAAGGTCATCACCGCGGCGGCAGCCCTCGGATCGGGTTCCTACACCCCCGACACCCTCGTCCCCTCGCCACCCGAGCTCGACCTGCCGCAGACCAGCACCAACCTCCGGAACTTCGGCGGCAGCAGCTGCGGGGCCGACCAGATCACCCTCGCCGACTCCCTGCGGATCTCCTGCAACACCTCGTTCGCGGCGCTCGGACTCAAGCTCGGAGAGGACGCCCTGCGCGAGCAGGCGGAGGCGTTCGGCTTCGGGAGCAACGACCTCGACGTGCCGACGACGGTCGCCACCAGCGTCTTCCCCTCCGACATCGCACCGCCCTCGCTGGCCCAGTCGGCGATCGGCCAGTTCGAGGTGCGGGTGACGCCGCTGCAGATGGCGATGGTCGCCGCCGGGATCGCCAACGGCGGTGAGGTCATGAAGCCCTACCTCGTCCGCGAGGTGCAGGCGCCCGACCTGTCCCGGCTCGACGTCGCGGAACCCGAGACCTACAAGCAGGCCGTCGGCAGGGACGTCGCCGCCCAGCTCACCAGCATGATGCAGCTCGTCGTCTCCGACGGCAGCGCCCGGCGGGCCCAGATCGAGGGCGTCGCCGTGGCCGGGAAGACCGGCACGGCGCAGCACGCCGCCGGGCGCCCGCCCCACGCCTGGTTCATCGGGTTCGCGCCCGCCGAGGACCCCCGCGTGGCCGTGGCCGTGGTGATCGAGGACGGCGGTGACCTCGGCTCCGAGGCGACGGGAGGCGCCGTCTCGGCGCCGATCGCCCGCGACGTCATGCGGGCGGTGCTGCGACGATGACCGGGCCTGCGGGCACGCAGCGCACGGGGCCGATGAGCGGCCGGCAAGGACCGTGACCGGGGTCGACGGCAGGGCAGGGGCGCTGCTCGCCGAGCGCTACCAGCTGCAGGAGCTCGTCGCGGCCGGAGGCATGGGAGAGGTCTGGCGGGCCGAGGACGTCGTGCTGGCCCGTGCGGTGGCCGTCAAGGTCCTGCGACCCGAGTTCGTCGACGACGACGAGTTCCGCGCGCGCTTTCGCGCCGAGGCCCGGCACGCAGCCGGCCTGGCCCACCCCGGCATCGCCTCGGTCTTCGACTTCGGCGAGACCGCCGAGCGGGCGTGGCTGGTCATGGAGCTCGTCGACGGCGAGCCCTTGTCGGCGCGGTTGAGCCGCGAGGGCGCGCTCAGCCCCGATCTGACCCTGGACATCGTCGCCCAGACCGCGGCCGCCCTGCAGGCAGCCCACGACGGCGGGGTCGTGCACCGCGACGTCAAGCCGGGCAACCTCCTGCTGCGTCCGGACGGGGTCGTGAAGGTCACCGACTTCGGCATCGCCTCGGCAGGCAACACCGCGCCGATGACCCGGGTCGGGACCGTGGTCGGGACGGCGTACTACCTGTCACCGGAGCAGGCCTCCGGGCGCGGTGCCCGGCCGGCGAGCGACCTCTACTCGCTGGGTGTGGTCGCGCACGAGTGCCTCGCCGGGGGTCGCCCGTTCCAGGCCGAGACCCCCCTCGCCGTGGCCCTCGCTCACCTGCACGACCCGCCGCCCGCCCTCCCCGACACGGTCCCGCCGCCGGTGCGCGAGCTCGTGACCCAGTTGCTGGCCAAGGACCCGGACCAGCGCCCGGGCAGTGGCACCGAGGTGAGCCAGCGGGCTGCCTCGCTGCGCGCGTCGCTCGCCTCGGGCGTTGGCGCCGCCCCGCACCTCCTGCGCCTCGGGCTGGTCGATGTCCCCGCTCCGCGTCCCGGGCCGCGTCCTGCCGTCCGGCCCGCCCCGGCTCGGCTCCGCCCTGATCGACCGCTCCTGTCCGGACCACCTCGTCAACCGCACCGCCGGACCGTGCGCGTGGTCGCCGTCGTCCTGCTCGCCCTCGCCCTCGGACTGGGCCTGAAGTCGCTGGCGGTCGACTCCCCGGCCGCAGGGGGGTCCGGCCCCGAGGTGGCCCCCGTGAGCGTGACCAGCGTGGACGTCAGTGCGGCCGCGCTCGTGGGCAAGCCCGCCGTCGAGGCCCGCGACGTGCTCGCCGGAGCCGGACTCGTGCCGCAGCTCGTCGCGGACGGGAGCGGACAGGCCGTCGGCCTGGTCAGCGGTGTGGAACCGGCGGGTGCGGTGCCCGCCGGCTCGACCGTCGTGGTCCACGTGGTCCCCGAGCCCCCGGCCGAGGCTGATGACGACGGCGACGACGACGAGCCCAGGGCGGGGACGGACGAGGCCGCAGGAGAGGACGAGCCCAGCGAGCGCGGCAAGCGCAAGGGCCGCGGCAGGTGAGCACCCCGATGGCGCCGCGGGTGCTCGGCGGCCGCTACCAGCTCGGGGTCCCGCTCGGACAGGGCGGCATGGCCGAGGTCCTGGTCGGGACCGACCTGCGACTCGGCCGCGACGTCGCCGTGAAGATCCTGCGCGCCGAGCTCGCTCGGGACCCCTCCTTCCAGGCCCGCTTCCGGCGCGAGGCCCAGGCCGCTGCCTCGCTGAACGCCCCCACCATCGTCTCGGTCTACGACACCGGCGAGGACGGTGACGGCGTCCCGTACATCGTCATGGAGCGCATCGCCGGTCGCACGCTGCGCGACGTCCTGCTCGACGAGGGGCGGCTGATGCCGCAGCGGGCCCTCGAGGTCACGGCCGACATCTGCGCGGCGCTCGACGTCGCGCACGCAGCCGGCATCGTCCACCGTGACATCAAGCCGGCCAACGTGATGCTGACGCCGGCCGGCGAGGTCAAGGTGATGGACTTCGGCATCGCGCGGGCCGCGGCCGACTCCTCCTCGGCGATGACCCAGACGGCGGCGGTGATCGGCACGGCCGCCTACCTGTCCCCCGAGCAGGCGCGCGGCGAGACGGTCGACGCCCGGTCCGACCTCTACTCGACCGGGTGCCTGCTCTACGAGCTGGTGACGGGGCTGCAGCCGTTCACGGGCGACAGCCCGGTCGCCGTCGCCTACCAGCACGTCCGCGAGGACGCGCTCCCGCCGTCCAGCTACGACGACGCGCTGTCCCCGTCCGTGGACGCGGTCGTCCTCAAGGCGATGGCCAAGAACCCGGCCAACCGCTACCAGTCGGCCCGCGAGATGCGGGCCGACCTGCTCCGGGCGAGGGCGGGCGAGCCGGTGCTCGCCGAGCCGGTCCTCCACGCCCCTGTTCTGAGCTCGGCGAGCGCCGTCGCGGCGAGCGAGGTGAGCTCCCTGCGGCGTCCGCCCGGGCGCTCCGGGCGGCGCGGGGCGGCGTACGCCGTCTTCGGGCTCCTGCTGATAGCCCTGATCGCGGCCGGCGTCCTGTTCGTGCGGGGTGCCATCGAGCGCGAACCCAGCCTGGTCCCGGCGCCGGCGCTGGTCGGTCTGAGCCAGGAGGCCGCCACGGCGGTCCTCGCCGAGCGCGGTCTGGTCGTGGGCACGGTCGAGGAGGCCTTCGCCGAGCAGCCGGCGGGCATCGTGCTGCGGCAGAGCCCGGACCAGGGCATCGTCGTCCCGGCCGGTGGCGCCATCAACCTCGTCATCAGCAAGGGCGTCGAGATGACCCTGGTCCCGGCGGGGGTGGTCGGGCTGTCACGCGAGGAGGCGACTGCCCTGCTCAGCGGGCGCAAGCTGACCGTCGGCTCGGAGGTGACGCGGGACGGCAACGTCGCCGAGGGCACCGTGCTCGCCGTCAGCCCCGCACCTGGGGCGCAGGTACGCGCCGGGACCGCCGTCGTGCTCACCGTCGCCTCCGGTCAGGTGCAGGTGCCCGACGTGCGGGGCAAGACCCGCGACGAAGCGGTGGCCGAGCTCCAGCGCAGCGGCTTCTCGGTCGGGATCGAGCTCCGGGCCGACCCGGGCGAGCCCGGGCGCGTCCTGGACCAGTCGCCTGTCAGCACCCGGGCCGGTCGCGGCACGGCCGTGGTCGTCGTCGTCTCGCAGACGCCCCCACCGCCACCGCCCCCTCCGTCGCCGTCCCCTTCCCCCTCGCCGCAGCCGTCACCCAGTGCTGCGCCGTCTCCCACTCCAGCGGCGTCCCCGGTGGTGCCGTCCATCGCCCCGACGCCGTAGGCCGGTCAGCCAGGCTCAGCCGAAGGCGACCAGCCGCTTGGACTCGACCCGCCGGGAGAGCTCGGGTGCGAGCTCGGCCGCAGCGCTGTTGCCGCACGAGCGCAGCCAGGTGGCGAGCAGGACGTGGCCGCCCTCGGTCAGCACCGACTCCGGGTGGAACTGCACCCCTTCGACCGGCTTGTCACGGTGGCGCAGCGCCATCACGACGCCGCTGGCCGTACGCCCGGTGACCGCGATCTCGCTCGGCAACGTGGAGGCGTCGACCGCGAGGGAGTGGTAGCGCGTCGCCGTGAACGGGCTCGGCAGGCCGTGCAGCACTCCGGCCCCGTCGTGCTCCACGAGGCTGGTCTTGCCGTGCAGCAGCTCTGGAGCCCGCCCGACCGTCGCCCCGTGCGCCACGGCGATCGCCTGGTGACCCAGGCAGACGCCGAGCAGGGGGACGCCGATCTGCTCGCACGCTCCGACCATCTCGACGCTCACCCCGGCGTCCTCCGGCGTGCCGGGCCCGGGTGAGAGCAGGACGCCGTCGTACTGCGACGCCTCGGCCGCGGTCACCTCGTCGTTGCGCCGGACGACGGTGTCCACCTCGAGCTGGCCGAGGTACTGGACCAGGTTGAACACGAAGCTGTCGTAGTTGTCCACGACGAGGATGCGGGTCACGGGTCCACAACACCACGGAAGCGCAACGGCGTTCCCGTCGGGTGCTCGCTGCTCGAGGTCAGGTCAGCCGCCTGGTGCCGGGTCCGCGCCCTCCCCGACGGTGACGTCGGAGAACGGCAGCAGCGGCTCCACGGCGGGGAAGACCACGAAGAACAGCAGCGCCACGCTCGCTGTGAGCAGCACGAGCGAGCAGAGCAGCTTGCCGGGCAGCCCGCCAGGGAGGTGGCGCCAGAGCCAGCCGTACATCAGACCCCCTGCAACGAGGCCGGCCGGCCGGCCGACTTGGGTGTGGCGGACTCGAGCTCACTGAAGATGATCAGTCGCTGCTTCGCGGAGAACTTCGGGTGGCAGGTCGTCATGGTGAGCAGCCGGCGCGTCGGCGTCGCGGCGAGGTCGCCGGGTACGGGGTAGGTGACCTCGACAGCATTCGGGGCGACGATCTCGGTGCCGGTCACGCGGTAGGTGAACCACGTGTCCCGCGTCTCGAGGACCACCGCGTCTCCTGCCTGGAGCTCGCCGAAGGCGTTGAACGGCTGGCCGTAGGTCGTGCGGTGACCGCTGAGCACGACGTTGCCGACCTCCCCCGGGAGGGCGGTCCCGGGGATGTGCCCCGGCCCCTTCTTGAGGTCCTCGACGCTCACGCCCTCGACGACGACAGGGGGTGAGTCGTTCCAGTCGCCCAGGCGGGGCACACGCAGCACAGCCAGGCCGTCGCCGAGGGCCACCGGGGCCGGCTCCGCCACCGGCGCGCCCGCCGCCTGTCCCGCCGGCGGCACCGGCTCGGCCCAGCTCGACGCCAGGTCGTCGCTGAGCCGGCCCTGCTCGCGGGCCGTGACCAGGCCGGTGATCTGCAGCTCGTACACGGTGAACAGCAGCAGGACCACGCCGATCGTGATCATCAGCTCGCCGAGCCCGCGCAGACCGGCCCGTACGACCTCGCCGGACCGGCTCACCGACGCCCCTCCTGCACGTTGGGCAGCTCGAGCGGTCCGTCGTAGGCGGGCATGTCGATCGAGCGCTGGGTGCTGACCTGGTAGCCGACGCCGTAGACCGCGACGTAGTTGCGGCGGAAGAAGTCGAGCCACGGATCGGCCGCGAGCGCCTCGCGCAGGGACGTGGGGTCCCCGATCGCCGCAACGACGTACGGGGGGCTGTAGCGCCGGCCGTTGACGATGACGGTCGGACCCAGGCAGCGCACGGACGTGGTGGAGACGATCCGCTGCCCCATGAGGCTGACCGCCTCCGCGCCCCCGGCCCGCAGGGCGTTGACCACAGCCTGGAGATCCTCGGAGTGCACGACCAGGTCGTTCGGGTCGTCCGAGAGCGCAGGCCGCCCGGGGCGCCGGGGAGCGTCGTCCAGCGTCACCGTCACGCCCGGCCCCCGAACCGGACGCAGCCCCGCCACGAGCTCGAGCTCAGGCGATGCCCCGGCCCGGCTGATCCGTGAGTCCTCCGCGGAGGCCCCTGCGACCAGGGCGGCGACCTCGGCGCGCAGCTCGTCCGCCTCGCGGCTCTTGCGCTCGACGTCCTGCTGGTCGCGGGAGAGCAGCTCGTTCAGCAGGAGCCGCCGGTCGGAGGCGCGCAGGTCCGTGCCGTGGGCGGTGGCCGCGCTCGTGGCGAACATCAGCCCGGCCCCGAGCGCGGTCAGCGACACGAGGGCCGACCACGCGCGACGGTGCACCGCTCAGCCCCCTCGTCATGTGATCGATCCCGCGACGCCGCGGCCCGCCCACTACGCTACGGGCACCCCTGCCTGCCACCCCTCCTCCGGCCCTCGCGCCCGGCGGCCTCCTCTCACGATCGGAGCGGCTCGTGCCCGAGTCCAAGAAGCGGAAGAAGAAGGTCTCCACCTCGCCGACGGGGGCCGGAGCGGTGCAGAAGAAGAAGGGTCCGAGCCCGCGCTGGCTGGCTCCGCTGATGCTGGTGCTGTTCGGCATCGGCGTGCTGTGGCTGGTCGTCTACTACATCGCCCCCGACTTCGGTGGGCTGCCCATCGCCTCGGACCTCGGTGGCAAGAACGTCTTCGTCGGCTTCGGCTTCATCGTCGCGGGGTTCGCCCTGTCGACGCAGTGGCGCTGACCCCGTACTTCCACCGGTGTAGTTCTCCCCAGCGCTTGTCCACACTGTGGACGGCGTCGGCTCAGAGCAGCTCGAGGATGGTGGCGTTGGCCTGGCCGCCGCCCTCGCACATGGTCTGCAG
>JAOPWP010000020.1 GCA_025965615.1 Frankiales bacterium
TGAGCTCAGCCCCGGCCAGCAGGGCGACGCAGAGCAGATAGAACCAGGTCATGAGGATCAGCCCGCCACCCAGCGCTCCGAACAGGGGCGAGGCGCTGATCGCGACGTCGAGGTAGAGGTTGAGCCCCCACGTGGCAGCCAGCCAGAGCAGCGCCGTGAGCAGGCCTCCCGGCAGGTCGTAGCGCCAGCGCGTGCGCCGGTCGGGCATCAGGTGGTCCATCGTCGTGGCCCAGACCACCAGGGCGGTGAACGCGACCGGCCAGCGCAGGGTCGACCACAGGAACTCGTACTCCGCCCCGAGGCCCAGCTTTGCGATGACCTCCTCCCCAGGCCCGAACAGCGGCCCGATGACCAGGAGCGTCACGGCGAGGGCGCCGGTCAGCACGCTGCCGAAGCCGAGCAGGAGCCCGAGCCAGCGGCGGCGCCACCAGCCGCGGGTCTCCGGCACGTCATAGGCGAGGTTGACCGTGTTGATCAGCGTCGCGAAGGCCGTCGACAGCGAGAACAGGGCCAGCAGGGTCGCGAAGGTCAGGGCGTTCGCCCCGGTGTCGAACAGCTGACGGACCGTCTCGATGGCGCCGCTCGCGCTGTCGGTGAGCAGCTGGTCCAGGAAGCGCAGGACGGCGTCCTCGACCCGCAGCGCGTTGTCGCTGCCGATGAGCGTGCCGAGCTGCCCCAGCACGGCGGCGGCGACCAGGAGGGCAGGGAACAGCGTCAGCACCGCGAAGAACGCCGTCTCGGCCGCGAGTCCGAGCAGCCGGTCGCGGTCGGCCTTGTTGACCACCTCGAGGGCCAACCGCGTCAACCAGCGGACCGGGTTCCGGGCCGGCGTGCGCGCGGCTTCGCGGGCCGTGACCTCCGCCCTCAGCTCGGCGACCTGCCCACTGACCACGCTGCTGGGGACCAGGCGCTCGTGCTCGGGCGGCGGAGGGCGGCGGGTCACCCCTCCATCGTCCCCGACATCAGCCGCGGCACGCGCTACGTGGGGGCGAGTCGCAGGATCCGGTCGTCCTCACCTGTCGGGTCACCGCGACCGTCGCGGTTGCTGGTCAGGACCCACAGCGACCCGTCCGGTGCGCGCTCAGCCGTACGCAGCCGTCCGAACTTCCCTGCGTAGAGGGGTTCCGGGGCGCCTGCCCCTCCGCGACCGTCGAGGGGAACCCGCCACAGCCGCTCGCCCCGGAGGGCGGCGACCCAGAGGCTGCCGCCGACGAAGGCAGCACCGCTGGGGGAGGACTCCGACGTCCGCCAGGTCGTGATCGGGGCGAGGAACCGCCCTCCGCCGTCCCCGGCACCCTCCACCTCGGGCCAGCCACCGTTGCTGCCGGCGCTGATCTGGTTGACCTCGTCGAAGCGGTTCTGCCCGAACTCCACGCTGTACGCCCGTCCGGCGTCGTCGAACGCCAGCCCCTGGACGTTGCGGTGACCGCGGGAGAACACCAGCGACCCACCGGGCTCGGCCGGCCGGCCGTCCGGGGTCATCCGCAGGACCTTGCCGCCCAGCGAGCGGGGATCCTGCGAGAGGGCGGTGTTGCCGCTGTCACCGGTGCCTGCGTAGAGCATCCCGTCGGGCCCGAAGGCCAGGCGCCCGCCGTTGTGGGTCGTGCCGCTCGGGATGCCGGTGAGCACCTCGGCGACCTCGGTCGGCCGGTCGAGGCGGAAGCGCACGATGCGGTTGTCGGCGCGTGAGGTGTAGTAGGCGAAGACCAGCGAGTCGCTCGCGAAGCTCGGGCTCACCGCGAGCCCGAGCAGACCGCCCTCGCCGCGCGGCGCGACCCCGGCGAGCGTCGTGACGACCCGCGCCGGTCCACCCGCGGCGGGGACGCGCAGCACCCGGGCGGTGTCGCGCTCGCTGACCAGTGCGTCTCCGTCCGGCAGGAACGCCAGGCCCCACGGCGCGTCGAGGCCGGTGGTCAGCACCTGCGGGGGCCCGGTGTCCAGGCCCCCGCCTGCGGGCGCCTCGGGCGAGGTGGAGGGCGCGCCCGGCGCCGGCGCAGACGGGTTGGTGGGCGCCGCGGGGGCGGCTGCGTCCGTCCCTGCGCCCTGCCCGCCGTCGGCGCACCCGACGACAGCGAGGACCACGAGCAGGGGGAGCACGCGGCGGCGACCACTCACTGCCCGAGCCTATGACCGGGCCGCGCGCCCGGCACCTCGAAGCAAGGCACCCGGTCGGGCTCTAGTCTCGGCATGTGAGCACACCGCAGACGCCGGCCCCGGACGCCCGACCCAGGACCCGCAAGCCCCGCAGCTTCGACGTCACCGAGGGCGACCACCGCGCCCCTGCCCGCGCGATGCTGCGCGCGGTCGGCATGGGCGACGAGGACATGGACAAGCCGCAGATCGGGGTGGCCTCGTCCTGGAACGAGCTCACGCCGTGCAACCTGTCGCTGGACCGCCTGGCGAAGGCGTCCAAGACGGGCGTGCGACAGGCCGGCGGCTTCCCGATGCAGTTCGGGACCATCTCGGTGTCCGACGGCATCTCGATGGGTCACGAGGGCATGCGCGCCTCGCTGGTGTCGCGCGAGGTCATCGCCGACTCGGTGGAGACGGTGATGTTCGCCGAACGGCTCGACGGCTCGGTCCTGCTGGCCGGCTGCGACAAGTCGCTGCCCGGCATGCTCATGGCAGCTGCCCGGCTCGACCTCGCCTCGGTCTTCCTCTACGCCGGGTCGACCCTGCCGGGCAAGCTCGCCGGGCTGAACGGCGTCGACCGCGACCTCACGATCATCGACGTCTTCGAGGGCGTCGGCGCTCTCGCGCGCGGGCTCATCACCCGCGAGGAGCTCGACGCCATCGAGAAGGCCACGTGCCCGGGCCAGGGCGCGTGCGGTGGCATGTACACCGCCAACACGATGGCCAGCGCCGCCGAGGCCCTGGGCATGTCGCTGCCCGGGAGCGCTGCACCGCCGGCCCCGGACGAGCGCCGTGACGCCTACGCGGTCGCCTCGGGCGAGGCTGCGGTGCGCCTGGTGGACGCCGGCATCACCGCGCGTCAGATCATGACGAAGGAGGCCTTCGAGAACGCCATCACCGTCGTGATGGCGCTCGGCGGGTCGACGAACGCGGTCCTGCACCTGCTGGCCATCGCCCACGAGGCCCGGGTCGAGCTGAGCTACGACGACTTCAGCCGGATCGCCGCGCGCGTCCCGCACCTGGCCGACGTCAAGCCGTTCGGCCGCTACGTGATGACCGACATCGACCGGATCGGCGGCATCCCGGTCGTCCTCAAGGCGCTGCTCGACGTGGGCCTGCTCCACGGCGACGTCATGACGGTGACCGGTCGGACGATGGCCGAGAACCTGGCCGAGCTCGACATCCCGGACCTCGACGGCGACGTGCTGCGGGCGATGCACGACCCGATCCACCGCACGGGCGGCATCACGATCCTGCGCGGGTCCCTGGCCCCCGACGGTGCGGTGGTGAAGAGCGCCGGCTTCGAGGCGCAGGTCTTCGAGGGCAACGCCCGGGTGTTCGACGGCGAGCAGGGCTGCATGGACGCCGTCGTCGAGGGGTCGCTGAAGAAGGACGACGTCTGTGTCATCCGCTACGAGGGCCCCAGGGGCGGTCCGGGGATGCGCGAGATGCTGATGGTCACGGGTGCGATCAAGGGGGCCGGGCTCGGCAAGGACGTCCTGCTGCTGACCGACGGCAGGTTCTCCGGTGGCACCACCGGCCTGTGCGTCGGGCACGTGGCCCCCGAGGCGGCTGACGGCGGTCCGATCGCGCTCGTGCAGGAGGGGGACCGGATCCGCCTCGACCTCGACGCGGGAACCCTCGACCTGCTCGTCGAGCCTGCGGAGCTCGAGCGCCGACGCGCCGGGTGGAAGCCGCTGGAGCCGCGCTACACGACCGGCGTGCTCGGGAAGTACGCCAAGCTCGTGGGGTCAGCAGCGCAGGGGGCCATCACCGGCTGAGCGCCGTCCGGCCCGCTCAGCCTGCGAAGGGTCCGGGGCTGCGGGTCCGCTCGGGTCACCTGTCGCCACCTCGCGTCCCGTCTCGACGAGCGGGGCCTGCGACGCCTCGGCCCGGTCGCGGTAGCTGCCGCCCGCGTGGAGCCGGCGGGCACCTGTCCCATCCTGCGAGACGGGTGTCCCACCCGCCTTGACACGGCGGGGACGTTGACGCACTGTTGTCGCGTGCTGCACCCGACTTCCCTCCTCGTAGTTCCCTAGCGCGACTGCCGACCGGCAGCCGCGCTCACCCCTCCGTGCCCTGGCACGAGGGGTTCTTTTTTGCCCGGGAGCAGCCCGCGAAGCACGAGCCCCGACAGATCCAGAAGGAAGCAGCGTCGAATGTCCGAGAGCCTCACCGGAGCCCAGTCGCTCGTGCGTTCGCTCGAGAACGTCGGCGCGGAGGTCGTCTTCGGCATCCCCGGCGGAGCGATCCTGCCGGCGTACGACCCGCTGTTCGACAGCAAGACGGTCCGGCACATCCTCGTCCGGCACGAGCAGGGCGGCGGGCATGCCGCCGAGGGCTACGCGCAGGCGACCGGAAAGGTCGGCGTGTGCATGGCGACCAGCGGCCCGGGGGCCACGAACCTCGTGACGCCGATCGCCGACGCCTACATGGACAGCGTGCCGATCGTCGCGATCACCGGACAGGTGCCGAGCGCGTCGATCGGGACGGACGCCTTCCAGGAGGCCGACATCGTGGGCATCACGATGCCGATCACCAAGCACAACTTCCTGGTGCAGCACGTCGACGACATCCCCAGGACGATGGCGGCGGCCTTCCACCTGGCCTCGAGCGGTCGGCCCGGCCCGGTACTGGTGGACCTGCCCAAGGACATCCTGCAGGCGACGGGCACGTTCGACTGGCCGACCGTGCTGGACCTGCCGGGCTACCACCCCACGACGCGGCCCCACGCCAAGCAGATCCGCGAGGCGGCCAAGCTGATCGTCGCGGCTCGCCGGCCCGTGCTGTACGTCGGCGGCGGCGTGCTCAAGGCCCGGGCTGCCGAGGAGCTGCGCAAGCTCGCCGAGCTGACCGGCATCCCGGTGGTGACGACCCTGATGGCTCGCGGCGCCTTCCCCGACAGCCACCGCCAGCACCTGGGCATGCCGGGCATGCACGGCACGGTCGCCGCCGTGACCGCGCTGCAGAAGTCCGACCTGCTCATCACCCTCGGCGCGCGGTTCGACGACCGGGTCACCGGCAAGCTCTCGAGCTTCGCCCCGGGTGCGGCCGTCATCCACGCCGACATCGACCCCGCCGAGATCGGCAAGAACCGCACGGCCGACGTCCCGATCGTGGGTGACTGCCGCGAGACGATCGCCGACCTGGTGGTCGCCGTCGCCGAGCTCTACAAGTCGGGCACGCGCGCGGACCTCACGGGCTGGTGGAAGCAGGTCGATGGCTGGCGGGAGACCTACCCCCTGGGCTACGAGGAGCCGACGGACGGCTCGCTGGCTCCTCAGCACGTGATCACGCGGCTCGGCCAGATCGCCGGCCCGGAGGCGATCTACGTCAGCGGGGTCGGCCAGCACCAGATGTGGGCCAGCCAGTTCATCAGCTACGAGAACCCCTACACCTGGCTCAACTCGGGCGGGGCCGGCACGATGGGCTACTCCGTGCCGGCGGCCATGGGTGCGAAGGTGGGCCGGCCCGAGGCGACCGTCTGGGCGATCGACGGCGACGGGTGCTTCCAGATGACCAACCAGGAGCTCGTCACCTGTGCGATCGAGGGCCTCCCGATCAAGGTGGCGATCATCAACAACGGCAACCTCGGCATGGTCCGCCAGTGGCAGACGCTGTTCTACGAGAGCCGCTACAGCAACACCAACCTCCAGTCCAAGCGGATCCCGGACTTCGTGAAGCTGGCCGACGCCATGGGCTGCGTCGGGTTGCGGTGCGAGACCAAGGACGAGGTCGACGCGACGATCGAGAAGGCCATGGCGATCGACGACATGCCCGTCGTGGTCGACTTCGTCGTGGGCGAGGACGCGATGGTCTGGCCCATGGTCGCGGCCGGCACCAGCAACGACGAGATCCTCGCGGCCCGCGACACCCGTCCCGTCTGGGGAGAGGACGACGTCTGATGGCCGTCACCCGCCACACCCTGTCCGTGCTGGTCGAGGACAAGCCGGGAGTCCTGGCCCGCGTCGCCGCGCTGTTCAGCCGTCGTGGCTTCAACATCGAGTCGCTGGCCGTCGGGCCGACCGAGCACCCGACGGTCAGCCGCATGACGATCGCGGTCGCCGTCGAGGACCTGCCCCTCGAGCAGGTCATCAAGCAGCTCAACAAGCTGGTCAACGTGCTGAAGATCGTGGAGCTCGACTCGACGGCCTCGGTCCAGCGCGAGCTCGTGCTGGTCAAGGTCCGGGCCGACCTCGCCACCCGGAGCCACGTCCTCGAGACGGTGCAGCTGTTCCGCGCCAAGGTCGTCGATGTGGCCGCCGACGCGGTGACCATCGAGGCGACCGGCACCACCGAGAAGCTCGCGGCCCTGATCAGGGTCCTCGAGCCCTTCGGCATCCGCGAGCTGGTGCAGAGCGGCATGGTGGCGGTGGCCCGCGGGTCCCGGTCCATGACCGGCTCCGAGCTGCGGCTGCGCTCCGCCTCTTGACCCCCGTGTCTCCTGACCGTCCCTGACCTGCGCTCCACCCGCGCTCATCCCGTACGTCCCGACGAGAGGAACTCACGCACCATGGCCGAGATCTACTACGACGACGATGCCGACCTCGGCCTCATCACCTCTCGCAAGGTGGCCGTCCTCGGCTACGGCAGCCAGGGTCACGCCCACGCGCTGTCCCTGCGCGACTCCGGTGTCGACGTCCGGGTCGGCCTGCCCGAGGGCTCCAAGAGCCGGGCCAAGGCCGAGTCGGAGGGCCTGCGGGTCGTCACCCCGGGCGAGGCCGCGGCCGAGGCTGACGTGATCATGATCCTGGCTCCCGACACCGTGCAGCGCAAGCTCTACGAGGCCGACGTCGCGCCGAACCTCAAGGACGGCGACGCGCTGTTCTTCGGCCACGGCCTGAACATCCGCTTCGGCCTGATCACGCCCCCGGCCGGCGTCGACGTCGCGATGGTCGCGCCGAAGGGCCCCGGCCACCTGGTGCGCCGGCAGTTCGTCGACGGGCGGGGCGTGCCCTGCCTGGTCGCGGTCGAGCAGGACGCGTCGGGCAGTGCCCTCGCCCTCGCGCTGTCCTACGCCAAGGGCATCGGCGGCACCAAGGCCGGCGTCCTCAAGACCACCTTCACCGAGGAGACCGAGACCGACCTGTTCGGCGAGCAGGCCGTCCTCTGCGGCGGCGCGAGCGCGCTGGTCCAGGCCGGCTTCGAGGTGCTCGTCGAGGCCGGCTACCAGCCGGAGGTCGCCTACTTCGAGTGCCTGCACGAGCTCAAGCTCATCGTCGACCTGATGTACGAGGGCGGCCTCGGCAAGATGCGCTGGTCGATCTCCGACACGGCCGAGTTCGGCGACTACGTCACCGGCCCGCGGATCATCACGCCCGCGGTCAAGGAGGAGATGAAGAAGGTCCTCGCCGAGATCCAGGACGGCACCTTCACCAAGGCGCTCATCGACGACGACGACAACGGCCGTCCGCGGATGGACGCCTACCGCAAGCAGGCGGCGGACCACCCGATCGAGGTCACCGGCGCCAAGCTGCGCCCGATGATGGCTTGGATCGACGACAGCGGCGAGTAGCACGCGGGGCCGTCCGCCCCGCTCGCGGAGTGCGGGCGGACGGCAGCACTACCCTGCCCATCGTCCTCCCGCGGGGGGATCCTCGTGCCCCGTCGCCCCGGAGGTCCTGTGCCCGCCCGACCCGTCGTGCTCATCGCCGAGGAGCTCGCGCCCTCCGTCCTCGCCGTCCTGGGGGACGGGTTCGACGTCCGGCACGTCGACGGGTCGGACCGGGCGGCCCTGCTTCCGGCGCTGGCCGAGGCCCAGGCGGTCCTCATCCGGAGCGCCACGCAGCTGGACGTCGAGGCGCTCGCCGCCGCGCCCCGGCTGCAGGTCGTGGCGCGGGCCGGCATCGGCCTCGACAACGTCGACGTGCCGGCCGCGACGGCCCGTGGGGTCCTCGTGGTCAACGCCCCGCAGAGCAACATCGTCAGTGCCGCCGAGCAGGCGGTGCTGCTCCTGCTGGCCTGCGCCCGCAACCTCGCGCCGGCCAACGCGGCCCTGAAGTCAGGGCGCTGGGAGCGCAGCAGGTGGACCGGTGTCGAGGTCGCCGACAAGGTGGTGGGCGTCGTCGGTCTCGGGCGGATCGGCGTGCTGTTCGCTCAGCGCATGTCTGCGTTCGGCACCACCCTCATCGCCTACGACCCCTACGTCCAGCCCGCCCGCGCGGCCCAGATCGGCGTACGCCTGGTGTCGCTCGAGGAGCTGCTGCGCGAGAGCGACTTCATCTCGATCCACCTGCCGAAGACACCGGAGACGGTGGGTCTGATCGGGGCTGCCCAGCTGGCGATGTGCAAGCCGACCGTCCGCATCGTGAACGCCGCCCGTGGCGGTCTGCTCGACGAGACGGCGCTCGCCGAGGCGCTCGCCGCGGGCACGGTCGCGGGCGCAGGGCTCGACGTCTTCGCCACCGAGCCGTGCACGGACTCGCCGCTGTTCGGGTTCGACTCGGTGGTGGTGGCTCCCCACCTGGGTGCCAGCACGGTCGAGGCGCAGGACAAGGCAGGGATCGCGGTGGCCCGCTCGGTGCGGCTCGCGCTGGAGGGCCAGTTCGTGCCCGACGCCGTCAACGTGCAGGCGGGTGGGGTCGTCGCGGAGGAGCTGCGTCCTGCCCTGCCGCTCGTCGAGAAGCTCGGCCGGGTGTTCACCGCACTGGCGGGCGGGGTGGCCGAGAGCATCGAGGTCATCGTGCGGGGCGAGATCGCGGCTCTGGACGTCTCCGTCCTGCAGCTGGCAGCGCTGAAGGGCGTGTTCGCGGACGTCGTCGAGGAGCAGGTCACGTTCGTCAACGCGCCCACCCTGGCCTCCGAGCGGGGCGTCGCCGTGTCTCTCACGACCTCTCAGGACAGCCCCGACTACCGCAACCTCATCACCGTACGAGGCGTGCTCACCAGCGGTGACGTCGTGTCGGTCTCGGGGACCCTGACCGGGACGCGCCAGGTGGAGAAGCTCACCGAGGTCGACGGCTTCGACGTCGAGCTGGTCGCGGAGGAGCACCTGGTCTTCTTCCGCTACGCCGACCGGCCGGGAGTCGTCGGCACCGTCGGTGCCGCCCTCGGCCAGGCGCAGGTCAACATCGCCGGCGCCCAGGTCAGCCGCACCTCCGCGGGCGGTGCGGCCCTCATGGGGCTGACCGTGGACAGCGCCGTGCCGGCGGACGTCCTCACAGCGCTCAGCACGACCATCGGCGCGACCGCGGCCCACACCGTCGACCTCGCCTGACCCGGTGCCTTTCTTCGAGTCCTACGACGGCACCCGAATGGC
>JAOPWP010000214.1 GCA_025965615.1 Frankiales bacterium
GACCAGCAGGGGCCGGGCGCGCAGGCCCAGGTCGCGCGCCGCCACCGCAGCGACCCGTCTGGCGTGGTCGTGACCTCGCGCCCGGACGGCGGCAGGGTCGGACGGGACGGGCACGAGCAGCGTCCGGCGGTCCAGCCCCCGCTCGCAGGTGGCGGTGCGCACGGCTGACGCCAGGGAGCGTCCGAGCGGACCGGCGAGGGCCAGGCGGCCCGCCTCCTTGTGGGCGAGCAGCACCGCGCGGACCGGACCGCCGTACGCCACGCTCGCCGTGACCCGGGGCAGGCCCGGCGGGCACGGGGACGGTCGGGCGTCGAACGGCCGCCCCGCCAGCACCTGGGCGCACTCCGGACAGAGGGTGCGCCCTGCCGTGCCGCAGCCTGCGCAGGTGCGAGGGAGCACGAGGTCGAGCAGGTCGTACAGGGAGCGGGCGAGCAGGGAGGCGTCGGCTGCCACCGCGCCACCGTGGCCCGGCGAGCGGCCGGGGGCAACCGCCCCCGGCCGGCCTGGGGACGAGCAGGAGCCGCGGCCGGGACGGCTCAGCCGGGGTAGAAGGGCCGGCCGCCGTCCTGCTGCAGCCGGAACAGCGAGCCGTTGTCCCGGAACAGCCGTGACCGGCCGCCCTCCAGAGCCGACACGGTCAGCGGCCGACCAGGCGCCGCGGCGAGGGAGACGGGGGTGCCGGTCAGCCCGCCTCGCTGGACCGGCGAGACGCTCGACCCGTCGATGGCGACCTCGACCGGCAGCAGCCCCGCGGTCTCGACGTCGGCGGCCAGGACCGCGAGCGAGGTCCCGGATCTCCAGGCCAGGTCGGTGACGTCGCTCAGGGCGGGGGCGACGGCGATCACGCCGGCGATGCGCAGCTGGCCCTGGACCGGCTCGATCCGGCCCACGTGCAGTCGTCGGTCCGCGCCCGTCCCGAACACGAGCGCGACGCGGGTCCCGTCGCGGGCGACACGCAGGCGGGTCAGCGGCCCGCTGGCACCCGGCGGGTACTCGTACTCGATCTGCCTGGGGCTGGTCCCCGGCTCGGCGTCCGGGCCGGGGACGAGCCAGACGACCGGCCGGCGTCCGCCCTGCAGCACCCACAAGCCCTGGTCACCCGACCCCCAGGAGAGCGACCCGAGTTCGGGCTCGGCGAGCACGGGCGCCCCGAAGGGCCCCGCTGCCGGACCGGTGCGGATCTCGTCGATCCCGGACGGTGTGGCCGTGCGCAGGCCGAGGGCTCCCCGCAGGGGGCTCGCAGCGGCCTCGTCGACGAGCAGAGCGGCGCCTCGGGTGGCGTCACTGGGCTCCACCGTCCCGTCGAGGCTGAGCAGCTTGCGGTCGCGGACGAACAGCAGCGGTGCCTGCTCGTCCACGGCACTCGGGTCGTAGCCCGGCCAGTCGGACACCTGCTGGACCTCGTCGACCCCCTCCACCTCGAACGGCTCGCCCTCCACCAGCAGGCGCAGCCCGCTGTAGCGCGCCGCCTGCAGGGTCCACACGAGCTGGGCCGACAAGCGCTGCCGGCCACGGGAGTCCAGCGCCCGGGCGCCGCCGGACAGGTCGACGGTCACGAGGCCCGCGTCGGTGCGCACCGGGGACACCAGCGTGGTGCCGGGGGGTGCGGCCGTCGTGACGGCGCCGCGCAGCGGGAGGGAGGGACCGCGCAACGCGGCGGCCACCACCGCCGAGGCCGGGTCAGCCGTGACAGGGAGGAAGACCCGGTCCGCGACGAGCCGACTGGTGGCCTGGCCGTCGATCCCGAGGGCGAGGAAGTCCACCTCGTACGACCGGTAGGACAGCTCCCGGTCGGCGGGCGTGAGGCGCAGGCCGGGCGGGACCCCGGTGAGCCTGAGCTGACCGTCGGGCTGGCGGCCGTAGGTGTAGCGCTCCTCGAGGGTCCTGCTGTCGAGCCGGTAGGAGCCGTCGTCGGAGATCCGCGCAACCGTCTCGAGCCGGACGACGACCTGGCCGAGCCGCTCGGGGTCGGGCATCGCCGTCGGGCTCGCCCGGTAGACGATGACGAGTTCGTCGTCGTCCCAAGGGGTTCCCGGGGCGAGGAACTCCCGTGCCACGGCGTGCGCGTTGTTCGGGCTGCTCTGCGCGCGCAGGAACCCCTGGACGAGGTCGACCTCGGTCGCGCCGTCCTGCGGCCCGGGGGGCAGGACCTCGATGCCCACCTCCTCGGGCTGCTCGGGCCGCACGTCACCGGCCGACCTCACGCCCTCGGGGAGCGGCAACCCGCAACCGGCCAGCAGGAGCAGCAGCAAGCCGGCGAGCGCGCGCCTGACGCCCCGGCCCCTCACCGCCCTCCCCCTCACGGCGCCATCACCAGCGGCGTGTCGACGACGGTGTCGCCCGCCCTGCGGGGCAGCGTCATGCGGAAGACCGATCCCTCACCCGGCGAGCCCGCCGCCTGCAGCCACCCGCCGTGAAGGCGGACGTCCTCCAGGGCGATGGCGAGGCCCAGGCCGGTGCCGCCCGTCGTACGCGCCCGGGACGGGTCGCCCCGCCAGAACCGGGTGAACACCATGCCGGCGTGCCCCGGCTGCAGCCCCACCCCGTGGTCGCGGACGGTCACCACGACCGAGGCGTCGTCCTCGGTGAGCGTCACGACGACCGGACGGCCCTCTCCGTGCTCGATCGCGTTGACGACGAGGTTGCGCAGCACGCGCTCGATCCTCAGCGGCTCCACGTCGGCGAGGACGGGGCTGGACGGGATGCGCACGTCCATCGGGATGGCCTTGCGCTCGGCGAGCGGACCCGCGGCCTCGACCACCCGGTTGACCAGCTGCCGCACGTCGACGGTCGTGGGGTCGAGGGCCGCCGCCCCGGCGTCGTAACGGCTGATCTCCAGCAGGTCCACCAGCATCGTCTCGAAGCGGTTCAGCTCGGCCTGCAGCAGCTCGGTCGCCCGCGCGGCGGAGGCCGGGTAGTCGGCCCTGCCGTCGAAGAGCAGATCAGCGGCCATGCGCACCGTGGTCAGCGGGGTGCGCAGCTCGTGCGAGACGTCCGAGACGAAGCGCCGCTGCACCCGGGACAGGTCCTCCAGCTGCCGGATCTGGCGCTGCAGAGCCGCCGCCATCGAGTTGAACGTCACGGCCAGGCGCGCGATCTCGTCCTCCCCACGCACCCTGAGCCGTTCGTCGAGCAGACCCGACGCCAGCCGCTCGGCCGTACGCGCCGCCATGCGGACCGGCGCCACGACCTGGCGGGCGACCAGCCCCGTGATCAGCGCCAGGAGCCCGACCAGCAGCAGGCCGGCTGCCGCCGCGGTCCGCCGCACGAGGCTCAGGGTCTCGCTCTCCGAGGTCAGCGGGAACAGGTGGTAGAGCCGGTACTCGCCGAGCGAGGGGATCGTGACGAGCGACCCGACGACCAGCCCCGGCTCCCGGGCGTCGCCGACAGGTACGTCGGCGAAGACGTAGGCCGTGCCCGTGCCCATTCCAGGCTCGAGCCGGGACTCGAGCTCGCCGGGAGCGTCGGAGGGCCTCACGCCGGGGGAGGCGAAGGCGTTGCGCTGCGACGGACCCACGAGCAGCACGGAGTACGCGGCTCCCGGGGCGCCGCGTGCCGACAGCCGCTGGAAGACGTCCTGCAGGCGCGGTTCCTGCACCTCCGCGGGCACGTCGTCGGTGTTGGTCGTGCTGGTCTCCAGGAAGACGACCCCCGAGCGCGCCTCGGCCAGGGAGACCCGGGTCTTCGCCTCCACGAGTCCCCGCCCCACCGAGTCGAGCAGCAGGGAGGCGAACATCGCCACGACCACGCTCGACACGACGAGAGTGCTCACCAAGACGCGGGTCTGCAGGGAGCGGCGCCAGCGTCGGCCGGCCGCCCGACCGGCGTCCCTCACCCGGGGCAGGTGCGCGGTGACGGCCCGGCGCCAGGCCGGGTCCAGCGAGACCGGCGCCGGACGGCCGC
>JAOPWP010000220.1 GCA_025965615.1 Frankiales bacterium
TGCAGAGCGTCGACGGGATCACCCGCACGCTCACCTGCCCGGTCGTCCACCTCTGAGCACGCTCCACCCGCAGCGGCGGACCCTCCGGTCGGGGGTCGCCGTCCTCGGCCTGCTGGCCGTCGCCGGGTGCTCCGACCCCGGACCGCCCCCGCCCGCCACGAGCGCCGTGGACGTGCCGGTCCAGGCCCAGACCCCACAGCCGCAGAGCACGGGCCCGTGTGCGGCGCTGATCGCCGCTCTGCCTGACGAGATCGACCCGGGAGTACGCCGGCGCCCTGTCACCGGCGATGCGGGCCGTACGGCCGCCTGGGGCGACCCGGCCATCACGCTGGAGTGCGGCGTGCCCGAGCCGGACCGTCCCGACGAGCCGGCCCAGGTGAACGGCGTGACCTGGGCGGTCAGGGACATCGGCCCGGGCTTCCGCTGGACGACGACCGACACCAGCGTGCTGGTGGCGGTCGACATCCCGGACGCCTACGAGAACGGCGCGGAGCTGGTGAACCCGCTGGCCCAGCCGCTTCTCGCGGCACTCCCCCGCAGGCCCTGACCCCAGCGGGTCAGCGGAGCCCGGTGCCCCGGCGCAGCGCGGTCTGGATGAGGCGGTCCACGAGCTCGGGGTAGTCCACTCCCGACGCGGCCCACATGCGCGGGAACATCGACGTGGTGGTGAAGCCCGGCATCGTGTTGACCTCGTTGACGGTGACCTCCCCCGACGGCCCGACGAAGAAGTCGACCCGGGCGAGCCCCTGGCAGTCGAGTGCCTCGAAGGCCCGGCACGCCATCGACCGGATCTGCGCAGCGACCTCGTCGGGCAGGTCGGCCGGGACGTCCAGCTCGGTGGCCGCGTCGAGGTACTTCGCCTCGAAGTCGTAGAACTCGTGCTCGCCGACGACCCTGAGCTCCGCCGGGACGCTGGCCTGCGGCTGGCCGTGTGCGTCCTCGAGAACGCCGCACTCGACCTCGCGGCCCACCACAGCGGCCTCGACGAGGATCTTGGGGTCGCAGCGCAGCGCCTCGTCGACCGCTCGCGGGAGCTGGGCGAGGTCGTGCACCTTGGAGATGCCGATGCTGGAGCCGCCACGCGCAGGCTTGACGAAGACCGGCAGGCCCAGAGCCGAGACCTCGCGCACGACGGCCGCCTCGTCCTGCTCCCAGCGCGCGGCCCGCACCACGGCAGCCGGAGTCACGGCGAGCCCGGCTGCCGTGAGCAGGAGGCGTGCGACCACCTTGTCCATCGCCGCAGCGCTGGCGAGCACGCCCGAGCCGACGTACGGCACGTCAGCGAGCTCGAGCAGCCCCTGGATGGTCCCGTCCTCGCCGTACGGGCCGTGCAGCACCGGGAACACGACGTCGACCGAGCCGAGCAGCCCCGGCCCGTCCTCGAGCGGGACGAGCCCGCCGGCGGTCGGGTCACCGGGCAGGGCCACCGCCCGTCCGTCCTTGACCGAGGGCAGGTCCCGTCCCGAGAGGGCGAGCAGCGAAGGATCGTCCGGGGCGAGCACCCAGCGGCCGTCAGGGGTGATGCCGATCGCGACGACGTCGTAGCGGTCGCGGTCGATCGCGCCCAGGATGCTGCCCGCGCTCACGCAGGAGATGGCGTGCTCGGTGCTGCGGCCGCCGAAGACGACGGCGATGCGGGTCCTGCTCATCCGGCGACCCTAGCGGCGCCGCGCGGGCTCATCGGTCAGGCGGTCCCGGACAGCCTGTCGAGCGATTGCACGACGTCGGCCAGCACGTCCTCCGGGTCCTCGAGACCGACGCTGATCCGCACGGCTCCCGGGTCGATCCCGGCCGCGGCCAGGGCCTGGTCGGAGAACTGCCGGTGCGTGGTGGTCGCGACGTGGCTGACCTTGGAGTGGGTCCCCGCGAGCGACGTGGCGATCGAGACGAGGCGCAGCCCGTCGACCAGCGCCATGCCCGCGGCCCGGCCGCCCCGCGGCGTCACGGTGACGATGCCGCCGTAGCGCCCTTGATCGAACAGCTCCGTCGCAAGGGCGTGGTCGCGGTGGGCCGGGAGCCCCGGGTGGTCGACCCGGACCACCGACGGGTGCTCGACCAGGCCCGTCGCGACCGCGAGCGCGCTGCGGCAGTGGCGGTCGACCCGCAGCGGCAGGGTGGCGAGACCCCGGTGGAGCAGGAAGGCCTCGTCCGGGGCGAGCATGCCGCCGAGGTCGATGCGGTCGTGCCGGATCCGGGCCATCAGCTCCGGATCGCCGACGGCGACCCCGCCGGTCGCGTCGCTGTGCCCCCCGATGTACTTCGTCGCCGAGTGCACGACCACGTCGATCCCGTGCTCGAGCGGCCTGCAGACAGCGGGCGAGGCGAAGGTCGAGTCGACGACCGACGTGATGCCGGCCTCGCGGGCCAGGGCAGCCAGGCCCGGCAGGTCCGCCACGCTCATCGTGGGGTTGGCGAGCGTCTCGCCCCACAGCACCGTCGTCTCGGGGCGGATGGCCGCCCGCACCGCCTCGAGGTCGGTCCCGTCGACGAAGGTGGTGGAGACCCCGAAGCGGTCCAGCACCGTCGTGAGCAGGCCGTACGTCCCGCCGTAGACCTCGCGGGGAGCGACGACGTGGGCGCCGGCCCGCGTCAGGGCCATCAGGACCGTCGAGATCGCGGCCATGCCCGAGGAGAACGGCTGACCCACGACCTCCCGGTCGAGACCGGCCCCCTCGAGCGCTGCGACCGCCTGGGCGAACGCGTCGGACGTCGGGTTGTCGACCCGGCTGTAGGAGTAGCCCGGAGCGGTACCGGCCAGCACGTCGGCGTACTCCTGCGCGCTGTCGAAGGCGAAGGCCGCCGTGCGGTGGACCGGAAGCCCCAGGGGGACCTGGGAGAAGACCGGTGGCGGCGGGGTGTGGACCGCGCGGGTGTGCTCCCCGCGGCCATGCCGGGGGGGCTGTCCAGCTGACGTGTCGCTCATTCGCTCCGGGTCTCCCTCTGCATGAACGCCCTCAGCATGTCGGCCGGGGTCTTGCCCTCGTGGACCACGGCCACCACCTGCTCCGTGATCGGCATGTCGACGTCGTGCTTGCGCGCCAGGTCCAGGATGGAGCGGCAGGACTTGACCCCCTCGGCCGTCTGCTGCTTGCGGCCGAGCAGTTCGTCGAGCGTCTGCCCTCGTCCCAGCAGCTCACCGAACGTGCGGTTGCGCGACAGCGGCGAGGTGCAGGTCGCGACCAGGTCACCCAGGCCGGCCAGGCCCGAGAAGGTCAGCGGGTCAGCGCCGAGCGCCGCTCCCAGGCGGGCCGTCTCGGCGAGCCCGCGGGTGATCAGCGACGCCTTGGTGTTGTCGCCGAAGCCCATGCCCTCGGCCATGCCGGTGGCGAGGGCGATCACGTTCTTGACCGCGCCGCCGAGCTCGCACCCGACGACGTCGACGTTGGTGTAGGGCCGGAAGTAGCCGGTCACGCAGGCGGCCTGGAGCCGCGTGGCCGCGGCGAGGTCGGTACAGGCCACCACGGTCGCCGCGGGCTGACCGGCCGCGATCTCCTTGGCCAGGTTGGGTCCGCTGACCACCGCGACCCGCTCGGGCGGGACCCCCGCGACCTCGCAGATCACCTCGCTCATGCGCTTGGTCGTGCCGAGCTCGACGCCCTTCATGAGGCTGACCAGCACCGCACCGGGATCGAGAGCGGACGCGACGGCGCCGAGGTTGTCGCGCAGGCTCTGCGACGGCACGGCGAGCACGACGAAGTCGGCCCCCTCGACGGCCTCGAGCGGGTCAGCAGTCGCCGTGAGCCCGGGCGGAAGGACGACACCCGGCAGGTAGTCGGGGTTCTCAGCGGTCTCGCGCACCCGCCGGGCGAGCTCCGGGCGCCGGGCCCAGAGCACGACGTCGGTGCCGGAGTCGGCGAGCACCTTGCCGAACGCGGTGCCCCACGAACCGCACCCCAGGACCGCTGCGCGGGTCATGCGCTCTCCCTGCGCTCTCGGGGGTCGTGCACCTGCTCGGGCGCCCGTTCCCCGCGCAGCGCCTCGAGCTCGACGGTCACCGCCGACATGACCGCCTCCGTCGCCTCCCGCAGGACCTGCCCGTCGAGCTCCTTGCCCCGCCAGGGCGACAGGTCGACGGGCGGACCGATGCGGAACCGCACGAGGTGGCGCCGCAGGCGCAGCCCCCGGCGGCGGTAGCCGTCGACCACGTCCTGGGCCCCCCACTGGGCCACCGGGACCACAGGTGCCCCGGACAGCAGGGCGAGCCGGGCGACCCCCGTGCGGGCCCGCATGGGCCAGCCGCCCGGGTCCCGCGTCACCGTGCCCTCGGGGTAGATGACGACGAGCTCGCCGGCGGCGAGTGCGGCCACGGCGGGATCCAGCGCCCGGGAGGCATCCGGTGCGTGCCGGTCGACCGGGATCTGACCGGCCCCGCGCATGACCCGTGGCACCAGCCCGTTGCCCTGGAACATCTCCCTCTTGGCCAGGAAGCGCGGCGCCCGCCCCAGGACGTAGAGCAGGAACTCGGTGAGGACCACCGGGTCCCCCACCGAGATGTGGTTGCTGGCGAGGATCACCCCGCCGGGGGGCACGCGGCCGGTCCCGGTCCACTCGCGCCGCGTGAGCAGCGTCGCCGGCGGCTTGAGGATCGCGATCCCCACGCGGTACCAGAAGCCGATGGGCCCCCACCGCTTCACCACGGCTGCTCCACCACCCGCTGCTGCCGCACCGCCACACCCGCCTCCGGTCGTCACCCCGAGCCGCTGCCCGGTCTGCGAGACTCCCACGTCGTGCCTCCGAACGACGTCCCCCCGCAGGTCGAGCGCGTCTCGTGGGCTGTCGTCGTGCCGGTCAAGCGACTGGGCCTGGCGAAGTCGCGGCTGAGCGGCTTCGACGCGGCAGCCCGCTCCCGGCTCGCGCTGGCCTTCGCGGCGGACGTGGTGACGGCGGCGGTCGGCTGCCTGCTCGTCCAACGGGTCCTCGTCGTCACCGACGACGAGCTCGCCGCGCGGACGCTCGCAGCGCTGGGGGCGACGCCGACCCCCGACGGCGGTACGGGGGGCCTCAACGCGGCCCTCGCGCTCTCGACGGAGCGGGTCCGCGCCCGTCACCCGGACGTCGGGGTCGCCGTCCTGCCTGCTGACCTGCCTGGGGTGAGACCGGAGGACCTGGCTGCCGCCCTCGACGCGGTACCGCTGGGTCGTCGGGCCTTCATCTGCGACGCAGAGGGCCGCGGGACGACCTTGCTGGCCGCCTCGCCCGGGTGCGCCGTGGCGGCTGCGTACGGACCCGACTCGCGGCTCCGGCACCTCCAGTCGGGTGCCCTCGAGCTCGCCGGTGCCCCTCGGCTGCGGCGCGACGTCGACAGCAGCGAGCACCTGGTGGAGCTCACCCGGCTCGGCGTCGGGCGGCACACCTCAGCGGTCCTGCGGGCGCTCGCGTAGGTGCCGTCCAGCCGTACGGTGCACCATGGACCGGTGACCACCGACGTGCGAGCCGACTCAGCCCCGCCGAACCGGGCCGCGAGCGTGGAGCCCCTCGACGTGGATCCCCCGACGGCCGGCCCGGGCGAGTCGAGCGTCGTCAGCTTCGAGCCGACCCCCGTGCCACCCGTCGTCGTGCACGCCCCGCAGGTCGACCTGCCAGAGGACCGCTTCCTCAACCGGGAGGTCTCCTGGCTCGACTTCAACGCCCGGGTGCTCGCGCTCGGGGTGGACCAGGCGACTCCGCTGCTCGAGCGGGCGAAGTTCCTGGCCATCTTCGCCAGCAACCTGGACGAGTTCTACATGGTGCGCGTCGCGGGCCTCAAGCGCCGCCAGAGCATGGGCCTCGGCGTGCGCAGCGCCGACGGTCTCGGGGTCCGCGAGCAGCTCGCCCGGATCTCCGAGCGGGCGCGTGAGCTGGCTGCCGAGCACGCCCGCTGCTTCCTCGAGGACGTACGACCGGCGCTCGCCGAGACCGGGATCCGGATCGTGCTGTGGCGCGACTTGCCGTCGGCCCAGCAGACGCAGCTGCACGACTACTTCCGCGCCCAGGTGTTCCCGGTCCTGACGCCGCTCGCCGTCGACCCCGCCCACCCGTTCCCGTACATCAGCGGCCTCTCGCTCAACCTGGCGGTGCTCGTGCGGGACCCGGTGTCGGGCACCGAGCACTTCGCCCGGGTCAAGGTCCCGAACAACGTCAAGCGCTTCGTCCCGGTGCGCACCGAGGACGGCATCCCGAGCTACCTCCCGCTCGAGGAGCTGATCGGGGCGCACCTGCAGCAGCTGTTCCCCGGCCTGGAGGTGACCGCCCACCACCCGTTCCGGGTCACGAGGAACACCGACGTCGAGGTCGAGGAGGACCGCGACGAGGACCTGCTGCAGGCCCTGGAGCGCGAGCTGGCGCGCCGGCGCTTCGGCCCGGCCGTCCGCCTCGAGGTGGGCGAGGACATGGACGAGCACGTCCTGGACCTGCTGGTGCGCGAGCTCGAGATCACGGACGACGACGTCGTGCAGGTGCCTGGGCTGCTCGACCTGACGTCGCTCTGGCAGCTCTACGACGTGGACCGGCCCGACCTCAAGCAGGACCCCTTCGTCCCGGCGACCCATCCGCGCCTGGCAGAGGGCGAGAAGGCCGCTGACGTCTTCGCCGCCCTGCGCGACGGTGACGTGCTGGTCCACCACCCGTACGACTCGTTCGCCACGAGCGTGCAGCGCTTCATCGAGCAGGCGGCGGCGGACCCGCACGTACTGGCCATCAAGCAGACCCTCTACCGGACCTCAGGCGACAGCCCCATCGTCGACGCCCTCATCGACGCCGCCCACGCCGGCAAGCAGGTCGTGGTGCTGGTCGAGATCACGGCGCGCTTCGACGAGCAGGCCAACATCAAGTGGGCGAGGGCACTGGAGAAGGCCGGCTGCCACGTGGTCTACGGCCTGGTCGGGCTGAAGACCCACTGCAAGACGTCGCTGGTGGTGCGGCAGGAGAAGGGGCAGCTGCGCCGCTACGCCCACATCGGCACCGGCAACTACAACCCCAAGACCGCCCGGATCTACGAGGACGTCGGTCTGCTCACGGCCGACCCGGACGTCGGCGCCGACCTCACCGACCTGTTCAACACGCTCACCGGCTACAGCCGGCAGACCCGCTACCGGAC
>JAOPWP010000033.1 GCA_025965615.1 Frankiales bacterium
ACGGGATCTCCTACGCCAAGGGCGCCTCGGTGCTGCGACAGCTCATGGCGACCGTCGGTGAGCAGGCCTTCTTCGACGGGGTGCGCGCCTACCTCGAGCGGCACGCCTTCGCCAACACCAGCTTCGAGGACCTCCTGGTGCAGCTCGAGCTCGCGAGCGGGCGCGACCTGCACGACTGGGCCCGCAGCTGGCTGCAGACGTCGGGTGTCGGCACGCTCCGGGTCGTGGAGGGGGGGATCTCCTGCGACGGCCTGCGCCCGCACCGGATCGGCGTCGGGGCCTACGACCGGGTCGGCGAGTCGCTGGTCCTGCGGGAGCGCCAGGAGATCGACGTGCGGGACGTGTTCACTCCCGTGGTGGCGGAGGCCGACCTGGTCCTGCCCAACGACGGCGACCTCACCTTCGCCAAGATCCGTCTCGACGCACGGTCGTTGTCCACCGCCCTGACCGACCTGCGGCGGCTCGGCGACCCCCAGGCGCGCGCCCTGTGCTGGTCGGCGCTGTGGGACGCCTGTCGCGACGCCGAGCTGCCGCCCGCCGACTTCGTCCGGGCCGTGCTGGCCGGTGTCGACGGCGAGGGCGACCCGTCGACCGTCGCCACGCTGCTGTCGCAGGCTGCCACGGCCGCCACGATGTTCACGTCGGACGGCGCGAGCCTGCGCGCGTCGCTCGCCGAGGCGTCGTGGCACGCGGCGAGCCCGCCCGGGAGCGACCTCCAGCTCACCCGGGTGCGCGCCTTCGGCCAGCTGGCCGGTCCTGCCCAGGCGACGCGCCTGCAGGGGATCCTCGACGGGAGTGCCGCGCCCGAGGGGCTGCTCGTCGACACGGACCTGCGCTGGACGATCGTCCAGGCGCTCGCCCGCCTCGGGCTGCTCGACGTCTCGGACATCGACGACGAACTCACCCGCGACGACACGGCACAGGGTCGGCGGAACGCGCTGACGGCTCGAGCGGCCCGGCCCGACGGGCAGGCGAAGGCGCAGGCGTGGCGCGCGGTCGTGGCGGACACGGACCTGTCCAACCACGAGTCGCACGCTGTCGCTGCCGGGATCTGGCAGCACGGACAGGACGAGCTGCTCCGCCCGTACGTCCACCGCTACGTCGCCGACCTGCCCGAGCTGTGGCGCAGCCGCTCCCCGGAGGTGGTGAGCCGGCTCACCGAGTTGCTCTTCCCCTCGACGCTGGTCGAGCCCGAGGTGCTCGAGCGCACCGGAGTGCTTCTCGAGCAGGGGCCGCCCGGCCTGCGGCGGCTCGTGGCCGAGCAGCGCGACGACCTGGCCCGAGCTCTCAGGGCGCGCCGAGCGTCGGCTCGTCCGGGCTGAGCAGCAGCGGCGCGACCGCCGCCAACGCCGCCTCGGTCCACGGCTCGTGGCCCGTGTCGTCGGGGTGGAAGCCGTCGGCGTAGAGCCCCGCTCGGACGGGCCCGTGACGGCCCGGAGGTCTGCCACCTTCAGGACCCTGGATGCTGCCTGTCGCCGCAGGACGTCGTCGACGCGCCGCGTCCTGCGCTCGAAGACCCTCTCGCTGCTGTCGCGACGACCACGCCTCGGGGGAGCGCACGGCCAGGGGTTCCCGACTAGCCTTCGGCCCATGTGCGGCATCGTGGGGTACGTCGGAGAGCAGTCAGCGGTGGACGTCGTGGTGGCCGGCCTGCGCCGCCTGGAGTACCGCGGCTACGACAGCGCCGGCGTCGCGATCCTCGACGGGACCACGCTGCAGGTCGAGCGCAAGGCGGGCAAGCTCGCCAACCTCGACGAGGTGCTCGCGAACCGGTCCCTGCCTGGCACGCTCGGCATCGGGCACACCCGCTGGGCGACCCACGGCCCGCCCAACGACGCCAACGCCCACCCCCACGTCGACTGCGCGGGGGCGGTGGCCGTCGTGCACAACGGCACGATCGAGAACTTCGAGGAGCTCGTCGCGGGGCTCGGCGAGCGAGGTCACGCCCGCCGCTCCGACACCGACACCGAGGCGGTCGCCCACCTGGTCGAGGAGTGCTACGACGGCGACCTGGCAGCGGCGGTGCGCACGGTCTGCAAGCAGCTCGAGGGCTCGTTCGTGCTGGTCGTCGCGCACCGGGACGAGCCGGGCCTGATCGTGGCCGCCCGCCGCAACCTGCCGTTGGTCATCGGTCTGGGCGACGGTGAGAACTTCGTCGGCTCCGACGTCACGGCCTTCATCGCGCACACCCGCACGGCCCGCGCCGTGGAGCAGGACCAGGTGGTCGAGGTCCGCCGTACGGGGGTCCAGGTGACCGACCTGGACGGCGTCGTCGTCGAGGGCGAGACCTACCACGTCGACTGGGACACCGACGCCGCCGAGAAGGGCGGCTACGAGTTCTTCATGCTGAAGGAGATCCAGGAGCAGCCCGATGCCGTGCGCGACACGCTCGGTGGACGACTGACCCCGGAGGGTCTGCTCCACCTGGACGAGCTGGCCATGAGCGACCAGGACATCCGCGGCATCGACCAGGTCGTCATCATCGCCTGCGGCTCGTCCTACCACTCGGGGCTGGTCGGCAAGTACGCCATCGAGCGCTGGTGCCGCCTGCCCGTGCACGTCGAGATGGCGTCGGAGTTCCGCTACCGCGACCCGGTCGTCGGCCGGAGCACCCTCGTCATCGCGATCAGCCAGAGCGGCGAGACGGCCGACACCCTCGAAGCGCTGCGCCACGCCCGCGAGCAGCGCGCCTGGGTGCTGGCGGTGACCAACACGATCGGCTCCACGATCAGCCGCGAGAGCGACGCCGCGCTCTACACCCGCGCCGGACCCGAGGTCGCGGTCGCGTCGACCAAGGCCGTCATGGCCCAGCTCGCCGCGATGTACGTCGTCGGCCTCTACCTGGCCCAGGTCAGGGGCACGCGGGACGCCGACGAGGTCCGGGCCCACATGCACGACCTGCAGGAGATCCCGGACCTGATCACCGAGCTGATCGGGCGGATGGAGCCGGTGCGCGAGCTGGCCCGCAGCCTCAAGGACGCGCAGCGGGTCCTGTTCCTGGGCCGCCACGTGGGCTACCCGATGGCGCTCGAGGGCGCCCTCAAGCTCAAGGAGCTGGCCTACATCTCGGCGGAGGGCTTCCCTGCGGGGGAGATCAAGCACGGCCCGATCGCCCTCATCGAGCAGGGCACCCCGGTCGTGATCCTCGCGCCGCGCCACGCGCTGCAGGCCAAGCTGATCAACAACATCCAGGAGGTGCGCGCCCGCGGCGCCCGCACCATCGTGGTGGCGACCGACGGGGACGACAGCGTCCTTCCCTACGCCGACGACGTCATCTGGATCCCGGACACCAAGTCGCTGCTCACCCCGCTGCTCACGATCGTCCCCATGCAGGTCCTGTCGGCCGAGGTCGCGGCCGCCCGGGGCCTCGACGTCGACCAGCCCCGCAACCTCGCCAAGTCCGTCACGGTCGAGTAGCGAGGTGATCGTCGGCGTGGGGATCGACGTGGTGCAGGTCGAGCGGCTCGCGCGGGCACTGCAGCGCACCCCTGGCCTCGCTGACCGGTTGTTCACCGAGGCCGAGCGCGCGACCGGGCGCACCGAGTCCCTGGCCGCCCGGTTCGCGGCCAAGGAGGCCGTGGCGAAGGCGCTCGGAGCTCCCGGGGGGCTGCGGTGGCGCGATGCCGAGGTGGTCCGGGAGCCGAGCGGACGCCCGCGGCTCGTCCTGCACGGGGGCGTCGCCGCCGAGGCCGCCGCGCAGGGGATCGCGACGTGGCACCTCTCGCTGTCGCACGACGGGGGCGTGGCGACAGCCGTCGTCATCGCCGAGTCGTGAGCCGGAGGACCGCTCCGTGAGGCGGGCCCACACCACCGACCAGGTGCGTCGGGCCGAGCAGGCGCTCCGGGCGACCCTGGCGGGCGGGGTCCTCATGCAGCGCGCCGCGACCGGCCTCGCCGTCGCGTGCGCCGCCCGGCTGGGCCACGTCTACGGCGCACGGGTGTGCCTGCTCGTCGGCTCCGGCGACAACGGGGCCGACGCGCTGTGGGCCGGTGCCCGGCTGGCCTCGCGAGGCGCGGCGGTGACCGCGGTGCTGACCGGCACCCCCCGGCCGGACGCCCTCGCCGCCCTGCTGTCGGCCGGTGGCCGGGTCGGGACGCTCGCCTGCCTCGCCGGGGCGGGGCCGCGTGGGGGGCTCGTCGTCGACGGGCTCGTCGGGATCGGTGGGCACGGCCCGCTGCGGGCGGACGCGGCAGAGCTCGCCAGCGGCGTGGCCGGGCTCGTCAGCCAGGACCCGCGGCTCGACGTCGTGGCCGTCGACCTGCCCAGCGGGGTCGACGCCGACACCGGAGCGGTCGCGGGCGCGGCGGTCCGAGCCGGCTCGACGATCACCTTCGGCACCCTCAAGCCCGGCCTGCTCGTCGGAGCCGGGCGCGCCCTCGCCGGGCAGGTGCACCTCGTCGACATCGGTCTCGGCCCCTGGCTCGAGCCGGCGCCGGTCGAGGTGCTGGAGCCGAGCGACGTCGTACGCCTGCTGCCCGGCAGCGAGCGCACGTCCGACAAGTACACCCGGGGAGTGGTGGGCGTCGCCGCCGGTTCCCAGCAGTACACCGGCGCGGCGGTCCTCAGCGTCGGCGCCGCCGTACGTGCGGGCGCCGGCATGGTCAGGTTCGCGGGCGCCCCCTCCGCCGCCGAGCAGGTGCGTGCCCACTGGGCCGAAGCCGTCGTCACCGAGCACCGCGGGGGTGCGGTGGTCGACGCCGGCCGGGTGCAGGCGTGGGTCGTCGGCCCGGGCCTGGGCCTGGACGCCGAGGCGGCAGAGGCCGTCGAGGCGGTTCTCGCGCAGGACGTTCCGGTGCTCGTCGACGCCGACGCGCTGACCGTCTGCGCCCAGCACCCCGAGTGGCTGCGGCGCCGCAGCTCGCCCACGCTCCTCACCCCGCACGACCGCGAGTTCGCCCGCTTCCCCGGCGCCGAGCTGACCGAGGACCGGGTCGGCTCCGCCCGCCGCCTGGCCGAGGACCTCGGCGTGACCGTCCTGCTCAAGGGCGACGCGACGGTCGTCGTCGGCGGCGAGGGCCCGGCCAGGGCCAACCCGACCGGTTCCCCTGCGCTCGCCACGGCCGGTTCCGGGGACGTGCTGTCCGGTGGCTGCGGTGCCCTGCTCGCCCGGGGGGCGTCCGCGCTCGACGCGGGCTCGCTCGGGGCCTACCTGCACGGCGTCGCCGGCAGCCTGTCGGCAGACGGCGCCACGACGTCGGCGTCGGCCGTCCTCGGCTCGTGGACGGCCGCGGTGCGCGCGACTGCGAGACTGGCTGCCGACCAGGGACGACCAACAGGGAGGCGGACGTGAGGAGCGAGGCGAGGATCGACCTCGGCGCCATCCGCGACAACGTCAGGGCCCTCGCAGGGCACGCCGCCGGCGGGGCCGGGGTGATGGTGGTCGTGAAGGCCGACGGCTACGGTCACGGGCTCGTCCCGAGCGCCCGCGCCGCCGTCGCCGGAGGGGCTGCCTGGCTCGGGGTGGCCTTCCTCGAGGAGGCGCTCGCGCTGCGCGCGGCCGGGGTCGACGTCCCGGTCCTCGCCTGGCTCACGACCCCCGGCGAGGATCTCGTACCCGCGGTCGCCGCCGACGTCGACCTCGGGATCTACGACGCCTCCGAGCTGAGGACCGCCGCTGCGGCGGCCCGGACCGCTGGTCGACCGGCCCGGCTCCAGCTCAAGGTCGACACCGGGCTGTCCCGTGGTGGCGCGACGCCGGACGCCTGGCCCGACCTGTGCGCCGCGGCTGCTGCGGCCGAGGCGGGCGGGGACGTGCAGGTCACCGGGGTGTGGAGCCACTTCGCGTTCGCGGACGGGGGCCGGGACCACCCGACGACCCGCCGCCAGGCTGCCGTCTTCGCCGAGGCGCTCGAGGTCGCGGAGCGGGCCGGGCTGCGCCCGCAGGTGCGCCATCTCGCCAACTCGGCAGCGACCCTGACCGCCCCGGAGACGCACTACGACCTCGTCCGGCCCGGGCTCGCGGCCTACGGCCTCTCGCCGGTCCCGCAGCTCGGGGGGCCGGAGCAGTTCGGCCTGCGCCCGGCCATGACGCTCGCGAGCACCGTGGCCCTGGTCAAGCAGGTGCCCGCCGGCACCGGGGTCAGCTACATGCACCGGCACGTGACCACGGCCGCGTCGACCCTCGCCCTCGTCCCCCTGGGCTACGCCGACGGGGTCCCGCGCAGCGCGACCGGCATCGGCCCGGTGCAGCTGCGGGGCCGGCGCCGGACCATCGCCGGGACGGTCTGCATGGACCAGTTCGTCCTGGACGTGGGGTCGGACGTCGTGGCCGCCGGCGACGAGGTCCTGCTGTTCGGCCCGGGCGACCAGGGGGAGCCGACCGCGCAGGACTGGGCTGACGCGCTCGGCACCATCAACTACGAGATCGTGACGCGCATCGGCGCCCGGGTGCCCCGCGTCCTGCTGGGAGGCATGCCGTGAGACCCCCGAGAGGCAGCGGGCTGGTGGGGGCGGCGTTCGGCGTCGTCGCCGTCGGGGCGGCGGTGGGCCTCGCGGCCGAGCGCCGGTTCATGGGCCGCACGCGCGAGCGCCAGGACGACGCGGTGGTCGAGCCCTTCTTCGCCCTGCCGGCCGACCGGTCGCGGGTGGTGATGGCCTCGGACGGCGTACCGCTCCACGTCGAGGAGGTCGGTCCTGCCGACGCTGCGCTGACCGTCGTCTTCCTGCACGGCTACATCCAGGAGATGGCGGGCTGGCACTACCAGCGCCAGGACCTCGGGGAGGACAACCCGGGGAGGCTGGTGTTCTACGACCACCGCTCCCACGGACGCAGCGGTCGCGGGGCTCCGGAGAACGCCACCATCGACCAGCTCGGGCGCGACCTCGAGACCGTCCTCGCCGAGGTCGTCCCCGAGGGTGAGGTCGTGCTGGTCGGCCACTCCATGGGTGGCATGACGATCATGGCGCTGGCTCAGAGCAGGCCCGAGTTGTTCGGGAGCCGCGTGGTGGGGGTCGCGCTGATCTCCACCTCCACCGGCAAGCTCGACGAGCTGACCTTCGGGCTCCCGTCGGTCGTGCGCCCGATCAGCCGGGTGGTCGTGCCGCTGCTGAGCCGAGGCGTGCGCCGGCGGCCGGCGACCTTCGAGAGGACGCGGCAGCTGGGCAGCGACCTCGTCTTCCTGATCGCCCGCCGCACGGGCTTCGGTGACCAGCACGTCAGTCCCGCCCTGGTGCAGTTCGTGGAGGAGATGGCCGCCCGCACGCCCGTCGACGTCATGGCTGAGTTCTACGACACGCTCACGACACACGACAGGCTCGCAGCGCTCGACGCGGTGCAGGACATCGAGGTGCTGGTGCTGGTCGGCAGCAAGGACCTCGTGACGCCGCTGGAGCACAGCCAGGCGATGGCCGACCTGCTCCCCTCGGCGACGCTGACGGTCGTCGAGGGGGCCGGCCACATGGTGCAGCTCGAGCGCGCGACCCTCGTCACCTCGCAGCTGCGCTCCCTGGTGGAGCGCGCGCGGGAGCGCAAGGCGGTTCGCACCGGGTGAGCCCCCCATCGGACGCTGAGGGTGTGCGCCTTGCGGCCGAGGGCTCGCCCGACCTCGAGTCCCTCGCCGGCCTGGCCCGGACGTGCACGGCCTGTCCCGAGCTGGCGGGCACGCGCCGGCAGGTCGTCCCGGGCGTCGTGCCACCGCCGCCGGTCCGCCTGCTGCTGATGGGCGAGGCCCCAGGGGCGACGGAGGACGCGACCGGCTTGCCGTTCGTGGGACGCAGCGGGCAGCTGCTCGACGAGCTCCTCGCGCTCGCGGGGGTCGCCCGGGGCGAGGTGGGCGTCCTCAACACGCTGAAGTGCCGCCCGCCCGGCAACCGGCCTCCGACCCGGACCGAGAGCCGGAACTGCCGGCCCTGGACGCTGCGTCAGCTGGAGCTCGCCGAGCCCGCCGTGGTCGTGGCGCTCGGCCTGTCCGCGGCCCGCTGGTTCCTCGGGCCCACCACGCTCGCCGCCGTGCGCGGCCGCGTGCACGAGGTGGGAGGCGTCCGCGTGCTCCCCACCTACCACCCGAGCGCCGCCCTGCGCGGCGGGCCCGCCGGTGAGCCCCGGCAGCTGCTCGCCGCGGACCTGGCCGCCGCGGTGCGATGCGCACAGGAGCTCCGGTGACCTGGTCCCGGCAGGTCGACGACCTCGAGGGTGCGCGCGCCGCCCTCCTCGACCCCGCGGGGGCCCTCGACCTGCGCGCCGCCGCGGTGCTCGACGGGCCGTGGGCCGAGCTCGGGTTCGAGGAGCTGGTGCCGGGTGAGCTCGTCCGCCCGCTCGAGGTCGAGCTCGACGGGGTCTCGGCGACCCGCAGCTTGGGGGAGCGGCTCGCGGCGACGCTGCGGCCCGGCGACCTCGTGGTGCTGTCAGGGCCGCTCGGGGCGGGCAAGACGGCCCTCGCGCAGGGTATCGGTGCCGGTCTGGGCGTGACCGGAGCCGTCACCAGCCCGACGTTCGTCCTCGCACGGGTCCATCGCGGGCCGGTGCCCCTGGTGCACGTCGACGCCTACCGGCTGCGCGGCGACGGGTCGGCAGGTGGCGGAGCCGACCTCGACCTGGACGACCTGGAACTCGACGAGTGGCTGCCCGACAGCGTGACGGTCGTCGAGTGGGGTGAGGGGGTGGTCGAGGGCCTGTCGCCGTCGCGCCTCGAGGTCACGCTCGCCAGGCCGCCCTCGACGCCGTCGGACGGCGCGCGAGACGCTAATGTCCGGTTCGCTACGGTACGTGCGCGCGGTCCCCGGTGGCGGCAAGGGCAGGCCTTCACGGCTCGTTCGAGCTGAGCCTCACCGGGTCACGACTTGGGCACATCCGGGTGCCCGGTGTCGTGCGTCACACCGCGATGCGCTTGTATGCGCGTCAGCAACATCGAAGACATCTGAGACACCGGCCCGACCAGCCACGGCAACGACCGCCGCGACGCAGAGGAGCCCGCATGCAGCAGCAGCAGGTGCCGCCCGAGGGCGGCGCAGGGAGTGCCGACCGGCCGGGGAGCACCCAGCTCGGAACGGACTCGGAGCCGGGTTCGCGCCGGGTGGAGACCGGCTCGGGGGGCCGCGCAAGCGGCGGCCAGCGCTTCGAGGCCAGCGGGATCACCGTCCGCTTCGGCGGCCTGACCGCGCTGAACGACGTGAGCCTGCACGTCGAGCAGGGCGAGGTGCTCGGGGTCATCGGCCCGAACGGTGCCGGCAAGACGACCCTGTTCAACGTCGTCTGCGGCTTCACCAAGCCCAACGAGGGCTCGCTCACCTGGCGCGGTGAGCCCCTCGTCGGTCTCCGTCCGCACAAGCTGGCCGGGCTGGGCATCGCCCGCACGCTGCAGGGCGTCGGGCTGTTCGCCGGGCTCACCGTCGTGGAGAACGTGATGACCGGCCTCCACGCGCACGCCAAGGCCGGGTTCCTGAGCGCCCTGCTCGCGCTGCCCAAGAGCGACAGGGACGAGCGGGTGCTCAAGGAGCGCGCGATGGCTGCGCTGGACTCGGTCGGGGCCGCGGGCTACGCCGGTCGCTATCCCGGGAGCCTCCCCTATCCCGTCCAGAAGCGGGTCGCCCTGGCCCGCGCCCTCGTGCTGGAGCCCGACCTGCTGCTGCTCGACGAGCCGGCCGGCGGCGTCGGGCACGATGACATGGACGAGCTGGGCGAGACCATCCGCCACCTGTCCGGGCGCATGGCGGTGATGCTCGTCGAGCACCACATGGACCTGGTGATGTCCGTCTGCGACCGGATCACGGTCCTGGACTTCGGCAAGGTGATCGCGAACGGCACCCCTGCCGAGATCAGGGAGAACCCCCAGGTGCTCGCTGCCTACCTGGGCGACGAGGATGACGACTCCGGCCTGGCCGACGCCGACTCCAGCCCCCAGGAGGCCTGACGTGCTCGAGATCTCCGACCTGGTCACGACGTACGGTCCGGTCAAGGCGCTCGACGGGGTCTCCATCTCCGTGCCTGCCGGCAAGATCACCGCTGTCCTCGGAGCCAACGGGGCGGGCAAGACGACGCTCCTGCGCACCGTGTCCGGACTGGTGAAGAGCCGGAGTGGCAAGGTGACGCTCGGTGGCCAGGACATCACCCGCACCCCTGTGGAGGGGATGGTCCGCCTCGGCATGGCGCACGTCCCCGAGGGCCGCGGCGTGATCGCCGAGCTCACGGTCGAGGAGAACCTGCGCCTCGGTGGGCTGTGGCGCAAGGACGACGACAAGGCCGAGCGGATGGAGGAGGTCTACGAGCAGTTCCCGCCGCTGGACAAGCGGCGCAAGCTCAGTGCCCACACCCTGTCCGGCGGTGAGCGGCAGATGCTCGTGGTCGGCCGCGCCCTGCTCGCCAAGCCCAAGGTCCTGCTCCTCGACGAGCCCTCCCTCGGTCTGGCGCCCCTGATCGTCAACCAGATCTTCACCCTGGTCCGCGACCTCGTGGACCGCACCGACCTCGCCGTGCTGCTCGTGGAGCAGAACGCCAAGTCCGCCCTCGGCATCGCCGACACCGGTGTCGTCCTCAACCTCGGCCGCGTGGTCGCCAGCGAGGACGCCAAGACGTTGCTGGCCGACGAGGGGCTGCGCCATGCCTACCTCGGGTTCTGACGTGAGAGCCGCTCCTGTCCTTCCCCTCCTCCAGCTCGGAGCCGCCTCGTGAAGCAGTTCCTGGACCTCAGCCTGTCGGGTCTGACCAGCGGGTTCATCTACGCAGCGTTCGCCCTCTGCCTCGTCCTGATCTTCCGTGCCACGCGCATCGTCAACTTCGGGCAGGGCGCGCAGGCGATGTTCACGACCTACATCGCCCTCGACGTCGTCCAGCGCACCGGCAACTACTGGTTGGGGCTGCTCGCGGCCCTGGTCTCCGGCTTCGTGCTGGGTGCCGTGATCGAGCGGGTGATCGTCCGCCCGGTCGAGACGGGCCCCGAGATCAACGCCGTGATCGTGACGCTCGGTGTGTTCATCGGCCTGATCGCCCTGGCAGCAGTGGTCTTCGGCAACACCTTCGAGCCGTTCCGCGCGCCGTTCGGCCTGGAGGGCTTCCAGGTAGGGGACACCTCGATCAACCTGACCCCGACCAACGTCTTCAACATCTTCGCGGTCGTCGTGGCGATGGCTGCGCTGCTCGCACTGTTCCGCTTCACCAGCCTCGGCCTCCAGATGCGCGCGTCGGCCTTCGGCCAGGAGGTCGCCCGGCTGCTCGGGGTGCGAGTGGGGCAGATGCTCACCCTCGGCTGGGCGCTCGCGGGGCTGTTCGGCTCACTGGCCGGCATTCTCATCGCAGGCGGCAACTTCATCTCACCGAACTTCATGGACAGCGTCGTCGTGTTCGGCTTCGTCGCTGCCGTGCTCGGCGGCCTCGACAGCTTCGTCGGGGCGGTCGTCGGCGGACTGGTGCTCGGCCTGTCGCTCGCCTACGTCCAGGGCTACGTCGCCCCGGAGCTCGTCACCCTGGCTGCTCTGGGCATCCTGATGGTCGTCCTGCTCCTCAAGCCAGGTGGCCTGTTCTCCAGCTCCGTCGCGCGGAAGGTCTGAGCTCATGAGCGACGCACTGACCCAGACCAACAAGCCGGACGAGAAGTCCCTGGCCACCGAGGGCTCGCCCCAGAGTGGGCGCGCAGGAGGGCTGCTCAGGAGCACCCTCGTACGCCACGTCGGGCTCATGCTCCTGGCGCTGGTCGGCATCTCCCTGCTGCTCGAGACGGTGTCCCCGTTCCGGGTGTCGCAGCTGGGTGAGCTCACCTACTTCATCCCCGCCGTGGCCGGGCTGACCGTCCTCACCGGGCTCAACGGCCAGATCTCCCTCGGCCACGGGGCGTTGATGGCCGTCGCCGCCTACACGACGTCCGTGCTGCTCGACCAGGAGTCCCCGCTGCCGTTCGCGCTGATCATCCTCATCGCGGTCGCGATCACGGCGCTCGTCGGAGCGCTGGTCGGCGCTGCCGCCGCTCGGCTCCACGGGCCCTACCTGGCTGGTGCCACGCTGGCGCTCGCCGTCGGCGTACCGGGGCTGGCGCTGTACTTCGAGGAGACCCTGGGCGGTGAGCAGGGCCTGAGCGTCTCGCCGCCTCGGGCGAGCCCCAACTTCGCCACGTTCATGGCCGACGTCACCGGCGAGAGCCTGTCCGGCCAGAAGTTCACCGCGTACCTCGGATGGGCCCTGAGCCTGCTGGTACTGCTCCTGCTGAGCAACCTGGTCGTGAGCCGCTACGGCCGCACGTGGCGTGCCGTGCGGGACGACGAGGTGGCTGCCGAGCTCGCCGGGATCAACCTCGGGCGGGCCCGGGTGCTCGCCTTCGTGGTGAGCGCCGCCTGCGCCGGCGTCGGCGGCGTGATGATCGCCATCATCACCCGGCTCACGGCTCCGACGACGTTCACCCTCGTCCTGTCGATCACCCTGCTCGTCGCCATCGTGATCGGGGGGCTGGGCAGCCTGGTCGGCGCCATCATCGGCTCCTTGATCGTGGTGTTCCTGCGGCCGTTCGTCACCGACCTCGGCGCCGAAGGGGGGCTGAACGCGGCACAGGCAGCGAACGTGGCGCCGCTGGTGTTCGGCATCGTGCTGATCCTGGTGATGCTGCTGGCGCCCCGCGGACTGGTCGGTTCCGTGCGCTTCGCCTACCTGACCCGGCAGGCGGCCCGGCAGGCAAAGGCGCAGCGCTAAACCACATCTCGCGCAACGCGACGCGCAGTTGTAACGCGCGGGTCACAGTCCCACAACGTCAGTGTGCCGGATGGCACAAGGCTGCGGTGCTCGGTCACCATGTCGCAGGAAGCCGGTCACCGCTCGGCGGCCGGAGGAACCAGGAGGAGCATCTTGAGGACCTACAGAACGCGCTCGGCTGCGAAGGCCGTAGCAGTGCTGGCGACCGCATCGCTGCTGCTCGCAGCCTGCGGTGGCACCGAGGAGGGCGGCAACCCCGCTGACACCCCCGCTGCCGAGGGCAGCAAGGTGGGCGTGACTGACACCGCCATCAAGATCGGCACCCACATGCCGCTGACCGGTGTGGCTGCCCCGGGCTACTCCGAGATCTCGCCCGGGACCAAGGCCTACTTCGACTACGTCAACGCCGCCGGCGGCGTCAACGGGCGCAAGATCGAGTACGTCGTCCGGGACGACGTCTACAACCCCGCGAACACGACGTCGGTGACCAACCAGCTCGTGCTCCAGGACCAGGTCTTCGCCATGCAGGGCGGCCTCGGCACGGCGCCGCACAACGCGGTCATCGACTTCCTCAACGAGGAGAAGGTCCCCGACCTGTTCGTCTCCTCCGGCGCCCTGGCGTGGGACCAGCCGGAGAAGTACCCCTTCACCTTCGGCTGGCAGCCCAACTACGAGGTCGAGGGCAAGATCCTCGGCAAGTACATCGCCGAGACGTTCCCGAACGCCAAGGTCGGGCTGTTCCTGCAGGGCGACGACTTCGGCCGCGACGGCGCCAAGGGCGCGAAGCAGTACCTCGCGAAGCAGATCGTCGCTGAGGCCACCTACACCTCGGGCAACACCGACGTGGGCCCGCAGATCACCCAGCTGCAGGCCGCGGGCGCCGACTTCGTCATCGGCTTCAACGTGCCCTCCTACACCGCGCTGAGCCAGCTCACCGCGCTGCGCCTGAACTACAAGCCGAAGTGGGCCTACAGCAACGTCGGCTCCGACATCACCCTGGTCGGCTCGCTGCTGAACAACTTCTCGAAGGGTGCCGTCAAGGACGGCGGCCTGCTCAACGGCGTCATCACCACCAAGTACCTGCCGACGGTGGAGGAGCCCGAGAACCCCTGGACCAAGCTCTTCACCGACGTGTGGACCAAGCACGGTGACGGCAAGCCCATGAGCAACTTCCGCCTCTACGGCATGGCCCAGGCCTACACGATGGTCTCGGCCCTGCAGGCCGCCGGCAAGGACGTCACCCGTGAGGGCGTCGTCAAGGCGATCGAGGACAAGGGCGCGTCGTTCGAAGGGCCGTGGCTCGCGCCGATGGAGTACTCCAAGGACTCGCACCGCGGCATCAGCGGCGTCTCGATCAGCCAGATCGAGGGCAACAAGTTCAAGGAGCTCGTCCCGGCTGCGACGACGGGCAAGGACAACAGCCCGATCCAGAAGTTCGACAAGAAGCCGTTCACGCCGACCTCGAACGGTCTGCCGAACGTCAAGTAGTCCCCTCGCACGCACCCTCGGCGGCCGGTCCCTCACGGGACCGGCCGCCGTCGGCGTTCCCGGGGTCGTGAGCGCGCCGAGCCCGGGTGTGCAGGAGCTCCAGCCATGGGCGAGACTGTGACCTGCGCCTCAGCCCCGATCGCGCCCACCCGTTCGCATCCTGCCCCTGGAGTGAGTGCCATGTCCTTGACGATCGCCAGCATCCTGGCCGAGTCCGCGGTCCGCCACGCCGACCGCACCGCCGTCGTCCTGGGCGACCTCCGCCTGACCTACGCGCAGCTGTGGGGACACGCCCTCCAGTACGCCTCGGTCCTGCGCGAGCGCGGAATCGGACCCGGGGACAAGGTCGCCCTCCTCCTGCCGAACACGCCGCACTTCCCGCTCGCCTACTACGGCGTCCTGGCGCTCGGCGGAGTCGCCGTGCCGGTGCACGCCCTGCTCAAGGCCGAGGAGATCCAGTACGTCCTGGAGGACTCGGGCGCCAAGGCGATGATCTGCGCCGCGCCGCTGCTCGGCGAGGGCGCGAAGGGCGCTGAGCTGGCCGGCATCCCGGTGCTCGCGGTCATGGACGGCGGCACCTCACCCGACGAGGGCGGGCCCGAGCGCATCGACACGCTCGCGCTGTCGGCCACCCCGATCGAGGCCTTCGTCCCCACCGAGGCGGAGGACACCGCGGTCATCCTCTACACGAGCGGGACCACGGGCACCCCGAAGGGCGCCGAGATCAGCCACCTCAACGTGACCATGAACGTCGTCGCCTCGGCGATGCACTCCTTCGACATCAGCTGCGACGACGTGGTGCTCGGCTGCCTGCCGCTGTTCCACACCTTCGGCCAGACCTGCTGCATGAACACCGCCTTCTACGTCGGCGCGAGCGTCGTCATGCTGCCGCGCTTCGACGGCGCCCAGGCCCTCGAGCTGCTGGTCCAGGAGAAGTGCACGATCTTCATGGGCGTCCCCACCATGTACGTCGGGCTGGTCGAGGCCGCCAAGACCTCCGAGCACCGGCCCACGCTGAAGTCGGCCCTGTCGGGTGGGGCGGCCCTGCCGGTGCCGCTGCTGGAGCAGTTCGCCGAGGTGTTCGGCACGCAGGTGCTCGAGGGCTACGGCCTCACCGAGACCTCTCCGGTCGCGACCTTCAACCAGGTCGGCTTCCCGCCCAAGCCCGGCACGGTCGGCAAGGCCATCTGGGGCGTCGAGGTCGAGGTGGCCGCCGCCGAGGTCGAGGAGCGCATCGAGCGACTCCCGACCGGCGAGCTCGGCGAGATCGTCGTGCGCGGTCACAACGTCTTCATGGGCTACCTCAACAAGCCGGAGGCGACGGCTGCCGCGATCGTCGACGGGTGGTTCCGCACGGGTGACCTCGGCACCAAGGACGCGGACGGCTACGTCTCCATCGTCGACCGCAAGAAGGACATGGTGATCCGCGGGGGCTACAACATCTACCCGCGCGAGGTCGAGGAGGCGCTGCTGCGCCACCCGGCCGTCGGCCAGGTCGCGGTGATCGGCCTGCCCGACCCGCAGTACGGCGAGGAGGTCTGCGCGGTCGTGATCCTCGATCCGGCCGGCGGCGACGTCACGGCCGAGGAGCTGTCGGCCTGGGCCAAGACCAAGCTGGCGGCGTACAAGTACCCGCGCCGGATCTTCTTCGCCGACGGGTTCCCGCTGGGCCCCTCGGGCAAGGTCCTCAAGCGCGAGCTGGTCGAGCGCTACGAGCAGGCCTAGGCCGCGCCACCTCCCGGAGGCCACCGACGACCGTCCTAGGCTCGGGGTCGTGCTGGTCCTCGCGCTCGACACGTCGTCGCCCGCCGTCACGGCGGCCCTGGTCGCGCTCGGCCCCGACGACCACGCAGAGCTCGTCGCGCAGCGCGTCGTGGTGGACGGGCGACGCCACGGCGAGCTGCTGGCCGGAGGCGTCCGGGAGGTCCTCGCGGCGAGCGAGGGTCAGCCCCTGACCGCGATCGTCGTGGGCACGGGTCCCGGTCCGTTCACCGGGCTCCGGGTCGGGCTGGTCACCGCCGCGGCGCTCGCCGACGCCCTCGGCATCCCGGCGTACGGCGTGTGCTCGCTCGACGCGGTGGCGCCTGTCGGGCACGTCGCCGTCGTCACCGACGCTCGTCGGCGGGAGGTGTACTGGGCGAGGTACCGCGACGGCGTCCGGCTCGAGGGGCCAGGCGTCGCGGCCCCCGCCGACGTGGCCCAGCACCTGTCGACCCTCCCGTCCCTGGCGGACCCGTTCGCGCCGCCCGACCGCCCGCTCGTCGTCGGCGCCGGCGCTGTCCTGCACCGGACGGCCTTCGCCGGGCTGGAGCTCGACGAGCAGCACCTGCACCCCGAACCGGTCGAGCTCGTGCGGTGTGCGGCCTCCCGGGTGCTGTCGGGAGCCGCCTCGGAGCCGCTCACGCCCCTCTACCTCCGGCGTCCCGACGCGGTCGAACCGGGCGCGGTCAAGCGGGTCACGGCAGCCGTGCCGTGAGGCCCCGGCGGGAGATCCTGTGACGGACACGCCGATCTGGCTGGACGCCTTCCCGCACGACTTCACCGTCGCCCACGAACGCACCCTGCGCGGGCTGTCCAAGGTGCCGGAGCGGGTCTACTACCCCGGCGCGCGGCGAGACGGTGGAAGGGACGGCGCGTGGCTGAGGATCGTCGCGGCGACCGGTCGGGTCTGGACGGGGGTCTTCGCCAGCGAGCTGCAAGCCGGTGACCTGTCGGTCATCTCGTCGTGGCCCCAGCCCTCGACCCTGTTCGTCGCCGTGGGGGGCGGGCCCTACCTCGTCGACACCCGGGACCCCGACGCCTGGTCGCGCCTGTCCCGGCCGAGCGTCCGGCACCTCGAGGCCGTGCCGGACCACGGGCTGGCCCTGCTGCTCGACGACGAGGGCGTGTCCGCCTACGACGCAGCCGGGCTGGCCTGGGAGAGCGACCCGATCCCCCCGTACGCGCAGTGGCTCGGCCGGTTGGACGACGAGGTCCACCTGCGCGCCGGTGACCTGCTGCACCGGGTGTCGCTCCGGCACGGCACGACGGTCGCCGAACGGGCCTCCTGGTGACCGGGCAGCTGCACCGGATGCGGTGGTGGCACATCGCCGACGTGCTGCCGGTGGAGCGGTCGCTGTTCGCCCCCGAGCCGTGGAGCGAGGCCCTGTTCTGGTCCGAGCTCGGTCAGGTCGACACCCGTCACTACCTGGTCGCCCTCTCCGACGGCGAGGTCCTGGGCTATGCCGGGCTGTGCGACTACCCCGACGAGGCGTTCGTCCAGACCCTTGCGGTCGCTGCTACCGCTCAGGGCTCGGGTCTGGGTTCCCGGCTGCTCGTGGCCCTGCTCGACGAGGCGGGACGCCGTGGGCAGCGCGCGGTCAGCCTCGAGGTCCGGGCCGACAACGCCCCGGCTCAGCGGCTCTACGCCCGGCACGGGTTCCGGCAGATCGGTGTCCGCCGCGGCTACTACCCCGGCGGGGTCGACGCCCAGGTCTGGAGCCGCAGAGCCTGACCCGCCGGGCGTGACGCGGGTGAATACGCTGGACACCGTGGAAGAGCCGCTGGTCCTCGGGATCGAGACCTCGTGCGACGAGACCGGCATCGGGATCGTCCGGGGTTCGACGCTGCTCGCCGATGCGGTGGCGAGCAGCGTCGACCAGCACGCCCGCTTCGGCGGGGTGGTGCCCGAGGTCGCGAGCCGCGCGCACCTCGAGGCCATGGTGCCGACCGTCCACCGGGCCCTCGAGACCGCCGGCGTCCGGCTGCGCGACCTCGACGCGATCGCGGTGACTGCCGGGCCGGGGCTGGCCGGAGCGCTGCTGGTGGGAGTCGCGGCGGCCAAGGCCTACTCGATCGCGCTCGACGTCCCGCTCTACGGGGTGAACCACCTCGCGGCGCACGTCGCCGTCGACGTCCTCGAGCACGGACCCCTGCCCGAGCCGTGTCTCGCCCTGCTGGTGTCCGGTGGTCACTCGAGCCTGCTCCTCGTCGAGGACGTCACGAAGACGATGGAGCCGCTCGGCGCGACGGTCGACGACGCCGCGGGGGAGGCGTTCGACAAGGTGGCCCGGCTGCTCGGCCTCGGCTTCCCCGGTGGTCCCGCCGTCGACCGGCTCGCCGCCGGAGGGGACCGCAGCGCCATCGCCTTCCCCCGCTCGATGGCGCGCGACCCGTCGTACGACGTGTCCTTCAGCGGGCTCACGACCGCGGTCGCACGCTGGGTCGAGGCGCGGCAGGCCGCGGGGGAGCCGGTCCCGGTGGCCGACGTGTGCGCCAGCTTCCAGGAGGCGGTGGTCGACGTCCTCACCTCGAAGGCGGTGCGGGCCTGCCGCGAACGGGGGGTCGGCCACCTGCTGATCGGGGGCGGCGTCGCGGCCAACAGCCGGCTGCGCGCCCTGGCCGAGGAGCGCTGCGCGTCGGCCGGCATCGTCCTGCGCGTTCCCCGTCCGG
>JAOPWP010000236.1 GCA_025965615.1 Frankiales bacterium
GGTACGACGGCGGCGCTCGGCCCCGGGCCGGGCGCCGCCGTCGTACGCCCCACTCCGACCAGGAACGAGACCTGACATGGCTTCCATCAGCACCGCGGACATCAAGAAGCTCCGCGAGGCGACCGGCGCGGGCATGACCGACTGCAAGAACGCCCTCGTCGACGCAGACGGCGACTACGACAAGGCCGTCGAGCAGCTGCGCATCAAGGGGCTCAAGGGCGTGGCCAAGCGCGAGGGGCGGGCAGCCAGCAACGGCCTGGTCATCGCCAAGCTCGACGGCACGACCAAGGGCACCCTGCTCGAGCTCAACTGCGAGACCGACTTCGTCGCGAAGAGCCCGAAGTTCCAGGAGCTCGCCGACCGGGTCGTCACCGCGGCGTTCGGCAGCAACGACGTGACCGGCCTGCAGGACGTCGACGTGGACGGCAAGCCGCTGTCGGAGGTCCTCAGCGACGGCGGCGCCATGATGGGCGAGAAGATCGAGGTCCGCCGGGTCACGACCTTCGAAGGCGCCTACGTGGGCCTGTACCTGCACAAGACCAACCCGGACCTGCCGCCGCAGCTGGGTGTGCTCGTCGAGCTGACCGGCGAGGGCGGCACGGTCGCCAAGGACGTCGCACAGCACATCGCCGCTTTCGCGCCGACCTACGTCTCGCGCGCCGAGGTGCCCGAGGACGTCGTGGCCAAGGAGCGCGAGATCGCCGAGGCGACGGCCAAGGAGGAGGGCAAGCCGGAGGCTGCGCTTCCCAAGATCGTCGAGGGTCGGGTCAACGGCTTCTTCAAGGACTCCGTGCTGCTCGAGCAGGCTTTCGCCAAGGACAACAAGAAGACGGTCGCCAAGGTGCTCGAGGAGGCCGGGGTCCAGCTCACCGGTTTCGCGCGCTTCAAGGTGGGCCAGGCCTGAGCCGCGCGGCGGATCGGGACCAGTAGGTTCGGCACGCACCCACAGCCCGTACGACCGCAGGAGGCCGCCATCCCCAGTTCCAGCGATCGGGAGGCGGCCTCGGTCGTCGGCGGCGCAGAGGCGCCCCGGGAGGGCGTGGCCTACGACCGCGTGCTGCTCAAGCTCTCGGGCGAGGCCTTCGCCGGCGGGGGCGAGATGGGTGTCGATCCCGGGACGGTCCAGACGATCGCCCGTCAGATCGCCGAGGTGGTCCGCACGGGGGTGCACGTCGCCGTCGTCGTCGGTGGTGGCAACTACTTCCGCGGAGCCGAGCTCACCGAGCAGGGCATGGACCGCCCGCGCGCCGACTACATGGGCATGCTGGGCACGGTCATCAACTGCCTCGCGCTGCAGGATTTCCTGGAGAAGCAGGGCATCGACACCCGCGTCCAGACGGCCATCACGATGGGCCAGGTCGCGGAGCCCTACATCCCGCGCCGGGCCATGCGGCACCTCGAGAAGGGGCGTGTGGTGATCTTCGGGGCGGGGCTCGGTCAGCCGTTCTTCTCGACCGACACCTGCGCCGCGCAACGGGCCCTCGAGATCGGCGCCCAGTGCGTCCTGATGGCCAAGCAGGTCGACGGCGTCTACGACGACGACCCCCGCAAGAACCCCGACGCCGTGAAGTTCGACCGGCTCAGCTACGCCGAGGTGCTCGAACGCCGGCTCAAGGTCGCGGACGCGACGGCGATCAGCCTCTGCATGGACAACCACCTGCCGATCGTCGTGTTCGACTTGATGGCCGAGGGCAACATCGCCCGCGCGGTCGCCGGGGACAGGATCGGCACCCTGATCAGCTCGGAGGCTTCCTCATGATCGACGACACGCTGCTCGACGCCGAGGAGCGCATGGAGAAGGCGGTCAGCGTCGCGAAGGACGACTTCGGCGGCATCCGCACCGGGCGGGCGACCCCGCAGATGTTCAACAAGATCGTCGTCGACTACTACGGCGCGATGACCCCGGTGAACCAGCTCTCCTCGCTGACCGTGCCGGAGCCGCGCATGGCGATCATCAGCCCCTACGACAAGAGCTCGCTCGGGCTGATCGAGCGCGCGATCCGTGACTCCGACCTCGGGGTCAACCCGACCAACGACGGCAACATCATCCGGATCGTCTTCCCGCAGCTCACCGAGCAGCGGCGCCGCGAGTTCATCAAGGTGGCCCGCACCAAGGCCGAGGACGCCAAGATCTCGATCCGGAACATCCGTCGCAAGGCCAAGGAGGAGCTCGACCGCCTCAGCAAGGACGGCGAGGTGGGCGAGGACGAGGTCAGCCGCGCCGAGAAGGAGCTCGAGAAGACCACCGGGCAGTACGTCGCGACCGTCGACGAGCTGCTCAAGCACAAGGAAGCCGAGCTGCTCGAGGTGTGAGCGAGGACCTGATGGCGGCCTTCGACACCGCGCCGGCGCCTCCCGAGGGGGCGCCGGGCAAGCGCGAGCCCACCCGGGCGGGCCGCAACCTGCCGGTGGCCGTCGCGGTGGGGCTCACCCTCGGTGCGCTGATCACCGTCCCGCTGTTCTCGCCGGCCCGCTGGCTGTTCATCGGCGTCCTGGTGGCGGCCGTCACGATCGGCAGCTACGAGATCGTCAAGTCGCTGCGCACGCTCGGCGCTCAGCCGACCCTGCTGCCGCTGCTGCTCGGCGGGGCCGTGACGGTCGTGCTGGCCTACCGCGACGGTCCGGACGCGCTGCTGCTCGGTCTGGTGCTGACCGTGCTCGCCTGCCTGGCCTGGCGCCTCGCGGACCCCGCCGAGGGCTTCCTGCGCGACGTCGCCGCCGCGACCTTCACCGCTGCCTACGTGCCGTTCCTGGCAGGCTTCTGCGCGTTGATGGCCATGCCTGCCGACGGCCCCCGCCGGGTGACCGCCTTCATCTTCGTCGTGGTGTGCAGCGACGTCGGCGGCTACGCCGCAGGGGTCCTGTTCGGCAAGCACCCGATGGCCCCGTCGGTGTCCCCGAAGAAGACCTGGGAGGGCTTCGCAGGGTCGCTGCTCGCCTGCGCCGTCGCCGGGACGGTGTTGTTCGCCACCCTGTTCGACGTCTCACCCCTGCTGGGCGTGGTCTACGGGCTCGCGGTCGTGCTGACCGCGACGCTCGGCGACCTCGGCGAGTCGATGGTCAAGCGCGACATCGGGATCAAGGACATGGGCACGCTGCTGCCCGGCCACGGGGGGATCATGGACCGGCTCGACTCGCTGCTGCCCACCGCGCCGGTGGCGTACATCCTGCTGGCCGCCTTCGTCCCCTACCCCTGAGCCGCGCCGGAGATGGTGGTCGGGAAGGGATCGCGCCCCCCGTACGCTCTTCTCACGTGACCTCTCTCCCGCTCGTGTTCGACGCGCCCAAGCGCGGCCTCCCACCCCGCCACCTCGCCGACCTCGACGTGGCCGGCCGACGCGAGGCGGTGGCCGCGATGGGGGAGAAGCCCTTCCGGGCCGAGCAGCTGTCCCGGCACTACTTCGCCGGGCATCTGCCCGAGCAGATGACCGACCTCCCGGTCGCCCTGCGCGAGCGCCTGTCGGCCGACCTGCTGCCGACCCTGCTCACTCCCGTGCGCGAGATCTCCTGCGACGAGGGGGAGACCGTCAAGACGCTGTGGAAGGGCCAGGACGGCACGCTGGTCGAGTCGGTGCTCATGCGCTACGCCGACCGCACCACGATCTGCGTGAGCAGCCAGGCCGGCTGCGGCATGGCCTGCCCGTTCTGCGCGACAGGCCAGGCGGGGCTCACCCGCAACCTGTCGGCCGGCGAGATCGTGGACCAGGTCGTGGCCGCGCAGCGCGCCGAGGCCGCCCGCGGCGGACGGGTCAGCAACGTCGTGTTCATGGGCATGGGCGAGCCGCTCGCCAACTACAACCGCGTGATCGGCGCCGTGCGACGGATCACCGAGGCCGCTCCGCACGGGGTCGGCATCGGTCAGCGCAGCGTGGTCGTGTCGACGGTCGGCCTCGTCCCGGCCATCCGCAAGCTCACCGAGGAGGGGCTGCAGGTCACCCTCGCCCTGTCGCTGCACGCCCCCGACGACGAGCTGCGCAACACCCTCGTCCCGGTCAACACCCGCTGGCCGATCCGCGAGGTCCTCGAGGCGGCCTTCGGCTACACGTCCCGCACCGGGCGCCGGCTCTCGATCGAGTACGCCATGATCCGCGACGTCAACGACCAGCCGTGGCGGGCCGACCTGCTCGCCAAGCGCCTGGCCGGCAAGCTGGTGCACGTCAACCTGATCCCGCTCAACCCGACGCCCGGGTCGGAGTGGGACGCCTCACCCAAGCCGGTCGAGCAGGAGTTCGTGCGACGCCTGCGGGCCGCAGGCGTCAACGCCACCGTGCGGGACACCCGCGGTCGCGAGATCGCCGGTGCGTGCGGCCAGCTCAGCGCGGCCGAGGCGTAGCCGCCGCGCGCACCCCCGAGGCGCTGCATCCTCATGCATCGGTTCGCATAGACTTGCCTCATGTCCAAGGTCCTCACGTCCCTCCCCTCCGGCGAGCGCGTCGGCATCGCCTTCTCCGGGGGCCTCGACACCTCGGTGGCGGTGGCCTGGATGCGCGACAAGGGGGCCGTGCCGTGCACCTACACCGCTGACATCGGGCAGTACGACGAGCCCGACATCGCCTCCGTACCGGCCCGCGCCACGGCCTACGGCGCCGAGATCGCCCGGCTGGTGGACTGCCGGGCGGCACTCGTCGAGGAGGGCCTGGCAGCCCTGGCCTGCGGTGCGTTCCACGTCCGCTCGGGCGGCCGGGCCTACTTCAACACGACACCGCTCGGGCGCGCGGTCACCGGAACCCTGCTCGTGCGGGCGATGCTGGACGACGACGTGCAGATCTGGGGCGACGGCTCGACCTTCAAGGGCAACGACATCGAGCGCTTCTACCGCTACGGCCTGCTCGCGAACCCGCACCTGCGCATCTACAAGCCCTGGCTCGACGCCGACATCGTGCACGAGCTCGGTGGTCGCAAGGAGATGTCGGAGTGGCTGCTCCAGCGCGGCCTGCCCTACCGGGACAGCACCGAGAAGGCCTACTCGACCGACGCCAACCTGTGGGGCGCCACCCACGAGGCCAAGACGCTCGAGCACCTCGACACCAGCCTCGAGACGGTCGACCCGATCATGGGCGTGCGGTTCTGGGACCCCTCGGTCGAGATCGCCCCCGAGGACGTGACGATCGGCTTCGAGCACGGCCGGCCGGTGACCATCGACGGCAGCGAGTTCGCCTCACCGCTCGACCTGGTGATGCAGGCCAACGCGATCGGCGGCCGCCACGGGCTCGGGATGTCGGACCAGATCGAGAACCGGGTGATCGAGGCCAAGAGCCGTGGCGTCTACGAGGCGCCGGGCATGGCGCTGCTCCACATCGCCTACGAGCGGCTCGTCAACGCGATCCACAACGAGGACACCCTCGCGGCCTACCACTGCGACGGACGTCGGCTCGGCCGCCTGATGTACGAGGGACGCTGGCTCGACCCCCAGGCGCTGATGGTCCGCGAGTCGCTGCAGCGGTGGGTCGGCACGGCCGTCACGGGGGAGGTGACCGTGCGCCTGCGGCGGGGTGAGGACTACTCGATCCTGGACACCTCGGGCCCCGCCTTCAGCTACCACCCCGACAAGCTGTCCATGGAGCGCACGGCCGACTCCGCGTTCGGTCCGGTGGACCGGATCGGCCAGCTGACGATGCGCAACCTCGACATCGCAGATTCACGCGCCAAGCTCGAGCAGTACGCCAGCCTGGGCATGGTGGGCGCGAGCCATCCGGCTGCGCTCGCCGGCGGCCCCGGCGACTCGACCTCCCTGATCGGCGCGATGACGCGGGGCGGCGCGGACGTGATCGCCTCCCGCGGCGAGGTGTCTGCCGAGGACGAGAGCCTCGACCGGGCCGCGATGGAGCTCGGCACCGACTGAGCCTGCGGGCAGCTCAGGCGCCGAAGAACTGCGCGGCCAGGGCCGACAGCTGTGCGGGGGAGGCGTCGCCCGCGACCAGGCTCCTGTTGGTGTCCGCTCCGCGTGACCACTGGGCGTAGACCTCGGCGAAGTCACCCGCAGGGGTGGCGAAGTCGGTGCAGCCGGAGCAGCCGTACCACGGGGTGCCGGCCGGGATCCCACGAGCGGCCAGGTACGCCGCCCGGCTGGTGCCGCTCATCGTGCTGGTGTCCCAGGCGTGCCCGAGCTCGTGGGCCATGACGTGGCGCAGCAGCTCGTCGCTCTCCTTGGCGCAGGACCGCACGTGCATCGCGATGCGCTTCTCGTCGAGGTGCGTCAGCCCCAGGTAGCCGCTGCGGGCGGACTCGAACGTCACGGCGAAGCCCGTGCGCGACGCGTCGCCCTTCAGCGAGGCGAGGGCCGCCTCGCCGCGGCGCTGCTCCCAGCCGGCTCCGCTGCACAGGTCGGGGGAGGGGGCGGGGGCCCCGACAGGTGCCGGGGCGACAGCTGCTCGGACGACGGCAACAGGGGCGGCCGCGACCACCGCAGGGGTCGGGAAGCCGACCCTCCGTGCGGGCACCCGCTCGGCAGCGTCCAGGTCCGACGTCGCCGTCGACGGCAGGGCACTCGCTGCGGTGCCTGCTCGGGCAGGGGCGCCGGCGAAGGCGGCCGGCAGCTGCAGGGCGGCGACGCAGGCCAGGACAGCCCCCAGGCCGACGACGGTCGTCCAGGCCCGGCCACCGGCGTGGGAGGTGCGCGGGGCTGCCATGCCCCGGGGATCGGCAGGCTCCAGCCGTCGGCGTACCACCAGACGGGTGACGTGGCAGACCTCACCCGGTCGCCGCAGCCCGGATGGGCCGTCCGGCGCAGCGGGCGCAGGGTCAGGTCGTGCCGCCCCGCGGGTCCGCACCGGTCGCGGTCACGTCGAGGGTGACCGGCGGCTCGAGGGTGATCGTGCGGCGCAGCAGGCCGCCCGGCCCGTACCGCAGGCCCAGGTCGAGCGCGCCCGCCCGGAGCGCCCCGGTGCGGTCCGGTGTCACGAGCAGGCGCAGCCCGCAGTCCTCCGCGCCGGCGGCCACGCGGTAGCCCTTCGCGGCAGCCCCCGCCGCGGGGTCGACCGGGAAGCCGAGCGTGGGCGGTCCTCCCGCGGGACGGACCAGCCGGGTGGTGCTGCCCGCCGCCTGACGGACCGTCACCCGGTCGACCGTCGCGCCGGTGACCTGCGAGCGCACGCACACCACACCGTCGAACGCGTACGTCGTGCCCGCGTAGGCCTGCTCGACGCCGACCGGGAAGACGGCCCGGGCGGACGCGCGGGCGCCGAGGGCCACGACGAGCACAGCTCCCAGCACGGCGATGACCAGCACCCCGAGCAGCAGCCGTCGACGGGGCACACGACGCAGCCGTCTCAGCACCCGCCCACCTCCGGTCTGGTCGCGCGTCCCGGGGGACCGGGCTGCCCATGATTCTCGCTCCCCGGGCAGCCGGGCAGCCGGGCAGCCGGGCGGCCGGGCACCCGGCGGGGCTGCGACCGGCGCCCGACCGCACGACCTGGGAGGATGGACGCATGCCCGGGGAGGATGGCCGCATGCACAGCACTGCCCGCGAGATCGTCCTGCTCGGAGCGACCGGTTCGGTCGGCACGCAGGCGCTCGACGTCGTGCGCCGCAACCCCGATCGCTTCCGCGTGGTGGGTCTGGCCGCGGGAGGCGGACGCGTGGACCTGCTGGCGAAGCAGGCCCTCGAGCTCGGGGTCGAGGTCGTGGCCGTCGCCCAGGCGACGGCAGCCTCGGACCTCCAGCTGGCGTTCTACGCGGCAGCCCAGGCCCGGGGGTTCAGCTCGGGCCAGTTCCCCGTGCCCAAGATCCTCGCCGGGCCCGACGCGGCGGCCGAGCTCGCGGCCTGGCCGTGCGACACGGTGCTCAACGCCATGACCGGTTCCGTGGGCCTCGCCCCGACCCTCGCCGCACTGGAGGCGGGCCGGACCCTCGCGCTGGCCAACAAGGAGTCGCTCGTGGCAGGCGGGCCGCTCGTACAAGCAGCCGTCCAGCGCCCCGACCAGCTGGTCCCGGTCGACTCCGAGCACAGCGCCCTCGCCCAATGCCTGCGGGGCGGCCGGGCGGACGAGGTGGCGCGCCTGGTCCTGACGGCCAGTGGCGGGCCCTTCCGGGGGCGCACCCGCGCCGAGCTCGGCGAGGTGACCCCGGAGCAGGCCTCCGCGCACCCCACCTGGGACATGGGGCCGGTCATCACGATCAACTCCGCGACGCTGGTCAACAAGGGCCTCGAGCTGATCGAGGCCCACCTGCTGTTCGGCACGCCCTACGACGCGATCGACGTCGTCGTCCACCCGCAGTCGATCGTGCACTCCATGGTCGAGTTCGTGGACGGCTCGACCCTCGCCCAGGCCAGCCCCCCC
>JAOPWP010000271.1 GCA_025965615.1 Frankiales bacterium
ACGTCGAGCTTGTGCAGCTTGTCGCGGATCTGCTTGCCCCTGGTCTCCACGACCTCCGCGAAGACGGTGGCGTGCTCGCCGACGACCAGCTCGCTGAACGGCGTGAGCGCCCCCCGCTCGGCGTAGCGCCGCGGGTAGTGGCGCAGCAGGTCGCCGACCGTCTGCAGCCCCAGGCCCTCGGCGAGCACCTTCGCCGTGGCGCCACCCACGACCGACGACAGGCGGGCTCCGAGGGCGACCACGCTGCTACTCGACCCCGAGCAGGAACGGGTACAGCGGTTGGCCGCCGTCGTACGCGACGACCTCGACGGCCGGGTGGTGCTTCTCGACCCACTCGACGAGCTCGTCGGCGTCGGCCGGGGACGCGCCCTCGCCGGTCAGCACGGTGACCAGCTCGCCGCCCCCGGTGAGCATCCGGCTGAGCAGCTCGAGGGCCACGGCGTCCGGCGCCCGGCCGATGAGGACGACGTCGCCGTCGAGCAGGCCGAGGACGTCACCGGGCCGGCAGATGCCCGCCATGGTCGCTGCCTCCCGGACGGCGACGGTGACCTCGCCGGTGCGCGTCGAGCCGGCCGCGTCGGCCATCGACGCGACGTCGTCGGCGAAGGACCGGGTGGGGTCGGCGACGGCGACGGCAGCGAGTCCCTGCACCACCGAGCGGGTGGGGACGACCGCGACCGTGCGCCCCTGCAGCCTGGCCTGGTCCGCCGCCGCCCTGGCGACGGCTGCCGTGTCGCTGTCGTTGGGCAGCAGCACGACCTCCCGCGCGGCGCTGCTGAGGACGGCTGCCACGAGGTCGGCCGTGGACGGCTGGGACCGCGGCCCGCCCGGCACGACGACGGCGCCCGAGGCCGTGAACAGCGATGCCAGCCCTGCGCTGGGGGCGACCGCCACGACGGACCGGCCGGACAGCGGGAGGGCGGCGGGCTCCACGCCCGGCTCCCTCGGCGCGGAGACCTCGACCCGGGCCCCCGGGTGCTGGTCGGCGAAGCGGGTCACGGTGATCCGGAACGGCCGCCCGGCGTCCATGGCTGCCTCGAGCGCCGCCCCCACGTCGTTGACGTGCACGTGCACGTTGTAGAGGCCGGTGGACACGATCCCCCCGCCGACGACGACGAGAGAGTCGCCCAGGCAGACCAGCTGCGCCTTGAGCACGCCGACAGCGGCCTCCGAGGCCTCGCGCAGGAGGAACTGCACCTCGTACGCGTAGTCCTCGCTCCCCGCCTCGCGCGCCCCGACGAGGGCCGAGCGGTCCCGCGGGACCAGGGGCGCCGGCGGATCAGCCCGCCTCTCGCCGGTGACGACCAGCTCCAGGGCCTCCAGCAGGACGCACAGGCCCCGACCGCCGGCGTCGACCACGCCAGCGGCGCGCAGCTGCGGCAGGAGGTCCGGTGTGCGCGCCAGCGACCGCGCCGCGGCGCGGCGGGCCTCACAGACCACGGTCGCGAGGTCCACGTCGCCGAGGGCGGCCGCCGCCTCAGCGCATTCCCGCGCCACCGTCAGCAGCGTCCCCTCGACCGGCGTCGCCACCGCCGAGTAGCAGAGCTCGGCGGCCCGGGTCAGCGCCCGCTGTACCTGGGCGGACGACCCGGTCTCGGCAGCCTCGAGCACCTCGGCGAGCCCCCGCAGCAGCTGGGACAGGATCACGCCCGAGTTGCCTCGCGCCCCCATGAGCGCGCCGTGGGCCATCGCCCGGACCGTCGCCGCCATGTCCGACGGGGCCCTCGCGACAGCGGCCTCGACCGACTCCATGGTGAGCAGCAGGTTGGTCCCGGTGTCACCGTCGGGCACCGGGTAGACGTTGAGGTCGTCGATCTCGTCCCGAGCGGCGGCGAGGCCGGCCCGTCCTGCGGCGCACCAGTGCCGCACGGCCGCAGCGTCGAGCACCTGCAGCACGCGCACCCCCTCAGCTGTCGGCGGGCTCCGTGCCCGCCCGGCGGAGGCTATCGGTCCGGCTCCCGCTGCCGGTCCTGCTCCTGCTACCCGCCCTGCTACTGTTGGCGATGTCGTCCGGCGCGAGGCCGGACCGTGCCCTGCTGGTGCTGCCAGCTCTGCTCGTGCAACGGGGAGCTTCCCCTTCGATCCTGGAGTGACCGTGGCTGCTGTGTGCGACGTGTGTGGCAAGGGCCCCGGTTTTGGCATGTCTGTCAGCCACTCCCACCGGCGCACGCGGCGCCGCTGGAACCCCAACATCCAGACGGTCCACGCGCTGACCGGCCCCTCGGGCAAGACCCCGAAGAAGCTCGGCGTCTGCACGTCGTGCCTCAAGGCCGGCAAGGTCGTCCGCGCCTAGCGCACCGCGCAGACCCCGGAGGGGTCCGCCGCACCACTGATCCACCTGCCAGCCCCTCTCGTCGTCATGCGTTCAGGGGCTGTTCTCCTGGCGTGCCCGTGTGTACTCTCGCGGCGGTCGCACGTTCACCTCGGGCACGCCCGCGTGGACGTCGCGGGCCTGATCGCTCGGGGAGCCGTTCGGCGCACCGCGCAAGGGCCAGCACGACTCGGCCCCGCGCAGCGCGGAGCCGTCCCGTCAGAGAGAGACAGGCAACATGGCACAGGGTGCAGTCAAGTGGTTCAACGCCGAGAAGGGCTTCGGCTTCATCGCTGTCGACGGCGGCGGGGCGGACGTGTTCGTCCACTACTCCGCGATCCAGTCCGACGGCTACCGCTCGCTCGAGGAGGGTCAGCGCGTCGAGTTCGAGATCACCCAGGGGCAGAAGGGCCCGCAGGCCGACGCGGTGCGCCCCGTCTAGTCCTCCCTCAGCCCGTTCGAGCTGCTCACGCCGAAGGCCCCGGTCCCGCGACCGGGGCCTTCCGGCGTCGTCGAGCCCTTCCGTCCCGTCAGTCGAGCCGGCGCAGCTCGGAGGCGTAGCGGCGCCCGTTCTCGACGTACATGGCCACAGCGGCCTCGAAGGCCCCCTCGGGCACGGCGTCGGGGCGCATCTTGGCGGGGATCCCCATGGCCATGGCGCGCGCCGGGACCTCGACCCGGTTCCCGACGACGGCCCCGGCCGCCACCAGGGCCCCGCTGCGCACGACGGCGTCGTGGAGCACGACCGACCCTGAGCCCACCAGGCACCGGTCCTCGATCGTGCAGCCCTCGAGGTGGGCGATGTGCCCGACCACGCACTCCGAGCCGATCGTCGTGGCCTTGTCGTGGGTGGCGTGGACGACCGTCCCGTCCTGGATGCTGGTCCGCTCCCCGATCGTGATCGTGCCGTAGTCACCGCGCAGGACCGCTCCGGGCCAGATGGTCGACCCCGCACCGATCCGGACGTCGCCGATGACGGTGGCGGCCGGGTGCACGTAGGCGTCGACGGAGATCTGCGGCGTGCGGTCACCGAGGGCGTAGACGGCCACGGGCAGTCCGATCTGCGAGGGGCCGCGAGCCGGCCGGGGGCCCGATCCTGTCAGGTGGGTCGGCGGGAGCGGCTTCAAGGGTGACCAGCAGCGTCCCGGGCCCCTGTGCTGGGATGAGCCCGCTCCCGACGCGGACGACGAGAGGTGGACCCATGAGCTTCTACTGGTGCCTCAAGCACAACACGGTCGAGGACTCCGGCTGCGCCAACTCCGACCGCCTCGGGCCCTACGACACCCGCGAGCAGGCGTCAGCGGCGATCGAGTCCGCCGCCGCCCGCACCGCCGAGCAGGACGCCCGCGACAAGGCCGAGGACGACTGGTAGCCGGGGCTCCGCCCAGGCTGCTGGCGCTCAGGGCCGCCACAGCCACCCGTGGTCGACCGGCCCGATACCGGCCCCGAGGGCGAAGCCGCCCCGGATGGCGCCCGTCACGTAGGCCTTGGCCGCAGCAACCGCGGCCGGCACGTCGTCGCCGAGCGCGAGGCGGCTGGCGACGGCGCTGGCCAGGGTGCAGCCGGTGCCGTGGGTGTGCCGGTTGTCCAGGCGTGGCGCCCGGAACTCGTGGACGTGCGTGCCGTCGGTCAGCAGGTCGACCGCCTCGCCGGGCAGGTGCCCGCCCTTCACCAGCACCCACGCAGGCCCGAGGGCGAGCACGGCCTCGGCTCCCGCCCTGAGGTCGGCCTCCGAGCCCACCCGGAAGCCGGTCAGCTGCTCGACCTCCGGCAGGTTCGGCGTCACGACCGTCGCGAGCGGCACGAGCTCGGCCCGGACCACCTCCACGGCCTCGGCAGCCAGCAGCGGGTCGCCGTGCTTGCTGACGCCGACCGGGTCGACGACCAGCGGTGCGGCCACCGAGCGGAGCCGCCCCGCGACGGCCGACACCAGGGCCGCGGAGGACAGCATCCCCGTCTTGACCGCGTCGACCCCGATGTCGTCGAGCACGCTGTCGAGCTGCGCCAGGACGGCCTCGACCGGCAGGTCCCACGCACCGTGGACACCGAGCGAGTTCTGGGCGGTCACCGCGGCGAGGACGTTCATGCCGTGGACGCCGTGCGCCAGCATCGTCTTGAGGTCGGCCGAGATCCCGGCACCACCGCCGGAGTCGGACCCGGCGACCGTGAGCACCCGCTTCACCGCGACCCTCCCCGGAAGTGGTCCCAACCGACGCCGGACGGCTTCCACCCGATCACGCGTACGCCCGAGCCCGCCTTCACGATGCCGACCCTGACGACGCCCTCGGGCAGGGCCGCCCCGGGCGGGACGGTCGCGACGAAGGCGTGGTCCTCTCCGCCGGTGAGCACGAAGTCGAGGGGGTGTCCCCCGACCACCCGACAAGCCTTGCCCAGCAGGGCATCGCGTTCGAACCGCCGGCTCTCGACGTCGATGTGGACGCCACTCGCACGGGCGATGTGCCCGAGGTCGGCCAGCAGGCCGTCGCTGACGTCGCACATCGACGTCGCACCGGCCTCGGCCAGCGCCAGAGCCACGGCGTACGGGGGTGACGGGCGCAGGTGGGCCTGCACGAGCGCCTCGATCGGCACACCCCCCTTGAGCAGCATCGCGTAGCCGGCCGCGGACCAGCCGAGCCGTCCGCCGACCACCACCCGGTCGCCCGGGCTCGCCCCGGACCGCAGCACGGGCGGGCGTCCACCGAGGTCCCCCAGGGCCGTGACGCTCACGACGATCCGCTCGCTCGTGACGGTGTCCCCACCCACGACGACGGCGCCGACGAGGGCCGCCTCGTCACGCAGGCCGTCGGCGAGGGACTCGGCCCAGGCGACGGGCAGGTCGGGCGGCGCCGCGAGGCCCACGAGCAGCGAGGTGCCGGTGGCACCCATGGCTGCGACGTCCGCGAGGTTGGCCGCTGCGGCCTTGCGTCCGATGTCGTAGGCCGTCGACCAGTCGAGCCGGAAGTGGACGTCCTCGACCAGGACGTCGGTGGTGGCGACGACCCGCCCGTCCGGCGCCAGCACGACGGCGGCGTCGTCTCCCGGACCCACGAGCACCGACGGCGACGTGCCCGGACCGCCGGCCAGCCGGTCGACCACCCGGGCGATCAGCCCGAACTCCCCGACGTCCCTTGCTGTAGCGTCCGGCACTCTCACAGCCTCCCAGAAGGGTCCATCTCGTGGCGGTCCAGGCGTACATCCTCATCCAGACAGAGGTGGGCAAGGCGGCGGCCGTCGCCACCGCGATCGCCCTTCTCGACGGGGTCGCGCAGGCCGAGGACGTCACCGGCCCCTACGACGTCATCGTGCGCGCCGAGGCCAACAGCGTCGACGAGCTGGGCAAGCTCGTCGTCGCCAAGGTGCAGAGCGTCGACGGGATCACCCGCACGCTCACCTGCCCGGTCGTCCACCTCTGAGCACGCACCACCCGCAGCGGCGGACCCTCCGGTCGGGGGTCGCCGTCCTCGGCCTGCTGGCCGTCGCCGGGTGCTCCGTGCCCGGACCGCCCCCG
>JAOPWP010000277.1 GCA_025965615.1 Frankiales bacterium
CGGCGGGCCCGCCCGTCTCGACGCAGGCAGGGGTGCCGTCCGCGACGCCGGCGACGCCCGAGCCGTCGGCTGCGGGGAGCGCCCCGGCAACGGTGGCCGGCCCCACCGCAGAGCGGGTCGGGCCGGAGCGCCGGACGGGCACCCGGACGATCGCGGCCGCCCAGCCCAACCGCCGGCGTGAGGGGACGGTCGTGCGGGGCCCCGGCAAGATCGCTGCCCAGGGTGACGGAGCGGGTCGGACGGTGCAGGCCCGCGGACCCGCTTCAGCCACCCCGCCGCAGGACGCGACTGCGCCTCGGGTGGTCGGCAGCGATCCCCGGTCGCCGGCGGCCCGGGCTGCCATCCCACCCTCGGAACGGACCGGCCCTGACCGCAAGGGACGGCTCGCGTCGATGCCGGAGGTGCCCGGGCCGGGCAAGGCGCTCGACGCCGCGGCTCCGCCCCCCGAAAGCCCTTCACCTGCGCCCGACGTCGAGACTTCCAGCTGGACTCCCAAGCCTGAGGGGCCAGACGACGAGCCGCCGGACGCCGAGGGCCTCGGCCTGTTCCGCCGCCGCAAGAACTGACGGCCGGACCGGGCCGCCTGGTCCACGGAGCAGGCTCAGCGGACGTGGATCAGAGGTCCTGGCGACGGGTCACGCCGGCGCCCTCGAGCAGTCCACGGAGTTCACCGGCCCCTTGACGAAAGCGCCCGACAAGCGTGTAATTCCACTCGTGTCCTTTCCCCCGAGGCGCCGGAGAACGTCCGGGCTCGGAGACACCCACCGCGGTTCGGCGCTCGCCGGTCCGACCGATCTGGTCCGAGGAGACGAGATGAGCGAGCCGCTGCACCTGGCCGCCCTGGGTGACGCCGACACCATCGCGCTGTCATGGCAGGAGCAGGCGCTCTGCGCCCAGACCGATCCGGAGGCCTTCTTTCCGGAGAAGGGCGGGTCCACCCGAGAGGCCAAGCGCATCTGCGTCGGCTGCGACGTGAAGGGCGACTGCCTGGAGTACGCGCTCGGTCAGGACGAGCGGTTCGGGATCTGGGGCGGTCTGTCCGAGCGGGAGCGTCGCCGGCTCAAGCGCGCCGTCGGCTGAGCCGGCTCAAGCGCGCCGTCGGCTGAGCCGGCCCGGTCACTCGACCGTGGGGTCCACATCCTCCGGGTCGACCTGCAGCAGGCGGGCGACCTGGTCGACGACCACCTCTCGGACCAGCTCTGCCAGGTCGAGCCGGTCCGCCGCCCGGGCCTCGAGCGGGCGCCGGTAGACCACGACACGGGCAGCCGTCGCCCGACCCTGGTCATCGGTCCCCGCCGGGAGCAGCCGGCCCAGAGGCACGGCTCCGCCGGAGGTCTCGTCGACGACGACGTCGTCGTCGAGCAGCGCGTCCGTACCGGTCGGGACGACCGGCACGTCCTCGACCGCGAACTCGACACCCGAGAGCTCGCTGGCCCAGCGCAGTTCCAGGTCTTCGACGGCGTCCAGGACGAGCTCGTCGAACCGCTCTCCACGGGTCTGCGCGGCAGGCACCCGGAGCTCCCGGTCACCCAGCAGGACGACGGCGGGCACCAGGGGCCCTCGCAGCCCCCGGCCGTGCCGGTCCCGGCGGCGGCGCCGGGCCTGGCGAGCACTGTCCACAGCCAGAGGGTAGTGGGGCTGCCGGCCCAACCGTGACGGTCGCGGACGGCGCGTCGCTGGCCCCCCGGGGCGCGGGCGGCTACCGTCCGGGACGTGAGCTCTGTCCGGCGCTGCTCCCGTACTGCCTGCGCCCTCCCCGCCGTGGCGACGCTCACCTACGTCTACGCCGACCGGGCCGCCGTGGTGGGGCCGCTTGCCGTGCACGCCGAGCCGCACTGCTACGACCTGTGCGACGACCACGCCCAGGGGCTCACGGCGCCCCGGGGGTGGGAGGTCGTCCGCCACCAGCCCCAGCACGCCGAGGTCTCCCGTGCTCGCAGCAGCGACGACCTCGAGGCGTTGGCCGACGCGGTGCGGGAGGCGGCGCGGCCCACGCACAGCCTGCTGGGCGAGGGCCGCGAGTCCGGCACCGGGCGCCGCGGCCACCTGCGCGCGCTGCCGACCCCCAGCTGAGCTGAGCGGAGCAGACCTCGGGCAAGAAGTCCGTTTCGCCCGAGAACCTCCCACCCCTCAAGGGTTCGGCCAGACGGCCGATGCAACCAGGCAGATGCCCGTCTCCGAGGAGTCCCCATGTCGCTCGTCACCGCTCCCGCACGCTCGCTCGCGATCTGCACCACGTGTGCAGGCAACCGGGTCACCTCGATCACGATGACGCTCACCGACGGCTCGTCCGTGGACTTCGCCTCGTGCCACGGCTGCGAGCGCCGCTCCTGGACCCAGGGCGGCCGCGCCCTCGACATCGCCACCGTGCTGGTGAAGGCCAAGAAGCACAAGGTCGCCTAGCCGCCGCTCGAGAGGACTGTGGTGTCCGGCCTCTCGTGTCCCTCTAGTGTCACAGCGTGACTCGTGACCTCTCGTCCATCATCAAGGCCTACGACGTACGCGGCCTCGTGCCGTCCGAGCTCGACGCCGACATCGCCAGAGCGCTCGGGGCGGCCTTCGCCCGCTTCACGGGCGCTCCCCGCATCGTCACGGCACGCGACATGCGCGAGTCGGGTGTCGAGCTGGCGGCGGCCTTCGCGCAGGGCGTGACGAGCCAGGGCGTCGACGTCGTCGAAGCCGGGCTCGGTTCGACCGACCTGCTCTACTACGCGTCCGGCACCCTCGACGTGCCCGGCGCGATGTTCACGGCGAGCCACAACCCGGCTCGCTACAACGGCATCAAGCTGTGCCTGTCCGGGGCACGACCCGTGGGGCAGGACAGCGGGCTGGCCCAGATCCGCGCCGACGCCGAGGCCTTCCTCGAGAACGGCATCCCGGTCCACGACGCAGCGCCCGGCACGGTCACCCAGCAGGACGTGCTCGCCGGCTACGCCGCGTACATGAAGGAGCTCGTCCCGGGCATCGAGTCGATCCGCCCGCTCAAGGTGGTGGTCGACGCGGGCAACGGGATGGGCGGTCACACCGTCCCTGCCGTCTTCGAGGGGCTGGCGCTCGACACCACCTCGATGTACTTCGAGCTCGACGGCAGCTTCCCGAACCACGAGGCGAACCCGATCGACCCGGCCAACACGGCTGATCTCCAGGAGCGCGTCGTGGCCGAGGGGGCCGACCTCGGCCTCGCCTTCGACGGTGACGCCGACCGCTGTTTCGTCATCGACGAGCGGGGGGTCATCGTCAGCCCGTCGGTCCTCACCGCGCTGATCGCCCAGCGCGAGCTGGCCAAGTCCCCGGGCGCCACGGTGATCCACAACCTGATCACCTCGCGGACCGTGCCGGAGGTGGTCCGCGAGAACGGCGGCACCCCCGTGCGCACGCGCGTCGGGCACTCCTTCATCAAGGCCGAGATGGCGCGTACGGGGGCCATCTTCGGCGGTGAGCACTCCGGCCACTTCTACTTCTCGGAGTTCTGGAACGCCGACTCGGGGATGCTGGCGGCCCTGCACGCGCTCGCTGCGCTCGGCACGTCCGAGGGGACCCTGTCGCAGCTGCTGACCACCTACGACCGTTACGCCGCGAGCGGCGAGATCAACTCGACCGTGCAGGACCAGGCGGCCAAGGTGGCGCAGATCAAGGAGCGCTACGCCGATCTTCAGGTCGACGAGCTGGACGGGCTGACCGTCGAGTCGCCCGAGGGCTGGTGGTTCAACGTGCGCGCGTCCAACACCGAGCCGCTGCTGCGCCTCAACGTCGAGGCCCCTGACGGGGCGACCATGGAGCAGGTGCGCGACGAGGTGCTCGCACTCATCCGCGGCTGAAGCCGCCACCTGTGCGCGGTGCCCTCGCTAGAGTGCCCGCATGAAGCTGGATGCCGCACTGCTCGAGATCCTCGCCTGCCCGGCCTGCATCAGCCCCCTGCGCGCTGATGAGGCCGCGGAGGAGCTCGTCTGCACGTCGTGCGGTCTGGCCTATCCGGTGCGCGACGACATCCCGGTCATGCTGGCCGACGAAGCCCGCCAGACGTGAGCCCCGGCGCCAGCATCCTCGACGACCTGGCGCGATTGGAAGCCGCGGACCCTGACGGGATGCTGCGCGCCGTGGCCTCGGGCGCCGCTCAGGTGCGCGAGGCGGCCGTGCTCGCCGCGGAGGCAGGTGTCGCGTCCCTGCGGGAGGACGGACGCCCGCGAGCGGTCGTCGTCTGCGGCATGGGTGGGTCGGGCGTCGCCGGGGACGTGCTCGCCGCCGTGGCCGGAGCAGGCAGCCCGGTACCCATCGTCAGCCATCGTGGGTACGGGCTGCCGGCGTGGGTCGGACCGGTCGATCTCGTCATCGCCGTCTCGTGCTCCGGGACGACCGAGGAGACCCTGTCCGCGCTGGAGGAGGCGGTCCGCCGCGGCTGTCGCCTCCTGGTCGTCGGTCGCTCCGGGTCGCCGCTCGACGACCTCGGGCAGCGGGGCAGGGCGATCTTCGTGCCGGTCGTCCAGGGGCGGCAGCCGCGAGCCAGCGTCTGGGCTCTCTCGACGCCCCTGCTCGTCGCCGCTTCCTCGATCGGCCTGCTGGCGGCACCACCCGCGACCGTCGAGAGCGCTGCCGTCATGCTCGAGCAGGTCGCCGACCGGTGCCGTCCGGACGCCGATTCCATGGTGAACACCGCGAAGCGCCTGGCCCTCGACCTCGAGGGGGCCCTGCCGGTGGTGTGGGGCACCTCCGGCCTGACGGCCGCGGCCGCGTACAGGTTCTCCTGCCAGCTCAACGAGAACGCCAAGCTGCCGGCGGTCTGGGGAGTGCTGCCGGAGGCGGCCCACAACCAGGTGGTGGCTCTCGACGGGGCGTTCGCGGGGCCGGCCGCCCCGAGCGACGACCTGTTCCGGGATCGGGGCGAGGACGACACCGACGGGCCGCGGATGGCCCTGGTGCTGCTGCGGGACACCGAGGAGCACCCCCAGGTCGCCCGGCGGGCCGACGTCGTGGCCGAGCTCGCTGCCGAGCGGGACGTCCCCGTCATCCAGCTGCGGGCCGAGGGTGACACCCCCTTCGTCCGGCTCGCCTCGCTGATCGGTGTCGTCGACTACGCCACCACCTATCTCGCCCTGCTCTCGGGCCTCGACCCCACGCCGGTCGGGGCCATCACGGCTCTCAAGCGGCGGATCGCCCCTGCCGGGAGTGCGGCCGAAGCGCCGGCAGTGACCCTGTCGTGAGCCGGGGCCGGCGCTCCTGCGGCCGTTCCCGGGAACGCCGTGTGGGGCCTGTCCGCGCCTGATAGACAAGACGGACCCAGGGTGCAACGGGGCCCGAAGGACCCGCGCATGCACGACCGCCGCCGGGGCAGGACCTGGCGCGCCCCTACCCGGAGGATGCAGATGCCCCCGCTCGCGCCGGCGCTCCGTCGCCGACTCGCGCGCGCAGCCACGCTCGGGGCCCGCCGTGGCGCGGCACGGTCGGGTCGCCTGCTCGCTTCCGCGGGGTTGGTCGTGGTCGTCGCAGCCGGATCCGGGTCGGGCTACGACGTGGTGTCCTCGGACTCCGGTGCGCCTGCGTCAACGGCTGACGCCGTCCCCAACGCGTGGGCAGCAGGGCTGGCACGGGCCCCGGTGAACAGCTGGGCGGTGGAGCTGGCCTCGGCCCCGGAGAACTTCTGGGCAAAGCAGCTCCTGACGCTGCTCGTCATCGGTCCGGAGGCGGCGTCGGCGCCCTCTGCCTCACCGGCTGGGCTGACCCCTGAGCAGATCGCCATCGTCGTCGACCCGCGGGTCGCCGCGAGCGGCATCCCTGCCCGCGTGCTGGAGGCCTACCGCGCGGCAGCCGCCACGCTGGCGACCGAGCGGCCGTCCTGCCGCATGCGGTGGGAGATGATCGCGGCCATCGGGCGCGTGGAGTCGGGGCACGGGACCTTCCGCGGAGCGGTCGTCGGCGCGGACGGACGGATCGCACCCGAGATCATCGGACTCCGGCTCGACGGGGCCGGTCCGGTCGCCGAGATCCGGGACACCGACGGGGGCCGGCTCGACCGTGACGCCGAGTTCGACCGCGCGGTCGGTCCGATGCAGTTCATCCCGGGCACCTGGGCCCGCCACGGCGCCGACGGTGACGGCAACGGCACGGTCGACCCGCACGACATCGACGACGCGGCGCTCGGAACGGGCCGCTACCTCTGCGCCTCCGGCTCGGTCGCGACGTCCGAGGGCAAGGTCCGTGCGGTCTACAGCTACAACCACTCCTACGACTACGTGCGCCTCGTGCTCACCGTCGCCGCCAGCTACGCCGGGACGTCCCCGGAGAGCTTCGGCACCGGGCTGCTCCCGGCCGCGACGCCGGTGGACCCGGCGGTGGTCCCACCGCCCGTCGCACCCCCGGTCCCCGGACCCCGGCCCGCCCCCG
>JAOPWP010000032.1 GCA_025965615.1 Frankiales bacterium
GGCGTCACCGGTGCGTCCGAGCCGAGCGCGAGCGGCACGCCGGCCGCGGCCAGTGCTGCGTAGGGGTTGAGCGCGCGGGCCCGTTCGACCCCGAGCCGCTCGGCGTACATGCCGTCCGCCCCGCCCCACCGGGCGTCGAAGGCGGGCTGCACGCTGGCCAGCACCCCGAACGAGGCCAGGACCTCGATGTGCGCCGGGGTGAGCATCTCGGCGTGCTCGATCCGGTGTCCCGCGGCCCGGACCGCAGCGGCACCGAACTGCTCAGCGGCACGGACCAGTCCGCGGACCACCGTGTCCAGGGCGCCGTCGCCGATGGCGTGGAACCCGGCCTGCAACCCGGCCGTGGTGCAGGCCGCGACGTGGCGCGCGACCTGCTCGACGTCGAGGTAGGCCCGACCCGAGTGCGGCTCGTCGGCGTACGGCGCGAGCAGGCACGCCGTGTGGCTCCCGAGGGCGCCGTCGGCGAACAGGTCGCCGCCGGCCCCGGCCGCTCCGAGCGCCCGAGCCCGCTCGATCCCGTCCAGCTCGCCCCAGTAGCCGACCCGCTCCACGGCGTGCTCCAGGGACAGCAGGGCCGAGAAGTCCTCCTCCCCCGCGATGTCGGGCCCCCCGCACTCGTGGACGCAGGCGATGCCGAGGGCAGCCGCCCGGTCGAGCGTCGCCTCCTGCGCGGCCCGACGCTGCGGGCCGTGCACGGACGCGTAGGCGGCGGCGCGTACGAGGTGGTGCGCCTCCTGGGCGACCAGGCCGTCCCGACCGAAGCCCACGGCGCTGCGGACCTCGGGCACCGCTGCCTGCAGGGCACTCGACACGACTGCCGAGTGGACGTCCGTGCGGGCGAGATAGACCACTCCCCCGTACGACGCCCGGTCCAGCTCCGCCGCCGTCGGCGGTCGCCGCTCGGGCCAGGACGTGTCGTCCCACCCCGTGCCCAGCACGACCCCTCCCCGGGCTGCGCGGGCGGCGGTGGCCACGCGGTCGAGGGCGACGGCGAGGGAGGGCGCACCGGTCAGGTCGAGGCCGGTGAGGGCCAGGCCGGTGGACGTGGCGTGCACGTGGGCGTCGACGAAGGCAGGTGCGACCCAGGCGTCGTCGAGGTCCACGGTCACCTCGGCCGTCATGGCGTCGGCTGCGCTCTCGCTCCCGACCCAGGCCACCGTGTCGCCGTCCACCAGCAGCGCAGTCGCGAAGGGGTCCTCGGGGCTGCGCACCCGGCCTCGTCGGTACAGGGTCGTCGTCACGACGCGAGACTAGGCAGCGCGCGCCTCCTCGGCCCACCCGAGGAACCTCGCGTGAGGATCGCCTGTCGAGAGACTGTTCAACAGGCGGATCGCCCTCTACGCTCTTCCCATGACGACGATCTCGCTGCCCATCTCGGCTGTGTCGCCTGCCGAGGTTCACGACGTCCTCCGCAAGCACATGCTGGTCGACGGCTTCGACCTGGTCCTCGACCTCGAGCGCAGCTGCGGCTCGACGCTCGTCGATGCCCGGGACGGGACGTCGTACCTGGACCTGTTCACCTTCTTCGCCTCGAACGCGCTGGGCATGAACCACCCCGGGCTGGTGGGGGACCCCGTGTTCCGCGACCAGCTCCTGACCGCAGCTGTCAACAAGCCGAGCAACTCCGACGTCTACAGCGCCCCCATGGCCCAGTTCGTGCAGACCTTCGCGCGGGTGCTCGGCGACCCGGCACTGCCTCACCTGTTCTTCGTCGAGGGTGGCGCGCTCGCGGTCGAGAACGCCCTCAAGGTGGCCTTCGACTGGAAGTCGCGCTGGAACGAGGCCGCCGGCCTCGACCCGCGCCTCGGCACGAAGGTGCTGCACCTGCGCGAGGCGTTCCACGGGCGCAGTGGCTACACGATGTCGCTGACGAACACCGACCCGGTGAAGGTCGCCCGGTTCCCGCAGTTCGCCTGGCCCCGCATCCCCAGCCCGTACCTCGGGGAGGGCCGCGACGTCGTGCGGCTCGAGCGCGAGACCGTCTCGGCCGCCCGCGCGGCGTTCGCGATGCACCCGCACGACATCGCCTGTTTCGTCATGGAGCCGATCCAGGGCGAGGGCGGCGACCACCACTTCCGCCCGGAGTTCCTGCAGGCGATGCAGGCGCTCTGCCACGAGCACGATGCCCTGTTCGTGCTCGACGAGGTCCAGACCGGGTGCGGCCTCACGGGCACGGCCTGGGCCTACCAGCAGCTCGGCGTGCAGCCCGACGTCGTGGCGTTCGGCAAGAAGACCCAGGTCTGCGGGGTGATGGCCGGGGGCCGGGTGGACGAGGTGCCCGACAACGTCTTCGCCGTCGGCTCCCGGATCAACTCGACCTGGGGCGGATCGCTCGTCGACATGGTCCGCGCCCGTCGCGTGCTCGAGGTGATCGAGGCCGAGCACCTGGTCGCGCGGGCAGCCACCGTCGGCAGGGAGTTGCTCGTCCGGCTGTCCCGGCTCGCGAGCGCGCACCCCGAGGTCACCGGCGTACGCGGCCGCGGGCTCATGTGCGCGTTCTCGCTGCCGGACGCGGCGGTCCGGGACGAGGTCCTGCGCAAGCTCCGGGAGGAGGAGCGCGTGCTGCTGCTCGGTTGCGGGACCCGTAGCGTTCGGTTCCGACCCGCCCTCACCGTCGGTCTCGACGAGCTCGCCGCCGGCGTCGCCGCCCTCGACCGTGTCCTGACCTCCCTCGACCGGAAGTGACCGCTGTGCAGCAGATCTCGTCCCACGTCGCCGGAGCGCCCATGACCGGCGCCGGCGGGACCCTCACGTCCACCAACCCCGCCCAGCTGTCCGACGTGGTGGCCGAGGTGTCCCTGGCGTCGGCGCAGCAGGTCCTCGAGGCCTTCGCGGCGGCGCGGGCAGCCCAGCCCGGCTGGGCAGCTACCCCCGCGCCGGTGCGCGGTCAGGTGATCGCCAAGATCGGCCGGCTCGTCGAGGCCAACGCCGAAGCCCTCGCCCAGCTCGTGGTGCGCGAGGTCGGCAAGCCGATCGCCGAGGCGAGGGGCGAGGTGCAGGAGATCGTCGACACCTGCGACTTCTTCCTCGGCGAGGGCCGCCGGCTCTACGGGCAGACGGTCCCGAGCGAGATGCGCGACAAGCAGCTGTTCACCTTCCGGGTCCCGGTCGGCGTGGCCGGCATCATCACGGCGGGCAACTTCCCCGTCGCCGTCCCCTCCTGGTATCTCGTGCCGGCCCTGCTGTGCGGCAACGCCGTGGTCTGGAAGCCGGCGGAGTACGCCGCGGCGCTCGGCGACGCGCTGTCCCGCCTGTTCGTGGCCGGCGGCCTGCCCCCCGGTGTGCTGAACACCGTCCAGGCCGACGGCCCCACGACCTTCGAGGGCCTGTCCCTCGCCCTGGACGCGGGCCTGGTGGACAAGGTCGGGTTCACCGGGTCGTCCGAGGTGGGCGTGCGGATCGGCGAGCTCTGTGGCCGGCACCTGCAGAACCCCTGCCTCGAGCTCGGCGGCAAGAACCCGCTCGTCGTGATGCCCGACGCCGACCTCGACCTCGCCGCCGAGGGGGCCCTGTTCTCCGGCTTCGGCACGGCCGGCCAGCGGTGCACCTCCCTCGGCGTCGCGATCGTGCACGACGACGTCTACGACGCCTTCCTGCACAAGCTCCTCGCCAGGGTGGAGTCAGCCGTGATCGGCGATCCGAACGACCCTTCCGTGCTCTACGGCCCGATGCTCGGGGAGCGCTTCCTGTCCGGGTTCGAGAAGTGGCTGGGCGAGGTGCAGCCGCACCACGAGGTCCACGGCTCGACGGGCACGGGGCGGATCACCAGCTCCAACCCGCGGGCCGGGTTCGTCGGCGATCCCGACGCCGGGGCCTTCGCGCACCCGACCGTGGTGACCGGGGTGCGCCCGGACGACGCGCTCTACCTGCACGAGACCTTCGGCCCGCTCGTGCCGGTCATGCGGTTCTCGAGCTTCGACGAGGCCGTCCGCCTCGCGAACGGGCACGGCTACGGGCTGTCCGCCGCGATCTACACGACCGACGCCCCGTCGGCCTTCCGCTTCCGCGAGCGCGTCTCGGCCGGGATGCTGTCGGTCAACAACTCGACCTCGGGCGCCGAGGCCCACCTGCCCTTCGGCGGCAACGGCAAGAGCGGCAACGGCTCGCGTCAGTCGGGCGTCTGGGTGCTGGACCAGTTCACCCGGTGGCAGTCGATGAACTGGGACTACGCGGGCCGGCTCCAGAAGGCGCAGATGGACACCGAGGTCAGCACGTACGACGAGACGTTCAGGCTGTGAGCTCCAGCCGGGGCTGAGCTGTCAGCGACGGGCGTCGCCGTCAGCTCGCCCCTGCTGCACGGGGCCGCGCACGTCGGCGCCGCCCTCGCC
>JAOPWP010000049.1 GCA_025965615.1 Frankiales bacterium
GCGCGGCGAGGTGGTGTTCACCTTCGACGGCGACGCTGCCGGCCAGAAGGCCGCGCTCAAGGCATTCGGCGAGGAGCAGCGCTTCGTCACCCAGACCTACATCGCCGTCTCGCCGGACAGCATGGACCCCTGCGAGCTGCGGCTGGCCCGTGGCGATGTCGCGGTCCGCGACATGGTGGCCGCCCGCGTCCCGCTGGTCGAGTTCGCGTTGCGTTCGGTGCTCACCGGCTACGACCTGGAGACGGCCGAGGGGCGGGTCGGGGCGCTGGCCAAGGCCGCCCCGCTCGTGGCCCAGATCAAGGACCGGGCGCTGCGCCCGGAGTACGCCCGGCGCCTCGCCGGGTGGCTCGGCATGGAGGTCGAACCGGTCGCCTCGCGGGTCGCCGAGCTGGCCGGCGGGGCACAGGCGCCGGCCCAGCGGCGCGCGTCGACGCCGATCCAGGCCGACACCGCCGCGATCACCGTCGAGCGCGAGCTGGTGAAGCTCGCGGTGCAGTTCCCCGTGCTGGTGGCCCCGCAGTACGACGAGCTCGACGGCGAGTGCTTCACCTCGGTGCCGCTGCGGGCGGTGCACCAGGCGATCGCCAAGGCGGGTGGCACGAGCACGACGGCGGGCGGCGAGCCGTGGGTCACCACGCTGCTCGAGAGCGCGCCGGACGACGAGGTGCGGTCGTCCATCACCCGCCTGGCGGTCGAGGCCCCGCTGTCAGACCTCGAGCCGGACGACCGCTACGCCGGTGCCGTGCTCGCACGGGTCCAGGAGCTGGCGGCCACCCGGGCGACGGCCAGCACCAAGGCGACCCTGCAACGGGTCAACCCGGAGGAGGAGCCCGAGCGCTACTCGCGCCTGTTCGCTGAGCTGATCAGCCTCGAGGCCACCGTACGAGCCTTGCGCGAGCGCGGGATCGGTGCCCTGTGAAGGTCGACGGTCCAGCTCGATGACCGCCCCGGCCCCGCTGCCCCCCTCCGCTGAGGTGACCCTCGCGGTCGGGTCGCCGGAGGTCCAGGCGCTGCTCCTGCAGGGCCGCAGGGCAGGGTCGCTGACCGCCGACGAGGTGACCGGTGCCCTCGTGGCGGGTGACCTGCCTGCCGAGGCGCTGGACGCGGTCCTGCTGGCGCTCCGGGCTGCGGGCATCGAGGTCGTCGAGGCGGCTGACGACGAGGAGCCGGATGCCTCAGCCCCGCGCGCAGATGCCTCGCCCGGCGACCCGGGTGCTCAGACGAGTGACCCGGTCCGGCTCTACCTGCGGCAGATCGGCAAGGTCGCGCTTCTCACGGCGGCGGACGAGGTCGAGCTGTCCAAGGCGGTCGAGGCCGGGCTGTTCGCGGCCGAGAAGCTGACCGAACCGGGCCTGTCGGCCGCTCTCTGCCGCGACCTCGACGTGCTGGTCTCCCGGGGGGTGCTCGCCAAGCGGCGGTTGGTCGAGGCCAACCTGCGGCTCGTCGTCAGCATCGCCAAGCGCTACGTGGGCCGGGGCATGCCGTTCCTCGACCTCATCCAGGAGGGCAACCTCGGGCTGATCCGGGCGGTCGAGAAGTTCGACTACACCAAGGGGTTCAAGTTCTCGACGTACGCGACGTGGTGGGTGCGGCAGGCCATCACGAGGGCGATCGCCGACCAGGCGCGCACGATCCGGATCCCGGTGCACATGGTGGAGACGATCAACAAGGTGCTCCGCCACCAGCGGCAGATGCTCCAGGCGCTCGGCCGTGAGCCGACGGCCGAGGAGCTCTCGGTCGAGCTCGACCTGCCGCCGCAGAAGATCCGCGACGTCCTGCGCCTCGCCCAGGAGCCGGTCTCGCTGGACACCCCCATCGGCACGACCGAGGACTCCCACCTCGGTGACTTCATCGAGGACGCCAACGCCGTCGTGCCCGGCGACGCGGTGTCGTTCCTGCTGCTGCAGGAGCAGCTCGCGACGGTGCTGCACGAGCTGTCCGAGCGCGAGCAGAAGGTCATCGAGCTGCGGTTCGGCCTGGCCGACGGCCGTCCCCGGACGCTGGAGGAGGTCGGACAGGAGTTCGGCGTCACGCGCGAGCGGATCCGGCAGATCGAGGGCAAGACCCTGATGAAGCTCCGGCAGCCGGGGCGGGCCGGCAAGCTGCGGGAGTTCCTCGACTAGCGGCGACATCTAGGCTCGGGGCCATGCTGCGCTTCGGACGTCGTCGGGTGCCAGAGGCGGTCCACGAGGTGTCGCTCGAGCCTGGTGAGCGGCGCCTCGCCTGGGCCCTGCGCGCCGATGGCGGGGTGCTCGTCGCGACCGACCTGGGCCTGTGGCTGCCGCCGAGCGCGGGCGGGCCCGTGGTCCGGCTCGACTGGGCCGACGTCGAACGGGTCAGCTGGAAGCGTCCGGTGCTGACCGTGCTCGGGATGGCTGCGATCACGGGCACAGGGGAGCGCAGGACCGTCGAGCTGCAGGAAGGCGGCGACCTTCCCGAGGTCGTGCGGGGTCTGGTGACCGCGAGCATCGGGTGGTCGGCGCACTACCGGCTGCAGCCGCGCGGGGGAGTGCGGGTCGTCGGTCGCCGCCGCCCGGGGCGCGAGGTGCTCGACTGGCAGCTGGTCTACGACGCAGACACCGACCCGGGGGCCCCGGGTGTCGCCGAGCAGGCCGAGCAGCTGAGAGCGGACGCGCGCCGGACCATCGGCTGACGGCGGGCGTCAGCCGGCGAGGCGCTGACCCTCGGCCGGTTCGCGCAGCAGGGCCAGGACGGCTGCCTCGATCGCGCCCTGGAAGGCCGGTGAACCGTAGGAGGCGTCCTCACCCAGCGCCTCGAGGTCCTTGGCGATGGTCAC
>JAOPWP010000062.1 GCA_025965615.1 Frankiales bacterium
ATGGGGCCATCCTGCCTGCCCGCGTGATGAACACCGCAGGCGCGTTTGACCCTCGGTGGGGGGAGAATGATCGTTCAGACGACCCATGGCACCGCCGAGCGAGGGAGGTCTGCCGTGTGCGGCTTCAGCGGCGAGATCCGCAAGGACGGCCGTCCCGCCGACGTGGCGGCCGTAGCCCGGATGACGGCGACGATGCACGACCGGGGGCCCGACGGCTCGGGCGTCTGGTCAGCCGGTCGGGTGGCGCTGGGGCACCGGCGCCTGAAGATCGTCGACCTCAGCGAGCACGGCGCTCAGCCCATGGTGGACGCCGCACTGGGCCTGACCCTCGCCTTCAACGGGATGATCTACAACTACCCCCAGCTCCGCCAGGAGCTCGGCGGGCTCGGGCACCGCTTCTTCTCCTCGAGCGACACCGAGGTCGTCCTGAAGGCCTACGCCCAGTGGGGCGAGGACTTCGTGGACCACCTGATCGGCATGTTCGCCTGCGCCATCGTCGAGCGCGACAGCGGCAGGGTCGTGCTGGCTCGCGACCGGCTGGGCATCAAGCCGCTCTACGTGGCCGAGGTCGCGGGGGCGCTGCGCTTCGCCAGCACCCTGCCGGCCCTGCTGGCCGGGGGTGGCGTCGACACCGACCTGGACCGGGCTGCCCTGCACAGCTACCTCACCTTCCACTCGGTCGTCCCGGCCCCCAGGACCGTCCTGCAAGGGGTGCGCAAGCTCCCACCCGCGACGGTGCGGGTGGTCGAGGCCGACGGGACCTCCCGCGATCGCACCTACTGGGCCCCGCCCTACGCCCGGGACCCCGGCAAGGCCGGCTGGTCCGCCGAGGACTGGGAGGAGGCGGTCCTCGACGCACTCCGGGTCGCGGTCAAGCGGCGCATGGTCGCCGACGTCGAGGTGGGCGTGCTCCTGTCCGGCGGGGTCGACTCCAGCCTGGTCGTGGGGCTGCTGGCCGAGCAGGGCCAGCACGACCTGCGCACCTTCAGCATCGGCTTCGACGCCGTGGGCGGGCGCAGCGGCGACGAGTTCCAGTACAGCGACCTCATCGCCCAGCGCTTCGAGACCAAGCACATGCAGCTGCGGGTCCCGCCCGAGGACGTCCTGCCGGCCCTCGACCGCGCCGTCGCCGCCATGGCCGAGCCGATGGTCAGCCACGACGTGGTGGCGTTCTACCTGCTGTCGCAGGAGGTCTCGAAGCACGTGCGGGTGGTGCAGTCCGGGCAGGGGGCCGACGAGGTCTTCGCCGGCTACCACTGGTACCCGCCCATGCTGCAGGCGGCAGACCCGCTCGGGACCTACGCCACCGCCTTCTTCGACCGCGACGACGCCGGGGTGCGTGCGCTGCTGGACCCGCGGTGGCACACGGATGCCGACGAGAGCCGCCGCTTCGTCGCCGAGCACTTCGCCCGGCCCTCGGCCGACACCGCGCTGGACCGGGCGCTCCGGCTCGACACCGAGGTGATGCTGGTCGACGACCCGGTCAAGCGGGTGGACAACACCACGATGGCCTTCGGTCTCGAGGCGCGGGTCCCCTTCCTGGACCACGAGCTGGTCGAGCTGGCCGCCCAGTGCCCCCCGGAGCTCAAGCTGGCCCACGGGGGCAAGGGGGTGCTGAAGCAGGCGGCACGCCGGGTGATCCCGAGCGAGGTCATCGACCGCCCCAAGGGCTACTTCCCGGTGCCGGCTCTCACCCACCTCGAGGGCGGCTTCCTCGACCGTGTCCGGGACGCGCTGACGGCTCCCGCCGCCAAGGAGCGCGGGCTGTTCCGTCCGGCCGTCGTCGACCGGCTGCTGGACGACCCCAACGCCGCGCTCACCCCGCTGGGCGGCAACCCGCTCTGGCAGCTTGCCCTGCTCGAGATGTGGCTGCAGGGCCGCGGCCTGTGACCTCGAGCCCGAGCGGGTCCGGGCCGGCCGACGCCGGGCCCGGTTCCGGCGGCTTCAGCACCCGCTGGCACAGCCTGTCCGCGGACCTGCCCGAGGGGGTCCTCTCCGACGTCGTCCTCGAGTGCGGTTGGGGACGCATCGTGTTCGGGCAGACCTTCACGTCGGCCGAGCGGCTCGTGTCGGCGCTGCGCGGCGAGGCCAGCGGGCACCGTGACATCTGCATCTACCCGCGCGAGCCGCACGTCCTGGTGGCCTCGGCCCCCACGGAGCTGTTCCTCGACCCCTCGCACACCTACCGGCTGGACCTCGCGACCTACTCGCCCGGCCGGGCGAGCTGCGCCGTCGTGCGGCCGCTGCGCGGCGAGGCCGACGTCGCCGCCATGAACGCCGTCTACGCGACCGCCGGCATGCTGCAGGCCGACCCGGAGCTCGTGCTCGCCAACCACGAGGACCCGGTGTTCCACTACCTGGTGGCGGAGGAGCCAGGGACCGGCCAGATCATCGGCACGGTGACCGGGATCGACCACGTGCAGGCGTTCGGCGACCCCGAGGGCGGTACGAGCCTGTGGTGCCTGGCGGTCGACCCGCAGAGCCGCCTGGCCGGCGTCGGTGAGCACCTGACCCGCGCGCTCGCGGAGCACTTCCGGGAGTGCGGGCGCAGCTACGTCGACCTGTCGGTCCTCCACGACAACCGCCCCGCGATCGCGCTGTACGAGCGGGTCGGGTTCGTCCGCGTCCCCGTCCTGTCGCTCAAGCGCAAGAACACGATCAACGAGCGCTTGTTCGTGACACCGCCGTCCGAGGCGTACCAACGGCTCAACCCCTACGCCCGGATCATCGCGGACGAGGCGCGGCGACGCGGGGTGGGCGTCGACGTGCTGGATGCCGACTGGGGCGAGCTGCGGCTGTCGCACGCGGGGCGGAGCATCGCCACGCGCGAGTCCCTGTCCGAGCTGACCACCGCCGTGGCCATGTCACGGTGCGACGACAAGCGGGTCACCCGGCGCATCGCGCAGAAGGCAGGCATCTCGGTCCCCCGCGGGCGACCGGCGACCGGTGGCGACGCCGACGTCGAGTTCCTCAGGGAGCTCGGCACTCTCGTCGTCAAGCCCGCCCGTGGCGAGCAGGGCAAGGGCATCACGGTCGGTGTGAGCACGCCCGAGGAGCTCGTCGAGGCCGTGGAGCTGGCTCGGCAGCACTGCCCGGACGTCCTGCTCGAGGAGCTCGTCGACGGGCACGACCTGAGGGTCGTCGTCATCGGCCACCAGGTGGTCGCCGCAGCCGTGCGCCGGCCGGCGTCGGTGGTCGGTGACGGCCGGACCCCGGTGCGCGGCCTGATCGCCGCCCAGAGCCGCCGCCGGGCGGCCGTGACCGGCGGGGAGTCGCGGATCCCGGTCGACGACGCGACGGTCGCGACCGTGCGCGCGCACGGGCACGAGATGGACGACGTGCTGCCCGTCGGCGAGGAACTCGTCGTCCGGCGCACCGCCAACCTCCACACGGGAGGCACGATCCACGACGTCACAGCCCAGCTCCACCCCGAGGTCGCGAGCGCGGCGGTCCGGGCGAGCCGAGCGCTCGACATCCCGGTCACCGGGTTGGACTTCCTGGTGCCTGACCTCGCCGGTCCCGAGCACGTCCTCATCGAGGCGAACGAGCGACCCGGCCTCGCGAACCACGAGCCCCAGCCCACCGCTGAGCGCTTCCTCGACCTGCTCTTCCCCGAGACGAGCTCGACCGGGGGCGGCGCCGACGCGGACTGGCAGAGTGCTGGGAGCCCGGGCGACATCCAGCCCCGGTGAAGCACCCCTGAAAGAGATGAGCACCGTGCCGCGCAAGCTCGAGATCGACATGTCCTACGTCGAGGACGTGATGATCCACCTCCTACGCACCCCGAGCCCCACGGGGCGGACCGACGAGGTGGTGCAGTTCATCGGCGAGCAGCTGCTCGACATGGGCCTGGACCTGGCGGTGACCCGTCGCGGCCTGCTCAACGCCACCCTCCAGGGCGGTCGCCCCGGCCCGGACCGGGCCGTCGTGGTGCACGCCGACACCATCGGCGCGATGACCACCCGGCTCAAGGACAACGGCCGCCTCGAGGTCACCCCGCTCGGCACCCACAGCGCCCGCTTCGCCGAGGGTGCGCACGTCGCGATCTTCACCGACGACCGGGACCTCCCCTACACCGGGACCGTGCTGCCGCTCAAGAGCAGCGGCCACCAGTACGGCGACGAGGTCGACACCCAGGGCATCGGCTGGCCGCTGGTCGAGGTGCGGGTCGACGAGCCGGTCTTCACGTCCGCCGACCTCTACGCCCTCGGCATGAACGTGGGCGACTTCGTCGCGCTGGACGCCAACCCCACGGTGACCGCCGGCGGCTACATCAAGTCCCGGCACCTCGACGACAAGGCCGGCATCGCGGCGTGCCTCGGCGCCTTCAAGGCAGTCGCCGAGTCGGGGGTCGTCCTCCCGGTGAGCGCGCACCTGCTGGTCACCATCGCCGAGGAGGTCGGTCACGGCGCGACGCACGGGCTGGACACCGACGTGGCCGAGATGGTGGCCGTCGACAACGCGGTCGTGGCGCCGGGGCAGCAGTCGCGCGAGGACAGCGTCAACGTGGCGATGCTCGACTCCACAGGCCCTTTCGACTACCACTTCAGCCGACGGCTCCTGCGGCTCTGCTCCGACCACGACATCGCCCACACCCGGGACACGTTCCGCCACTACCGGTCCGACGCGGCGAGCGCCGTCGAGGCCGGGCTCGAGATGCGCACCGCCCTGATCGGCTTCGGGATCGACTCGAGCCACGGCCACGAGCGCACGCACATCGACGGGATCCGCTCCGTGGCCGAGCTCCTGGCCGTCTATCTGCAGACCGACCTGACCTTCCCCGACTGGGACGTCCGCGAGCGCGGCGAGCTCCAGGGCTTCCCGAGCCGCAGCGTGCAGCCGGCCCCGCTCGAGGACCTGCGCAGGGGCCTCGACGAGCTGACGGGCGACCCGCTGCCGTCTGAGTGACCTCCCTGCCCGATAGCGTCGGGGCATGTCCGTCCTCGCCCTCGACGTCGGCACGACCGGTGTCACCGCTCTGATCGTCTCCGAGCGCGGCACGATCCTGCGCCGCGGCTACGAGGAGTTCCCGCAGCACTTCCCGCGGCCGGGCTGGGTCGAGCACGAGCCCGAGCAGATCTGGCAGGCCGTGCTCGCCTCGACCCGCGCCGCGCTCGCCGGCGAGCCCGTCGAGCCCCTCACCTGCGTGGGCGTGACCGACCAGCGCGAGACCGCGGTGCTGTGGGACCGGGCGAGCCTCGCGGCCCCCCGCCGGGCGATCGTCTGGCAGGACCGGCGTACGACGTCGCTCTGCCACCGGCTGCGCGAGGACGGGCACGAGCCCCGGGTCGCCGAGCTCACCGGGCTCCGGCTCGACCCGTACTTCACGGCCACCAAGCTCGCCTGGCTCGCCGAGCACGACGAGCAGGCCTGGGCCGGGGTCACGAGCGGTCGCACCGCGATCGGCACGGTCGACGCGTACGTCGTGGCCCGGCTCACGGCCGGTGCGCGGCACGTGACGGACGCCTCCAACGCGAGCCGAACCCTGCTGTTCGACCTGAGGGCCGGCGGCTGGAGCGAGGAGCTGTGCGCTCTGTTCGGGGTGCCGGTGTCCGCCCTGCCGGAGGTCGTGCCGTCCTACGGCGAGGTGGGCCGCACCGATCCCGCCGCCTTCCTGGGGCTCGACCTGCCGATCGCAGGGATCGCCGGCGACCAGCAGGCGGCGCTGTTCGGGCAGGGCTGCTACGAGCCCGGTCGGATCAAGTGCACCTACGGCACCGGGTCGTTCGTCCTCGTCAACACCGGTTCGACTCCCGTGCTCTCCGACCGGCTGTTGACGACCGTCGCCTGGATGGAACCGGACGGGTCGCTGGTCTACGCCCTGGAGGGCGCGGTCTTCGTGACCGGCGCGGCCGTCCAGTGGCTGCGCGACGGGCTGCAGCTCATCGGGAGCGCCGAGGAGGTCGAGGCGCTGGCACGAAGCGTCGTGGACAGCGACGGGGTCGTGTTCGTCCCGGCGCTC
>JAOPWP010000082.1 GCA_025965615.1 Frankiales bacterium
AGTCGCCCTCGTCGAGGTCCAGCGGGTTGTCCCCGCTGTAGCGCTCGTCGCCGAGCCAGGTGTCCTCCGGTCCCCAGAAGACCTCCTCGGGCTGCCAGACGTCCTGGCGGCCGAAGCCGAAGCCGAAGGTCTCGAAGCCCATGTCCTCGTGGGCGACGTTGCCGGCGAGGACCAGCAGGTCGGCCCAGGACAGCGCCCGTCCGTACTTCTGCTTGATCGGCACGAGCAGGCGGCGGGCCTTGTCGAGGTTGGCGTTGTCGGGCCAGCTGTTGAGAGGGGCGAAGCGCTGCTCGCCGCTGCCGGCGCCGCCTCGTCCGTCGGCCTGGCGGTAGGTCCCGGAGGCGTGCCACGACATGCGGATGAACAGCGGACCGTAGTGGCCGTAGTCAGCCGGCCACCAGTCCTGCGAGGTGCGCATCAGGGAGACGAGGTCTGCCTTGAGGGCCTCGACGTCGAGAGAGGCGAACGCCTCCTTGTAGTCGAAGTCCGGGCCGAGCGGGTCCGAGTCGCGGGCCGGCTTGTTCAGGACCTGCAGGTCGACCTGGTTCGGCCACCAGTCCTGGTTGGTCCGGGGCCGACCACTCGACTTCGGGGTCGGCGCGTCGATCGCCGGGTTCTCGCTCTCGCTCGTGCTGTCGCTCTGGGTCTTCTCGTACTCGGTCTCTGACTGGCTCACGGGGTGCCTCTCTGATGCGGTGCGGCGGGACTGGCGTGGTCATGGCTGGCTTCGTCGGGGGTGGCGGCGCAGGGGGGGCAGCGGCCCCAGTAGACGACCTCGGCCTCGTCGATCGCAAAACCGGCGTCGTCGGAGGCGGTCAGGCAGGGGGTCTCGCCGACCGCGCAGTCGACGTCGGAGATCGCGCCGCAGGAACGGCAGACGACGTGGTGGTGGTTGTCGCCGACCCGGGCCTCGTAGCGGGCCAGCGAACCGGCCGGCTGCAGGCGCCGCAGGAGGCCGGCGTCGGTCAGGGCTCTCAGGACGTCGTAGACCGCCTGGTGCGAGACGGCTCCCAGCTGCCCGCGCACCGAGGCGGTGATCGACTCGGTGTCGGCGTGCGGGGCGGCGTGCACGGCGGCCAGCACCGCGACCCGCGGTCGCGTCACCCGCAGCGCTGCCGCCCGCAGCAGGCGCTCGGCGTCGACGGGGGCCTCCATCCCAGCAGTGTGCACCAGATCTGGAACGATTCAAGTCCGGGGGCCCTGGGGACCAGCCGTCGAGCCCCCGGTCCGGATCGAACGGACGACCTGCTCATTACAAGTGAGCTGCGCTACCACTGCGCCACGGAGGCAGAGGGCTCAGGCTAGCGCCGCGCACCTGTCCCGGGGGGACCCTTCCGGATCAGGCGACCGAGGCCAGCACGGCGCGCGCCTGGCGGCCGACGAGCACCGGCAGGAACGTGCGTACGGGTGCGTCCTCGTAGCGGGCCACGATCTGCGCGACGTGCTCGGCGACCACCTCGGCCGGCACCCGGTCGCGGAACTCGAGCTCGAGCGTGGCGCGTACGGCGTCGAGCTGGCGCCGCTCGTCGTCCACGGACATGCTGACCGACATCAGGCCCCCTCCGCGCGCGCCGCCCACCGGCGCCCTGGTCCGAACGATGCCCCCGCAAGGTGTACGGGACGTGAACAACAGGCGAGACGAACGGGCACGTGGCGGTCGTCACGTGACATCCTGGCTCGCCCCGTTGCCCGGTCAACGGCGATCGTGCAGGGGTCCAGCACCAGGAGCCCCTTCGTGACCGCCCGGATGTCCGCGCTCGACAGTGCCCAGCACCAGCTGGCCGAGGCCGTGAAGCAGCTCGGCCTCGACGACGGCATGCACCAGATGCTCGCCACCCCGCGACGGTCGCTCGAGGTGGCCGTCCCCCTGCGTCGCGACGACGGCACGATGCAGGTCCTGCACGGCTACCGCGTCCAGCACAACCTGTCCCGGGGGCCCGCCAAGGGGGGCATCCGCTTCCACCCCTCGACCGACCTCGACGAGGTCCGGGCCCTCGCCATGTGGATGACCTGGAAGTGCGCGCTGATCGGCATCCCGTACGGCGGCGCGAAGGGAGGGGTCGCGGTGGACCCGCGGCTGCTCTCGCGCAACGAGCTCGAGCGGGTCACCCGCCGCTACGCCAGCGAGATCATGCCGATCATCGGCCCGGAGAAGGACATCCCGGCGCCCGACGTGGGCACCGACGCCCAGACGATGGCCTGGATGATGGACACGTACTCGGTCAACAGCGGCTACACCGTCACCGGGGTCGTGACCGGCAAGCCCGTCTCCATCGGGGGGTCCGAGGGGCGTGGTGGCGCCACCAGCCGAGGGGTGATGTACGCCGCCTTCTCCGCGCTGCGTGAAGCAGGCGTCGACCACCGCGGAGCGACGGTCGCGGTGCAGGGCTTCGGCAAGGTCGGTGGTCTGGCGGCGCAGTTCCTGCACGACGCCGGGTGCCTCGTGGTCGCCGTGTCCGACTGGAAGGGCGGCGTCTACTCGTCGACCGGCTTGAACCCCGCCGCGCTGCGCCGCCACCTCGACGACGGCGCCGACACCGTCGTGGGCTTCCCGGGCACCGACACGATCACCAACGCCGAGCTGCTGGAGCTCGACGTCGACGTCCTCGTGCCGGCGGCGCTGGAGGGGGTCATCCACGAGGGCAACGCCGACCGGGTGCGGGCGTTCTTCGTCGTCGAGGGGGCCAACGGGCCCACGACCCCCGACGCCGACGCGATCCTCGAGGCCAACAACGTGCTGGTGGTCCCGGACGTGCTGGCGAACGCCGGCGGGGTCGCGGTCTCCTACTTCGAGTGGGTCCAGGACCTGCAGGCCTACTTCTGGACCGAGGACGAGGTCAACGCCAAGCTGAAGCTGCTGATGGAGTCGGCCTACGACCAGGTGTCGGTGCTGGCGCACGAGCGCTCGGTGTCCCTGCGCACCGCGGCCCAGATGATCGGCGTGGGGCGCGTCGCCGAGGCCCACCGGACCCGCGGGTTGTACCCCTGAGCTGACCCCTGACCTCACCCCTGCCCTCGTGGCGGACGGGCTGACCTGCCCGGTCCGCCGGGGGTGCTGTGCTTTCATGGCACCGGGCGAATGACAACGGTGTCACTCGCTCGGCCGGACCCCGCCAGACCCGCCAGACCCGCCAGCAGGAGGATCGATGAGCAGCTCGCCGACGCGCGTGGCGCTGTCCGGGACGTCACCTGTCGCCGGCGATGGCCTCGATGAGCGCGAGACCGCCATCCTCGCCTTCGAGCGCCAGTGGTGGAAGTACGCCGGGGCGAAGGAGCAGGCCGTCCGCGACCTGTTCGACCTCTCGGCCACCCGGTACTACCAGCTCCTCAACACGCTGATCGACAAGCCCGAGGCGCTCGTGCACGACCCGATGCTCGTGAAGCGCCTGCGCCGGTTGCGCGCCACCCGCCAGCGGACCCGCTCGGCCCGCCGCCTCGGGATCGACGTCT
>JAOPWP010000040.1 GCA_025965615.1 Frankiales bacterium
GCCGAGAAGGGCTTCGGCTTCATCGCTCAGGACGGCGGCGGCGCCGACGTCTTCGTGCACTTCTCCGCGATCGCCACCGACGGCTACAAGTCCCTCGACGAGAACCAGCGCGTCGAGTTCGACATCACCCAGGGCCCGAAGGGCCCTCTGGCGGAGAACGTCCGCCCGCAGTAGTCCTTCTCGCTCACCCGAAGGCCCGGTCCCCGCGAGGGGGCCGGGCCTTCGTGCGTTCGTCATCCGTGGACAATCGCAGGATGCAGAGCCAGACGACGACGACGGTGCGCACCGAGGACGGCGTGGACCTGCACGTCGAGGTCGACGACGCCCCTGCCCCGCTGACCGTGGTGTTCGTGCACGGGTTCACCGCCCGGCTCGAGGAGTTCGCCCTGCAGAGGGAGACCCTGCGCGGCAGGGCCCGCGCGGTGGTCTACGACTGCCGCGGCCACGGACGGACGCGCCGCAAGGGGGTGCGCTCCGCGACGATCGACCAGCTCGGCCGGGACCTGGGGCGGGTCGTCGACGCGACGGTGCCGGCCGGGCCCGTCGTCCTGCTCGGGCACTCCATGGGCGGGATGACGATCATGGCGCTCGCCCGGCAGCGGCCCGAGCTGTTCGGCCCGCGGGTCGTCGGGGCGTTCCTGCTGGCCACCTCGTCGGGGGGGCTCGTGGAGGCGGGCGTGGTCGGCCTGTGGACCCGCGTCGTGCGCAAGCTCGGCCTGCTTCCGCTGCTGCTGTTCTGGATGGCCTTCTGGGCGCCGCTCGCCGAGAGGGTGCGCCGCCGCGGGAGCAAGGCCGGCCGGGCGTGGTTCCGCCACTACCTGTTCGGCACCGACGACGCCGACCCGGCGACCGTCGAGCAGGTGCAGGCCCTGCTCGAGCAGACGCCCTTCCCGGTCGTCGCCGCGTTCTACCGGACCCTGCTCGACCACGACGAGCACGCGTCGCTGCAGGCGATGCGCGACATCCCCGTGACCCTGCTCGTCGGGGACTCCGACCGGTTGACGCCGGCCAGCCACAGCGAGCGGATGGCGGAGGCGCTGCCCGACGCGGAGCTGATCATCGTGCCGGGCGCCGGGCACAGCGTGAACATCACCCGCCGGCAGGTCGTCGACGACGCCCTGCTGCGCCTGCTCGACCGCGCCCAGGCGGCTTCTGCCGCCTGAACGCGCGTAGTGGGGCAGACTGGAGCAACAAGCCGGGGCGGACCCCACGGCACCACCCCGATCGGAAGCAGGCGACCCACGCGTGGAAGACACCATCGCGCCCGAGACGCAAGCGGCAGTCGACGCCGCCCTAGAACGGGTGAACGCCATGGTCGACGCAGACAGCGACCTCGTCTTCGGTGACGTCGTCGAGACCGTCGCCGCAGACTGCCCGCTGGACGTCGCCGTGCTGCTCTGCCAGCAGGCGATGGACTTCATCCCGGACACGGTGCGCCGTCGCGTGTTCGAGGAGGACAACGCCGAGACCATCGCGGCCAACGCGGCCGTCAGCGCCGAGCGCGACGCCCTCGAGAACAAGGCCAAGCAGCGCTCCGCGAAGGCTGCCGCCACCCGCGCAGCGACCCTCGCCAAGGAGGCGGCTGCCGAGAAGGTCGTGCTCAAGTCCCGCACCTGCCCCGACTGCTTCCAGGTGCGCGCCGCGTCCGGCGTCTGCGGCTGCGACTAGAGCAAGGAGTCCAGCGGCTCGCTGGAGAGCACGACGAGCCGCTGGGTCGCACGGGTGAGCGCGACGTAGAGGCTGCGCAGCCCGGCGACGGGATGCTGGCTCTCTGCCACGATGCCGTGCGGGTCGAGCACGACGCAGGCGTCGTACTCCAGGCCCTTGACCTGCCACGGGTCGACGACGCTGACCCGGGGGTCCGTGCGCAGCACGTCACGGACGAGGGCCACCGACCCGTGCGGCGCGACGACCCCCACCGTGCCCCCGACCTGGTCCAGCAGCCGGCCCACCGCGTCGTCGACCTCGGCGAGCGGCTCCCCCACGGTGAGCAGGGGTTCGATGCCGGTGCTGCGCACGGCCTCGGGTGCCCGCAGCTCCGGGTCGATCCGGGCGAGCAGCCGGGCGGCGAGCGCGGCGACCTCGGTGCTGGTGCGGTAGTTGGTGGTCAGCTCCACCTGGCGCAGGCGACTGCGACCGAGGACGGCTGTCAGGGCGTCCCGCACCTCCTGCACGTCGGGCCAGGCCGACTGCACCCAGTCGCCGACGACGGTCCAGGTCGCACCCCGAGCCCGCCGGCCCAGCATGCGCCACTGCATCGGCGTCACGTCCTGCGCCTCGTCCACGACGACGTGGGCGTACGTCCGGTAGTCGCGGTCGTCCGCCACCTTGCGGGCGGCGCTGCGGTTGCGGTCAGCGAAGGTCGTCACGCCGGTCTCGCGGGCCAGCTCGTCGAGCTCGGCCATCTCGTCCCAGCCGTCGTCCTCGGGCTCGACCTCGACCGGAGGGGCGCCGAGCAGCTCCACCAGCTCGTCGTAGATCGCGGCGTCCGCAGCGGTCAGCGCGGCGCCGTTCGACCAGGACGCGACCAGGGCGGCCGTCTCCTCGGCGGACAGGACGCCGCGCGCGAGGCGGTCGAGAGGGAGCCGCCCGGCCCTCAGCGCCGTGAGCACCTCCCACGGCAGGAGCACCGGCCAGGCCTGGTCGATCGCCTTGCGGAAGGCCGCGTCTGCACGCAGCCAGCCGAGGAAGTCCTCGTGGTCGTCCGGCTCCTCGCGGGTGGCCTGGGGGCGGCGCTGCCAGGCGCGCCACGCGACCTCGGACAGCGCAGCCACGAACGCCGCCCGCCCGCTGTTGTGGCTGCGCGAGCCCCTCAGCACCTGCGCACGGCGCCGGGCGATGTCGCCGCCCCGGACCATGACGGTCGCTCCCCAGCGGTCGAGCTGCAGGTCGTCGACGTGCTTGACCCCGCCGAGGTGGCGGACGACGTGCTGCAGGACCACCGCCATGCGGGCCGAGCCCTTCACGGCGACGGCACCGGGTCCGTCGTAGCCGTCGACCCGGACGCCCCGCGGCAGCTCGGGGAGGTCGGAGAGGCTGGCCAGCCGCACGCTCGTCTCGCCGAGCGAGGGCAGCACCGCCCCGATGTAGTCGACGAACACCGGCGAGGGTCCGACCACGAGGACACCGCGGCGCGAGTACCACTCGCGACGGGCGTACATCAGATAGGCGACGCGGTGCAGGGCGACGGCGGTCTTGCCGGTCCCGGGGCCTCCGGTGACGACGAGCGCGCCGTCGTCCGGGGCGCGCACGGCCTCGTCCTGCTCGCGCTGGATGGTCGCGACGATGTCGCGCATGTGGCCGGTCCGCTCGCGCGAGACAGCAGCGAGGAAGGCGCCGTCCCCGACCACGACCGTCCCCTCCAGCTGGTCCTGGGCGTCGCTGTCCAGCAGCTCGTCGTCGACCCCGACCACGGTCGTTCGACGGCACGAGATCGCGCGACGGCGTACGACGCCCTGCGGGTCTGCGGCCGTCGCGCGGTAGAACGCCGCAGCGGCCGGGGCCCGCCAGTCGACGACGATCGGCTCCTGCCCGTCTGTCCGCAGGCCCATCCGCCCGACGTTGTGCACGGTGCCGTCAGCGCGGTCCAGCCGTCCGAACAGCACGCCCTCCCCGGCGAGGTCCAGGTCGTTGCGGCGGTTGACCGCCGCCTGCGCGGCGACGTCCCGCTCGTAGACCGCCTGAGGAGAGCCGCCCGTGGGGCGCAGGCTCTCGGTCTCGCGCTGGAGCGCCTCTGCGCGCAGCACGTCGAGCCGGGCCAGGGCGCGGTCGAGCACGCTCTGCTCGCGCGCGATCTCGAGGCCGAGGGCGCTGGTCGAGGTGCTGGCGTCCGCGGTCACCGCGACAGTCTGCCCGCAGCGGCGGCGGGCGCTCAGCCGGTGTCGGCGAGGCGGGCCCGGCCGGTCGCCAGCAGCGCCACGCACCGGCGGCACAGGTGGACCGATTCGGTGACCGGGACGGCGCTCTCGGCGGCGCACAGGGCGCAGGTGCTCGCGGCGGTCTCGTCCGGTGCCTGTCCGGACCCGGCCGTCGGCGAGCGCAGGACAGCCAGCCGCGACACGACCCGCTCGGCCGCTTCCACCGCGCTGGGACTGGAACGCGCGTCCGTGAGGTAGGCGCCGACCTGGTGCCTCAGCTGCTCCGCGGACCAGCCCTCGAGGACCAGCGCGCCGAGCAGGGCCGCCGTCGCGGGGGTGTCCAGCTCGGCCATCACCCGGGCGGGCAGGTGGCTGAACACGTCAGCGTGATGGGGCGAGCAGGAGCGCATGCGCCATGGCACCACGTCGACCCCCCGACCCGGCCTGCGACACGGCTCTGCGCGAGGGTCGGGACACTACGATCGCCACGTGAGCACCCCTGACAGCGCCGCAGTGAGGACGTGGGCCCGGTCCCAGGGCCTTCCCGTCCCGGACCGCGGGCGCCTGCCGGGTGGCCTGGTCGCCAGCTACCTGGCAGCGCACTCGGACAACGCGTCGAACGGTCATGCCGCCCCTGCCGGGAGCGGGGCACCACGGGCCGTCGGAGGCACCCGCAAGGTCGCCCCGGCCCCCGCGGCCGGCGTGGCGTCGGTCAGCAGCAAGCGGGCCGTCGCAGCCCGCCCCCTCCCGCCGCCGCCGAGGGCGCTGCCCCCCGCTCCGGTCGCCAAGCCCCAGCCCGTCCGGACCCGTGCTGCTGCCGGCCGTCCGGGCGCTCGGCTGCAGATCCCCCCGCTCGAGTCCCTGACGGCGCCCGAGCGCCCGACGCCGGCGGCACCCCAGCCGACCCCCCCGGCGGAGCCGGACGCGCCGTCGCAGCCGGTCCCGTCACAGCCTGCTCCCGAGCAGCCTTCGCCGGCCGCTCCCCAACCCTCGCCGGAGCCGGCCGCCGAGGCGCCCGTGCCCGAGGTCGAGGCCCCCGAGGTCGAGGCCCCCGAGGCTGAGGCCCCCGAGGTCGTCGAGGTCGCCCTGCCCGAGGCCCCGGACACCCCCGACGTCCCCGCCGCCGCAGCAGAGGCCGCCGTCGTGGGGCGGGCTCCCGAGCCCACCGAGCCGGAGGCCGAGCCCGCCCCCGATCCGGCGCGCTTCGACGAGCTCGACCAGGAGCTGGCCTCCTGCCTCGTCCGGCTGAGCGCCTCCGAGGCGACGGTGGCGGACCTGACGGACCGCCTGGCGGCCACGGACTCCCAGCTCCACGCCCTGGCCGAGAAGCTGGGCGCCTCCGACCTGCGCGTCATGAGCCTGCTCATGCCGCTCAAGCGCGCTGAGGAGCAGTTGACCGCGCTGGCGCTCCGCGTGGCGCAGCTCGAGTCCCCGCCGGCGCCCCCCGCTCTGGAGACCGCGGCCACCGCTGCCCGGCGGTCCTGGTTCCGCCGCCGCGACTCCTGATCCGTTGAGGCTGCTCCTGCCGGACGAGCGGCCGCTCGATCCGGACGACCTGCACGACCTCTACGACACCGGCGACGAGCCCTG
>JAOPWP010000042.1 GCA_025965615.1 Frankiales bacterium
CCACGCCACCGACGACGGCGTCTTCATCCGGTCGATGGCCTCGCGCGGCCACCTGGGCGGTCTGTCCTGGGCCACCCCGCAGGCCCTGCGGGTGCTGTCGGCCGCGGGCTGCGACGTGGTCCTGATCTAGACCGTCGGGGTCGGGCAGGCCGAGGTCGAGGTCGCCTCCCTGGCCGACACCACCCTCGTGCTGCTGGCTCCGGGCATGGGTGACGGCATCCAGGCGGCCAAGGCCGGGATCCTCGAGGTGGCGGACGTGTTCGTCGTGAACAAGGCCGACCGCGACGGGGCCGACACCGTCGTGAGGGACCTGCGCTACATGCTGTCCCTGGGGGACCGTCGCACCGACGACGGGTGGCGCGTGCCGATCGTCAAGACGATCGCGGCCAAGGGTGAGGGGGCCGACGAGGTGGTGAGCGAGATCGAGCGCCACGGCGAGTGGCTCGCGGGCAACGGCCAGCTCCAGAGCCGGCGGCGCACGCGGGCGGGCGGTGAGGTCGAGGCGATCGCGCTCACGGCCCTGCGCGACCGGCTCGGGGACCTCGGGGGGAGCGACGCCCTCGACGCCCTGGCGGCGCGGGTCGTCGCCGGCGAGCTCGACCCCTACGCGGCCGCTGACGAGCTGGTGGCCGCCGTCACGGCTGCGGCGCCGCGCTCGTGATGCGGGCCCTGCGCGTCGTCGCGCTCCTCGAGACCATCTCCTTCGCCGTCCTGCTCGTCGGCTCGCTGCTGAAGCGGACCACCGGCCCCGACATCGTGCCTGTGCTCGGGCCGTTGCACGGGGCGCTGTTCGTCGCGCTCGTCTTCCTCGTCCTGGCCAACCTGGCGCACCTGCGCTGGTCGTGGTGGTTCACCCTGCTGATGCTGACGATCGGCTCCCCCGGGGCCCACTTCGCCGTACGCGCCACGCCCACCGGCGGCCGCTGACTGCGGCTAGGCGGGGTACTGATCGTGCCGGGCCCACAGCTCGGCCCACTCCTGCTCGTCGAGGATCCGCTCCGACGAGGCGATCTCGGCAAGCTCCTGGAAGTAGGCCTCCCGGGGCGCCCCGGGCGTGAACAGGATCAGCATCGACGCGGGCCCCGACCGGTTCCGGAAGGCGTGGATGCCGCCCGCGGGCACGAACAGGAAGTCACCCGGTCCGGCGTCCACCCATGCGAGTCCGTCGTACAAGCCGACCGTCCCGCTCAGGACGTAGAACGACTCGGACATGGTCCGGTGGAAGTGCGCCCCCGGACCGCTCGGGCCGGCGGGCATCTCCCAGCGGTAGAGCCCGAAGTCGCCCGCCGTGGTGGCCCCTGTCGCCAGGTGGTGCACCTCGACGCCGCTCGGCATGATCAGGTCGGGAGGCGAGTGGGCGGGCCGGAGCCGTCCACCGACCTGCCCTGGACCCTCGTGACGTTGCGGCGGGTAGCTCATGGGCGCTCCTGTCTGGGAGGTCCCACGACAGCACAGGGCAGGGGGCGGCGGGTGCGCGGTTGGTGTTGCGCACACGGCCGGGCGGGTTAGGGTCCGAGGTGAGCCAGGTCACAAGCCCGGCTCGTCCCGCACGATGCGTCTGTCGACACCGTCGAAGGACCCGTCCGGCCGGCCGCGCCCGATCAGCAGCGGTCCGGCCGGCGCTGTCTCTCTCCGCTGCTCGCCGGGCGCTGGCCACGGTCCCGCGAGCTCCGGAGAGGCACAGATGCGCGTAAGCATGAAGGTCGACGGCGTCACGTACGAGGACGAGGTCGAGCCCCGAACGCTGCTCACCCACCACCTTCGAGACGGTCTCGGCCGGGTCGGCACCCCGATCGGGTGCGACACCTCGAACTGCGGCTCCTGCACCCTGCTGCTCGACGGCGAGAGCGTGAAGTCCTGCTCCGTGCTGGCGGTCCAGGCCGATGGCCGTGAGATCACCACGATCCAGGGCCTGTCCGGGTCCATGAGCGGCGACGCCGCGGGGTGGCACCCGGTGCAGCGTGCCTTCCAGCAGCACCACGGACTCCAGTGCGGCTACTGCACGCCCGGCATGATCCTCGCGACGGTCGACCTGCTGAAGGGCAACCCGAGCCCGACCGAGGACGAGGTCCGTCACGGGCTCGAGGGCAACCTGTGCCGCTGCACGGGTTACCAGAACATCGTCCGCGCCGTGCTCTCGGCGGCCTCCGACCTGCGCGGCGAGGGCCCCCTGGCGGGGTCCTTCCAGGACGCACCGACCGAACCCGGGCCCGCCCCGACCGCGCCCGAGACCGCCGGGGCGTCCGCATGACCGAGCAGCTGGACGCGGGCATCATCGCCACCGAGATCGCCGAGCACCCCGACGCACTGTCCTCCCCGTACGCCGGGGGAGAGCTGGGGCGCGGACGGCGCCGCAAGGAGGACGCCAAGCTGGTCACCGGGCAGACCAACTGGACCGACAACATCACCCTGCCCGGCATGCTGCACATGACCGTGCTGCGCAGCCCGATGGCCCACGCCAAGATCCTCTCGGTCGACGTGTCCGGTGCGCTCCAGGTGCCCGGTGTCATCGCTGCCTTCAGCGGCGCTGACCTCGCCGACGTGCAGGGCGCGCTCCCGTGTGCGTGGCCGGTGACGCCCGACATGGTCCACCCCGACCACCCGCCGCTCGCCGTCGACGAGGTCCGCTACGTCGGCGACGGGGTCGCCGTCGTGATCGCCCGTGACCGCTACACCGCCGTCGACGCCCTCGAGGCGATCGCCGTCGAGTACGAGCAGCTGCCCGCCGTCGTCGACATGGAGGCCGCGCTGGCCGAGGGCGCCGACCTCGTCCACAGCGACAAGGGGACGAACTCCTGTTTCACCTGGCCGTTCGAGAGCGGCGCGAACTACGCCGAGACCGTCGCGGCTGCCGGTGACGACGCGGTCGTGGTGAAGCGGCGCTTCCGCCAGCAGCGCCTCCTGCCGACGCCGATGGAGCCGCGCGGTGTCGTGGTCGCCCCCATCGCGGCGGCCGACGAGTTCACCGTCTACTCGTCCACGCAGATCCCGCACATCCTGCGCGTGATGCTCGCGCTGGTCACCGGCATCGGCGAGCACAAGATCCGCG
>JAOPWP010000218.1 GCA_025965615.1 Frankiales bacterium
GCGCATTGCCCGGGGTATTCATGGCGGACCTCCAGAGACGGACCGGAGTCGGCGCCACTGGACGGCGACCGGCCCTTCCGTCCCTACGCACTCACCGGTATCTGGCGCGGTTGCCGCGAAGCTCAGCAGCACCTCCGGCGCCGATGCTGGCTGGTGATTGCGAATCGAGTGACCACCGCGGGCGCTGCCGCGCAACGTAGAACCGCCCCGGTCCGCAGTGCGGATCGGGGCGGTTCCTGGTGCAGCTAGGACAATGAATCGCTGCCTATCAGCTGCAGCCGCTGGTGCTTCCGCAGCCTTCGCATACGTAGCAGCTGCCGGCGGGGCGCATCTTGGTGCCGCAGTCGAAGCAGAGCGGCGCGTCCGACGCGGTGCCCATGATCAGCTCGAGCAGCTCGGTCGAGCTGTGCGCAGTCGTCGGCACCGCCGTCTCCGCGACCACTGCCGCATCGGCCTTCGCGTCGGCGGGGGTCGGCGGCGCTGCAATCGTCGTCTTCAACGACGACGCCGACACCGTGTCGATCGCCGACTCATCGTCGGCTGACTCGTACGAGCCGGTGTCGATGTACCGGGTCCGCTCGGAGACCGAGTGGATGCCGAGGCCCGCGCGCGTCTCGAACGGCAGGTGATCCAGCGCCAGGCGACGGAAGATGTAGTCCATCACGGACTTCGCCATCCGCACGTCGGGGTCGTCGGTGAGCCCGGCCGGCTCGAAGCTCAAGTTGGTGAACTTCTGGACGAACGTCTCCAGCGGCACGCCGTACTGCAGTCCGATCGACACCGCGATCGAGAAGGCATCCATCACCCCGGACAGGGTCGAGCCCTGCTTGCCCAGCTTGAGGAACACCTCGCCGAGGCCGTCGTCCGGGTAGGACCCGGCCGTCATGTAGCCCTCCGCGCCGGCCACGGAGAACGACGTGGTGATCGACGGGCGGGACTTCGGCAGGCGCTTGCGGGTCGGGCGGTACTCGATGACGGTCTGCGCCGCTGCGGGGGCCTCGACTGCGGCCTCGGCGGTGGTGCCGTCGTTCGCGCCCTTGCCGGCCGACAGCGGCTGGCCGACCTTGCAGTTGTCGCGGTAGACGGCGAGGGCCTTGATGCCCAGCTTCCAGCCCTGGAAGTAGACATCCTGGATGTCCTCGATCGTCGCGGTCTCGGGCAGGTTGACCGTCTTGGAGATCGCGCCGGAAATGAACGGCTGAATCGCGGCCATCATCCGGACGTGGCCCATGGCCTTGATCGCCCGCGCGCCCATCGCGCAGTCGAACACGTCGTAGTGCTCGGTCTTGAGGCCGGGGGCATCGATGACGTGGCCGTGCTCGGCGATGAACTCGACGATCGCCTCGACCTGCTCCTCCTGGTAGCCCAGGATGCGCAGCGCCCGCGGGACCGTCTGGTTGACGATCTGCATGGAGCCGCCGCCGACGAGCTTCTTGAACTTGACCAGCGCGAGGTCGGGCTCAACACCGGTGGTGTCGCAGTCCATCATCAGCCCGATGGTGCCGGTGGGCGCCAGCAGCGACGCCTGGGCGTTGCGCCAGCCGTTCTTCTCCCCGATCTTCAGGCAGGCCGCCCACTCCTTGGTCGCCACCTTGAGCACATCGGCATCCAGGGAGTGGATGACGCGCACGGTGTCGTTGGCGGCGGCGTGCTTGCGCATGACGCGGGCGTGGCCCTCGGCATTGCGGGCGAAGCCCTCATACGGGCCGACCACGCCGGCGAGCTCGGCCGAGCGGCGGTAGGCCGCGCCGGTCATGACCGAGGTGATGGCCGCAGCGAGCGCGCGGCCGCCGTCGGAGTCGTACGCCCGGCCCAGGGCCATGAGCAGCGCGCCGAGGTTGGCGTAGCCGATGCCCAGCTGGCGGAACGCGCGGGTGTTCTTGTCGATCAGCTCGGTGGGGAAGTCGGCGAAGGAGATCGAGATGTCCATCGCGGTGATGATGATCTCGACGGACTTGACGAACTTCTGCACATCGAAGGTGTTGTCATCGCGCAGGAAAGTCATCAGGTTCAGCGACGCCAGGTTGCACGAGGTGTTGTCCAGGCTCATGTACTCCGAGCACGGGTTCGACGCGGTGATCCGCCCGGACTCCGGCGTGGTGTGCCAGTCGTTGATCGTGTCGTCGTACTGGATGCCCGGGTCGGCGCACTCCCAGGCCGCCGTCGCGACCTTGCGGAACAGCTCCTTCGCGTCGACGGTCTCGATGACCTCGCCGGAGTGGCGGGCGGTGAGCCCGAAGCCCGTGCCGTCCTCGACCGATCGCATGAAAAGATCCGATACGCGGACGGAGTTATTGGCGTTCTGGTACTGGACCGAGGTGATGTCCGAGCCGCCGAGGTCCATGTCGAAGCCGGCGTTGCGCAGCGCGCGGATCTTGTGCTCCTCGCGTGCCTTGGTCTCGATGAACTCCTCGATGTCGGGGTGGTCGATATCGAGGACGACCATCTTGGCCGCGCGGCGGGTTGCGCCGCCGGACTTGATCGTGCCGGCCGAGGCATCGGCGCCGCGCATGAAGCTGACCGGGCCCGAGGCCTCGCCGCCGGAGGACAGCAGCTCCTTGGAGGAGCGGATGCGGGAGAGGTTGAGGCCCGCGCCGGAGCCTCCCTTGAAGATGAGGCCCTCCTCGCGGTACCAGTTGAGGATCGAGTCCATCGTGTCGTCGACTGCGAGGATGAAGCACGCGCTGACCTGCTGCGGCGCGGAGGTGCCGACGTTGAACCAGACCGGGGAGTTGAACGCGAAGACCTGATGCAGCAGCATCCAGGTGAGCTCGTGCTCGAACAGGACCGCGTCGTCCTCGCTGGCGAAGTAGCCGTGCTGGCGGCCGGCGGCGCCGTACTTCAGCACCACCCGGTCGATGAGCTGGCGCAGGCTCCGCTCGCGCTCAGCCGTGCCGACAGCCCCGCGGAAGTACTTCGTCGTGACGATGTTGGCCGCGTTGACCGACCAGAAGTCGGGGAACTCGACCCCGCGCTGCTCGAAGTTGACCGACCCGTCGCGCCAGTTGGTCATGACGACGTCACGCGGCTGCCAGGTCACCTCGTCGTAGGGGTGCACACCGGGCGTCGTGTAGACGCGCTCGATGGGCAGTCGCGCCGACCTGCGCTGGGTCTGGCGAGGTGCGCCGCTGACCGTCTCCGTCATGCCGTTCTCCTTCATATGGGTATCAACAACCGCGATGAGCGCGGCATTCGATGTACGGGGGTGTGCTTGCGATCAGGTCGTACGGGCCTAGCGGGAGCGGACGAGCCGCTCGGGCGGGCCGGTGTCGTGCTCGCTGCGGGCGCTGGCGTGCTCGCCCGGGCTGGAGGGGGGTGTGCTGGCGCGCAGCGCGGTGATCTCGGCCTCGAAGTCGGCCAGCGACTCGAACGCCCGGTAGACGCTTGCGAAGCGCAGGTAGGCCACGACGTCCAGCTCGCGCAGCGGCTCGAGGATCGCGAGGCCGACCTCGTCAGCCGGGATCTCGGGGTTGCCGCCGGCCCGGATGCTGTCCTCGACCCGGGCGGCGAGCAGCGCGAGCGCGTCCTCGTCCACAGGCCGGCCCTGGCAGGCCTTGCGCACCCCGCTGATCACCTTGGCCCGGCTGAACGGCTCGTGGACGCCGCTGCGCTTGACCACCGACAGGGACATCTCCTCGACGGTGGTGAACCGGCGACCGCACTCCGAGCAGGAACGACGGCGCCGGATGGCGTCGCCCTCGCTGGTCTCGCGGCTGTCGACGACACGGCTGTCGGGGTTCCGGCAGAACGGGCAGCGCACGGTCGGACCCCTCTCGTGATCGTCGAGTTCTCCACACTTGTGGATGCGGTTCCCCACAGCATGTGGAGAACTACACCGGTGTGATCCCTAGATGTTGTGTCTGGGAGACTAGAGCGGCACCAGGTCGCATGCAACAACGTGCAGCGTGATCGGGCGAACATGCAGGTCGGACGGCGTGTTGCCCGGGTCGCCCGGGCGTGTCGCCACAGCACCCTGACTACGGTGTCCGTCGGGTCGGACAGATCGGACAGTCCGGTCCCATGTATGACGAGACGGGCGAATCGCCCGTGGGGGGTCTACGGTTGGTTCGCGTCGCACCCTGACCCGTGCCGGCCCGGCGAGCGAGGGGTACGGCCATGGGCAGCCTGATCGACGCGAGCTTCGATGTGCGCCTGCCGGTGGACGTCGACGAGCTCGCTTCCAAGGACTACGCCTCGGCCGTCCACCAACTGCTCGCCGTCGCGCGTACTCAGCTGGGCATGCAGGTCGCCTGGGTGAGCGAGTTCGTCGGGGCCGACCAGGTCCTGCGGTTCGTCAGCTCCGACCCCGGGGTCGAGGCGCCGAGGGAGGGTGACCGCCTGCCTCTGGACGGGTCGTTCTGCACGCGGGTGCTGAGCGGCCGCTTCCCCGCGCTCATCCCCGATGCCCTGGCGGTCCCCGAGGCTGCCCTGCTGGACGTCACCTCGCAGCTGAACATCGGGTCCTACGTCGGCGTCCCGCTCGTCGGACCCCAGGGGGTCACGGTCGGCATGCTCTGCGCCATCCACGAGTCGGCCTCCCCCGGCATGAGCGCGCGCGACCTGGCCGCCGTCCAGCTGCTCGCCGAGCTGTTGCGCGAGCTGCAGGACCGGGCGCTGTCAGCGGCGAAGGTCGTCGCCGACCGCGACGCCGTACGCGACGCGCTGCTCCGGGTCATCGCCGGCGAGGGTCGCCACCCCGTGCTGCAGCCCATCGTCGACATCACCAGCGGTCGGGCCCTCGCCGCCGAAGGACTGACCCGGTTCACGGCCCCGAGCGCTGTCGACAGCGCCGTGGGTGAGGTTCGCTCGCCGGCGCAGTGGTTCGACGACGCTGCACGTCTGAGCCTGGGCGACCAGCTGGAGCTGGCTGCTGCCGCTTCCGTGCTGGACCTGCTCGACGGCGGCGGGATCCCGTCCGACGTCACTCTGACTGTCAACCTCGGACCGGGAGTCCTGCTCGGCCCGGGGCTGCCGCAGCTGCTCGAAGGTCGTCCGCTCGACCGGATCATGCTCGAGCTGACCGAGCACGCCCCGATCTCCGACTACGACAGGCTCACCAGCGCACTGCGGCCCTACCGTGAGGCGGGGCTGCGCCTGGCCGTCGACGACGCCGGAGCCGGCTACGCGAGCCTGACGCACGTGCTGGCCGTACGCCCTGACTGGTTGAAGATCGACATGGCGCTGACCCGTGGCGCCGACGTCGACCTGGCCCGCCGGACCTTGCTGTGCGCGCTGGTCAGCTTCGCGGAGACGATCGGCAGCCGGGTCGTGGCCGAGGGAGTCGAGACCGTCCCCCAGCTGGCTGCCCTGCGGGGTTGCGGCATCGAGCTGGCGCAGGGGTTCCTGCTGGCCCGGCCCAGCGCCTCCCCCGCATGGCAGGGCCTGCCGGCCGCCTGAAGCGGTCAGTCCGGATCGGGGATGCCCGCCAGCTCGGGAAGCTCGGCGGCGCCCTCCTCGGGGAGGCACAGGCCACCTCGCGAGGCCAGGAAGCGGAACACACCGATGGCCACGAGGGCCGCCAGCAGCGATCCGAAGAGGATCCCGATCTTGGCGTCCTGCCTCAGGACAGGGTCCTCGAAGGCCAGCTCGGTGATGAACAGCGCGATCGTGAAGCCGATACCGGCCACCGAGGCGACGCCGGTGACCTGTCCCCAGCGCACGCCTCCCGAGAAGCTCGCGGCTGGCAGGCGCAGCGCCAGCCACGTGCCGCCCACGACCCCGACGAGCTTGCCAGCGACGAGTCCGAGCACGATGCCGATCGCGACGGTGCTCGTCGCGGCCGTGCGGAGTGCGTCGGCGTCGAGGGCGACTCCGGCGTTGGCCAGCGCGAACAACGGCACGACGGCGAAGCTCACGACCGGGTGGAGCCGAAGCGTCAGCCGGTCGTTCGCCGAGACGGTGCTGCTGACCCCGCGGACGACGTCGCGAGCAGACTCCGCGGTCGGCGCCGACAGGAAGCGCTGACCGAGCAGGCGCGTCCGGCCGAGCTGGTCCTCGCCGGGCACGTAGGCCGCGAACAGCAGTCCCATCGCGACGCCGGCGACGGTCGGGTGGACGCCGGAGGCGTACGTCGCGAGCCACAGCGCGACGGCGACCAGGACGTACGGGGCCGGGTGGTCGATCCGGGAGGCGCGCAGAGCCGCGAGCAGGCCGAACAGCAGGCCGGCGACGAGCAGCGCTCCGAGGTCGACATCGTCGGTGTAGAAGGCGGCGATCACGCCGATCGCGGCGACGTCGTCGACGATCGCGAGGGCCAGCAGGAAGATGCGCAGCCGGTTGGGGCAGCGCGGGCCGACGAGGGCGAGAACGCCCAGCGCGAAGGCGGTGTCGGTCGAGATGGCGATGCCCCAGCCCTGCGCGGCCGGCCCGTCGACGCCGGCGACGGCGAGGTAGACCAGAGCGGGGATGACCAGGCCGCCGAGGGCGGCCAGGGCCGGCGCGATGACGGCACGGCGCTCGCGGTACTCCCCGATTGAGAGCTCGCGGGCGATCTCGAGCCCGACGAGCAGGAAGAACAGCGTCATCAGGCCGTCGTTGACCCAGTGGCGCAGCGACTCGCTGAGCACCCGGTCGCCGAGCTGCAGCGAGAACGGCGTTTCCCACAGCCGCTCGTAGCTGTCGGAGAACGGGCTGTTGACCCAGACGAGCGCGGTGACCGTCGCGATCAGGAGCAGCACTGCTCCGCCTGCCTCGGTCTTGAGGTAGTCCCGTGCAGCGGCGGTGATCTCGGCGCCCGGCAGGACCCGGTTGCTGGTGGTGGTCGCGCTCACGGGGTGGCTGCCCGGGTGATGGCTGCTTCGAGGCGGTTCAGCGTGAGTGCGCCCTGGACGACCTGCCCGTCGAGGAACAGGGTCGGGGTGCCTGCCACTTCGCTGGCGAGCCCACTGTCGAAGTCCTCGCGCACCTTGGCGTCGAAGCGCTCGCTGGCTGGCCGCAGGACGCTGTCGGGGTCGAGGCCGAGCTGCTCGGCGTAGCGGGCGAGGTTGCGTCGTCCGAGGGCCGCCTGGTTGTCGAACAGCAGGTCGTGCAGCTGCCAGAACTGGCCCGCCGCGCCGGCTGCTTCGACCGCGAGCGCCGCCGAGTAGGCGCTCGGGTGGACCTCGACGAGGGGGAAGTGCCGGTAGACCAGCCGGACCTCGTCGTGGCGATCGAGCAGCGTGCGCAGGACCGGCTCCAGGCGCCCGCACTCGGGGCACTCGAGGTCGGCGTACTCGACCAGGGTCACCGGCGCATCGGGCCGGCCTCGTACGTGGTCGCGCGGGCCGACGGGCAAGGTCAGGACCATCGGGTAAGTGTGGCAGTCAGTGTCGGGGCGCTTGAGGGTGGTTCCGGTTCGGGACGTCAGGCCTCACGCCCGGACGAGCTCTCGCGCAGGCGCTGGAGCAGCTCGTCGGGCCGTCAGGCCGCGACGGGCAGAACGAGCTGCTGGCCCACCTGGAGCTGCGAGGTGGTGAGGTCGTTCAGGCGCCGGATCTGGGCAACGACGTCGCGGGTGTCGTTGTCGGGGGCGATGCGCTTGGCCAGCGTCCACAGGGACTCCCCGGGCTGCACGGTCGTCAGCTGGACGGTCGGCGCTGCCTGCGAGGCTTGGGGCTCTGGGGCGGCTTCGGCCGCTGAGCGACCCAGGGAGAACGCGCCGAACAGGACCGCGACGATCAGCGCGACCAGCGCGACGCGTCCCCGCCGGGTCAGGTGACTGGGCGGGGAGGCGGGGATGGCCGGCCGCACGCTCCTCGGCCGCTGTGGCCTCGCGGTCGCGCCGGCCACGCTGAGGTGGCGCTCCAGGGCGCGCGTGGACGGGCTGATCGTGTCGGCACTCAAGCTGCGTGCGCTCATGATGGGCTCCTTCATCTCCTCTTCGAACGAACGCGTGTTCGATCGAACGTCTGAGCGAAGTTGTACCCCGCGGCTCTGACAAAACGCCAGACACGTTCGAACATGTGTTTGATCTGTGACCTCCTGAGCGTTACGGTCCGCACTGTCACCGGGCCCGCAGGGCCCATGAGCAGGCGGAGGGCTCCATGGCGCGCAAGCAGGACCAGGCCGAGACGGCGAGCGGGACCGGCGTGGTCCGGGACCTGCCCGACGGTCCGGCCGACGAGTCCGGCCTGACTCCGCGTCAGCGCAAGGTGCTAGAGGTGATCCGCGACTCGGTCGAGCGACGGGGCTACCCCCCGACCGTGCGCGAGATCGGCGAGGCCGTCGGCCTCACGAGCACGAGCAGCGTGTCCCACCAGCTGGCGATGCTGCAGAAGAAAGGCTTCCTGCGACGCGACCCTTCACGGCCGCGCGCCGTCGACGTCCGCATGCCGGGCGAGACCGCCGCTGCCGTCGCGGCGGCCGACCTGGCGCAGGACGAGGCTGCTGAGCGGGCGGCCCGTCCGACGCCTGCCTACGTGCCGGTGATCGGGCGAATCGCTGCCGGTGGGCCGATCCTCGCCGAGCAGGCGGTCGAGGACGTCTTCCCGCTCCCCCGCGAGCTGGTCGGCAGCGGGACGCTGTTCATGCTGAAGGTGGTCGGCGACTCGATGGTCGACGCCGCGATCGCTGACGGGGACTGGGTCGTCGTGCGCCAGCAGCCGAACGCCGACAACGGCGACATCGTGGCCGCCATGATCGACGGCGAGGCAACGGTCAAGACCTACAAGCGCCGCGACGGGCACGTGTGGCTGATGCCGCACAACGAGAACTACGCCCCGATCCCGGGCGACCGCGCGGTCATCCTGGGCCGGGTCGTCACGGTGCTGCGCAAGATCTGACGGGGCGGGGGCGACGAACTTCCACAGCATTCTGGTGCTCGGGATCCTCCTAGCTCGCGGAACCGACCAGCTCCGCCCGCGCCTGCTTGACCTCGACCGCAACGGGATCGCCCGTCGTCGTGGCTGTGCCGTTCACCTGCTGCACGGGCCCGCCGTTCACCGTGAACGTCCCCGTCCACTCGATGACCACGTGGGCGCTGCGGCTCTGGGCCTGCTTGTAGACGTGCTCCACCCGCCCCTTCGACCCCGCCGCGCTGGTGCTCTGGGTCTGCCCGTCCCCGAAGTGCCAGGTCCACGTCTTGGCCCTTGCCGTGATCACGACCGACTGACCCAACAGCGTGAGCGGGATGTCGTAGCTAGGTGGGCTCGACGTCGTGAAGATCGTGGGGATGTTGACGAGGGTGTCCGGTCGCGGTGAGACCTCTGGGACGCCCTTGAGGACGACGACTTGCTGGAAGTCGCGGTCGATGAAGGCGGCAATTGCAACGGCCGGATCAAGGCTGTTGGCACCTGCCAGAGGCCGGCAAACGTACTGCGGATCGGCGACGCGGTTGAAGGGTGGGTTGTCTCCCGGTAGACGAGAGTCGACGGTGCGCCGATATACCCAGAAGCGAATGTCCCCTTGCGTCGGACAGGCGTTCACAGCATCTCCGCATAGAACATCGGTAGCGCCAGGACCGTTCCCGGTGCACGTTGGGCTGTACAGGGTCTGCGTCCGGAAGGGCGAGTTTGCGACCGGCATCACGGGGCCATTCAGCGGGCTCCCGGCGGGCCCCTTGTCGGCACCCCGGCTGGCGCCGACCTCGAATCCCTCGTC
>JAOPWP010000232.1 GCA_025965615.1 Frankiales bacterium
GTACATGATCGCCCAGGCCGAGAAGGAGGGCCTGCTCCGGCCCGGTGTCACCGTGCTGGAGCCGACCTCCGGCAACACCGGCATCTCGCTGGCGATGGTCTGCCGGATGCGCGGCTACCGGCTGATCTGCGTCATGCCGGAGAACACCTCGATCGAGCGCCGCCAGCTGCTCACGATGTACGGCGCCGAGATCGTCACCTCGCCGGCCGCGGGCGGGTCCAACCAGGCGGTCGCGGTCGCCAAGCAGCTGTCGGCCGAGAACCCCGACTGGGTCATGCTCTACCAGTACGGCAACCCGGCGAACGCGCTCTCGCACTATGAGACGACCGGCCCCGAGCTGCTGGAGGACCTGCCGACGATCACGCACTTCGTCGCGGGTCTCGGCACGACCGGGACGCTGATGGGCACCGGTCGCTTCCTGCGCGAGAACGTCCCCGGCGTGCGCATCATCGCGGCCGAGCCGCGCTACGGCGAGCTGGTCTACGGCCTGCGCAACATCGACGAGGGCTTCGTCCCGGAGCTCTACGACGGGTCCGTGCTCACCTCCCGCTTCTCCGTCGGTCCGCGCGAAGCCCTGCGCCGCACCCGCCAGCTGGTCGAGGAGGAGGGGATCTTCGCCGGCATCTCGACCGGTGCGATCCTGCACGCCGCCATCGGTGAGGCGATGAAGTGCGTGAAGGCGGGCGAGAAGGCCGACATCGCCCTGGTCGTCTGCGACGGCGGGTGGAAGTACCTGTCGACGGGCGCCTACGCAGGCACTCTCGAGGAGGCCGAGGCGGCCCTCGAGGGCCAGCTCTGGGCCTGAGCCGGAGCCTTCACCCAGCCGATCTTGAGGGGGTCGATGATCGGCCGGGTGGATCGATCGGCCTGCAGCCGGGGTCACCTTCACCCAGCCGATCTTCGTAAGGCGGCGCCGTGATCGGTCGGGGGACGTCCCGCTCGCCCGTCCGCTTGCGCAGCCACCCCAGCCGATCTTGCGAGGCTCGACCGGCATGCGTCAGCCCGTCCAGCCGCCTGCCTGCAGGGCGCGGCGGACCTGGTCGAGCACGCGTGACTGCTGCTCCCAGAGGAGGAAGCCCACGATGCGTAGACGTCGGGCGGAGGCAGAGATCTCGAGCTCGTTCGTCCGGTCGAGGTCGGCGACCCACTGCGTCACCCGGAAGTGCGCGAGGCCGTCGATCTCGACGTGCAGCTGGAAGGTCTCCCACCAGCAGTCGAGGTAGCGCCGCCCGTCCGGGCGCTGCCGCCAGGTCTGTCGATCCGGTGGGGGGAGCCCGGCCCGCCGCAGCGCTCTGGTGAAGCGCAGCTCGTGGGTGCTCTGCGCCCCGAGCTCGACGTCGTCCAGCGTCCGCAGCATCAAGGCTCGTCCGGTCACCGGGCCGAGCCGCAGGACGACGACGCGAAGCTGTCCCGGCTTGAGCAGGCGTTGTTGCACCGGAGCGCACAGCAGGGCTCGGACGTCGTCAGGACGACGAGCGAGGCTGGCTGCGTCCACCGTGGCCCGGGACAGCCGGAACTGCGGCGGCTGACGGGTCGGGTGCACGTCTTGACCCGTCATCAGCCTGGACCGCCGCAGATCGACGTCGCCGACCCGGGGTGCGGTCCGGCTCCACGGCACGACGACCTGCGGTCGTGGCGGCGCATCGACAGCCACCCCGGCTCGACGCATCGCCGACGCTGCTCCGAGCACGGCCCCGTCCCCCGCGCGAAGGACAGCGACCCAGTCCCGCTGGTCGGAGGTCAAGGGCCCGTTGTGCTGGACGACGACACCGCCGTACGACGACCAGGTCCCACGACGCACCCGCCGCATCGTGTCGGCCTCGTGACCCGAGCCGTCGTGGGCAACCACTCCGGCCTCGAGGGCCAGCTGCAGATCTGGGGCGGGCGACCAGCGCTGGAGGTGTGCGTGCAGGTCAGGGGCCAGGTGCGAGCTCGTCATCGGTGCAGAGTGAGCGCGCTGCCGTGCCACGTCACCTGGGGCTGGGTCGACTGTGGACGACGTCATGATCGGCTGGGGGAAGAGGCCAGCGCCGAGTCCGGTCCATGTCCACCCAGCCGATCAGCCTCCGTTCCGCGGGTGATCGGCCGGGTGGACGCCGCTGCGTGCTAGCCGTTCCGAGTTCGCCCAGCCGATCTCGGCGCTCCTGTGATGATCGGTCGGGTGAGGTGCCGACGGCAGTTGATGATCGTTTGGGGGAACCCCCGGGGCAGTCCGGCCAGACCCGGCCCTCCCGGGACCCGGCCCACGTAGGGTTCCTGCCGTGAACGCGAGCCCCGCAGCCGAGCGGGCGATCGGGGTGTTCGACTCCGGGGTCGGCGGGCTCACGGTGGCCCGCGCGCTGCTCGACCAGCTGCCGAGCGAGCCGCTGCTCTACGTGGGCGACACCGCGAACGGACCGTACGGCCCGCTGCCGCTCGCCGACGTGCGGCGCCACGCGCTCGCCGCCATGGACGGACTGGTGGCGCAGGGCGTGAAGATGCTCGTCATCGCCTGCAACAGCGCCAGCAGCGCCTGCCTGCGGGACGCCCGGGAGCGCTACGACATCCCGGTCGTCGAGGTCATCCAGCCTGCGGTGCGCCGGGCGGTGGCCGCGACCCGCAACGGCCGGGTCGGACTGCTCGGCACCCGCATCACGGTGGAGAGCGGCGCCTACGACGACGCCTTCGCCGCCGCTCCCCAGGTGACGCTGACCAGTGCCGCCTGCCCCCGGTTCGTCGACTTCGTCGAGCGGGGAGTCACGACCGGGCGCCAGCTGCTCCAGCTCGCCACCCACTACCTCGACCCGCTGCTCCGGGCCGACGTCGACACGGTGGTGCTCGGGTGCACGCACTACCCGTTGCTCACGGGGATGATCGGACTGGTCGTCGGGGAGTCGGTCACGCTGGTCAACAGCGCAGAGGAGACCGCCAAGGACGTCTACCGGGTGCTCGACCGCCAGGGTCTGGGCCGGGACCCCGACGGCCCGCCCCCCGTCCACCGGTTCCTCGCGACCGGCGACGCAGAGCCGTTCGCCCGGCTGGGACGCCGGTTCCTCGGACCCGAGATCGGGCAGGTCAGCACGATGCAGGTGTTCGCGTGAGACTGACGGTCATCGGCTGCGCCGGCACCTTCCCCGGCCCGGACTCGCCGTGCTCGGGCTACCTGGTCGAGCACGACGGGTTCCGCCTCGTCGTCGACCTCGGGGCCGGCTCCCTGGGTCAGCTGCAGCGGCACATCGGCCTGCTGGAGGTCGACGCCGTCTACGTCTCGCACCTGCACGCAGACCACTGCATCGACCTGGTGGCCTACTCCTACGCGCGGCGCTACCACCCCGACGGGGTCCCCCCGACGCTGCCGGTCTACGGCCCGAAGGGCCTCGCCGCGCGGATCCGAGCCGCGTTCGAGGAGCCGCCCAGCAACGGCCTGCTCGACGTCTACGACTTCCGTGAGGTGCCGACCGGCACGCGGCAGATCGGCCCGTTCACCGTCACCTCCGCCCAGGTGAACCACCCGGTCGAGTGCCACGGGCTGCGGATCGAGGCCGGCGGCCGGTCCCTGGCGTACTCGGGCGACACGGGGGAGAGCGCTGCGCTGGTCGACCTCGCGACCGGGGTCGACCTGCTCCTGTGCGAGGCGAGCTGGGCCGATGGCCCCTCGCATCCACCGGACATCCACCTCTCGGGCCGCCAGGCAGGCGAGCACGCGCAGCGGGCCGGGGTCTCCCGGTTGCTCCTGACCCACCTCGTTCCCACCAGCGATGCAGCCTGCGTCCTCGCCGAGGCGCAGGCGGCCTTCCCCGGGCCGGCCGAGCTCGTGCGGTGCGGTGCCTCGTACGACGTCTGAGCCCGGACCGGCCACGCACTAGGGTCGACCGGGTGACTCGCCACGACGGCCGTTCGGTCGACCAGCTCCGCCCCGTGATGCTGACCCGGGGGTGGCTCGACCACGCCGAGGGGTCCTGCCTGATCGAGTTCGGCCGCACCCGTGTCCTGGTCGCCGCCAGCGTCACGTCGGGGGTCCCGCGCTGGCGCAAGGGCTCTGGCCTCGGGTGGGTGACCTCCGAGTACGCCATGCTGCCGCGGGCCACGCACACCCGCAGCGACCGGGAGTCGGTCAAGGGCCGGCTCGGAGGGCGCACCCACGAGATCAGCCGGCTGGTGGGTCGGAGCCTGCGTGCGGCGATCGACCTGTCGCTGCTCGGCGAGAACACCATCGCCGTGGACTGCGACGTCCTGCAGGCCGACGGGGGCACGCGCACCGCGGCCATCACCGGGGCGTTCGTCGCCCTCTCCGACGCCTGTGCCGGACTCGGCAAGCCCGAAGCGATGGTGCGCAACGTCGCTGCCATCAGCGTCGGCATCGTCGACGGCGTCCCCGTGCTCGACCTCGACTACCCCGAGGACGTCGCGGCGGGCACCGACATGAACGTCGTCGCGACCGGGGACGGCGAGCTGATCGAGGTGCAGGGGACCGCCGAGGGCGCGCCGTTCCGACGTGCCGAGCTCGACGCGCTGCTCGACCTCGCGCTCGGTGGCATCGCCGAGCTCGTCGCGCTGCAGACCTCAGCTCTCGCCGAGCCGCTGCGCGTCCGGCACGGCGGCGACCCGCTCAAGCTGTGAGCTCGTCCCTCCCTCGGGTGCTGCTGGCGACGAACAACTCGGGCAAGGTCGCCGAGCTGCGCCGGATCCTCGGCGGTGCTGTGGAGCTCGTCGGGATCGACGGGGCCTACCGGCCGGGGCCAGAGACCGGTGCCACGTTCGCCGAGAACGCGCTGGCGAAGGCGCGCGAGGCGGTCGAGCAGACCGGCCTGCCCGCCGTGGCTGACGACAGCGGCCTCGCGGTCGACGCGCTGAACGGCATGCCTGGCATCTTCTCCGCCCGCTGGGCGGGCCGGCACGGCGATGACCGGGCCAACCTCGAGCTCCTGCTCCGTCAGCTGAGCGACGTCCCGGACGCGCGGAGGGGTGCGGGCTTCGTGTGCGCGGCGGCGTACGCCCTGCCAGACGGGCGCACCGACGTCGTGCTGGCCGAGCTGCGCGGGGCGCTGCTCCGCGCGCCTCGGGGAGACGGTGGCTTCGGCTACGACCCCCTGCTCGTCCCGGACGGGATGTCGGTCACCACAGCCGAGCTGTCAGCGGCGGAGAAGGACGCGATCAGCCACCGGGGGCAGGCGTTCCGGGCCCTGGCCCCGCGACTGCTCGCGGCACTGGCGCCAGCCGCTCACGCGACAGGATCCACAGGGCCTCCACGCCGTCCCGCCAGGTGAGCTTCTTGCCCTCCTCGCGCGTGCGCGCCTTGTAGCTGATCGGCACCTCGAAGGGCCGGATCCCTCGGCGCAGCAGCTTGCCGGTGATCTCGGCCTCCATGCCGAAGCCCGCGCTGCGCACGTCGAGTTCCCGGTAGAGCGGGAGCGGCAGGAGCTTGAAGCACGTCTCGAGATCGCTGATCCAGCAGTCGAAGGCGACGTTGGCGAACATGGTGACCGTCTTGTTGCCGAGGACGTACCAGAAGCTGAACGCCGTGTTGCTCCCGAAGCTGCGCGTGCCGTAGACGACGGTTGCCTCTCCGGCCAGGACCGGTGCCAGCAGGCGCGGGATCTCCTCGGGTGCGTATTCGAGGTCGGCGTCGCAGATGATCAGGTAGTCGCCCGTCGCAGCAGAGGCGGCGGTCCGGATCGCGGCCCCCTTGCCGAGGTTCACCGGGTGGGTCCGCACCTGCACCCGCGGGTCGTCGACGGCCGCGAGCAGGGCCGTGGTGCCGTCAGCGCTGCCGTCGTCGACGAGCACGAACTCCACGTCGCAGGGGTAGTCGACGGCGAACAGCCGGGACAGGGCCGCCGTGACCGTCGCTGCCTCGTCGTAGACCGGGACGAGGATGGAGAGCTTCAGGCCGCTGCTCCGTCCGAGGCCTGCCGCTGGAACCAGGCGATGGTCTTGCGCAGGCCCTCGTCGAGCTCGATCTGCGGAGCCCATCCCAGCTCCGAGACAGCCAGGGTGATGTCGGGCTGACGCACCGTCGGGTCGTCCACCGGGCGGTCGATGAACGCGATCTCGCTGTCGCTCCCGACGAGGTCGCGGATCTGCTCGGCCAGGGCCAGCATCGACAGCTCGTGGGGGTTGCCGATGTTCACCGGTCCGGCGAGGTCGCTGCGCAGCAGGAGCAGCAGCCCGCGGACGAGGTCGTCGACGTAGCAGACCGACCGCGTCTGGCTGCCGTCGCCGGCGACGGTGATGGGCTCGCCCTGCATCGCCTGGCGGATGAAGGTGGGGATGGCTCGGCCGTCGTTCGGACGCATGCGGGGGCCGAACGTGTTGAAGATGCGCACGATGGCGGTGTCGACGCCGTGGGTGCGCCGGTAGGCCATCGTCAGCGCCTCTCCGAAGCGCTTGGCCTCGTCGTAGACCCCGCGCGGGCCCACCGGGTTGACGTGGCCCCAGTAGGTCTCGGGCTGCGGGTGGACCTGCGGGTCGCCGTAGGTCTCGCTGGTCGAGGCCAGCAGGAACCGCGCCCCCTTCTCCTTCGCGAGCCCGAGGGCGTGCAGGGTGCCGATCGAGCCGACCTTCATCGTCTCGATCGGCAGCAGGAGGTAGTCGATGGGAGAGGCCGGGCTCGCGAAGTGCAGGACCTGGTCGACGGGACCGGGGACGTGCACGTACTCGGTGACGTCGGCCCGGACGAGCCGGAAGCCGTCGTGCTGGAGCAGGTGCTCGACGTTGGTCGGTGACCCGGTGAGGAAGTTGTCGAGGGCGATGACCTCGTGCCCGTCGGCGAGAAGCTGCTCGCACAGGTGCGATCCGAGGAAGCCGGCACCGCCCGTCACCACGGTCCTCGTCATGGCGCCGAGGCTAGCCGCGCGTGGGCGCGCGCGTCTACGTGGCCCGGGTGAGACGGGAGGAGGCCGGGCCCGGTGCGCGCGGGGGGACTCGAACCCCCACGCCCTCTCGGACACCAGGACCTAAACCTGGCGCGTCTGCCGTTCCGCCACGCGCGCGTCGTGCGGCAAGCGTAGGCGCCACGACTCACCGGGCCGTCGGGATCGTCGAGGCGCGTCCCCGCGTGGAAGGCCAGGTTCGGCGCATC
>JAOPWP010000240.1 GCA_025965615.1 Frankiales bacterium
CGGGGCGCGCGTCGGGGGGGCAGTGGACAGGACCCGGGTCGGCGCCTGACCCGCGGAGACGGCCGTGAGCTCGCGCACCGGCTGGGGGAGGGTGCGGGTGGTCCCTTCGTCGAGCACCCCTCCTGCCAGCACCCTCGTCGCGTCGACGTCGCGTGGCAGGTGGACGGTGACCGGCTCGACGGCCGTCGGCCCTCCCAGCTCGGCCAGCAGGGCCGCCGCCGTGGGCCGTCGGGCCGGGTCCGCAGACATGGCCGCCCGGACCAGCCGGTCCAGTGGTGCGGGCAGGCCGGCCAGGTCAGGCGACTCGTGGACGATCCGGTAGAGCATCGCCTCGGGTCTGCCGGTGCCGTACGGCGGCCGCCCCGTACCGGCCAGCGCGAGGGTGGCCCCCCAGGCGTGGACGTCGGTGGGCGGCCCGACCGGGTCCCCGGTCACCTGTTCCGGCGCCAGGTAGCCGGGGGTGCCGATCACCAGCCCGCTGCGCGTCATGGCCGTGACGTCCGCGGCGGTGGCGAGCCCGAGGTCGATCACGTGCGGCTGGCCGTCGAGCACCAGGACGTTGCCGGGCGTCAGGTCGCGGTGGACCACCCCCGCGCAGTGCAGCACGGTCAGGGCGTCGGCCAACCCCCGGGCGAGCCGGTGCAGGGCGTCGGCCGACAGGGGACCTGATGCCTGGACCAGGTCGTCGAGGCGCTGTCCCGGGACGAAGCGGGTGACGAGGTAGGGCGTCTCGGCGTCGACGTCGGCGTCCAGCACCTCCACCAGGTGCGGGCCGCGCACCCGGCGCAGCGCGAGCAGCTCGTGCCGGAACCGCCGCCGTGCGTCGGGGTCGGCGAGCCCGTCACGCAGCACCTTGACCGCGACAGCGCGGGCGTCGGGGGAGACGCCCAGGTAGACGGTGCCCATGCCGCCCTGTCCGAGGCGGGCCAGCAACCGGTGCCGGCCGACGTGGGCCGGGTCGGAGGGGCGTAGCGGCGTGACCGGCACGGCCCTCCTCGGTCGACGTAGGAGCCGAGGCTAACCCGCGGACCTGCCTCCGGTGGCGAGGACGGGGCGGGCGCGCGAGGCTGGCCGGAGGGTTCGGGGGAGCAGCGAGGAGGTCGACATGCGATCGGTGCGGGGACGAGTGGTCGTGGTGACCGGGGCGAGCTCCGGGATCGGCCGCGAGACGGCAGAGCGCTTCGTGCGTGCCGGGGCGACGGTGATCGGCTGCGCTCGGGACGAGGACCGCCTCCGGGCGGCCGCGGACGAGGTCGGCATGTCCGTCCGTCGCTGCGACGTCACGGTCGCGCAGGACCGTGACGACCTGGTGGCCTCGGTCCTCGCCGAGCACGGCCGGATCGACGTCCTGGTCAACAACGCGGGCATCGGCTGGACGGGCCTGGTCGAGGACATGTCCTTCGAGGACGTCGAGGCCCTCTACGCCACCAACGTGGTGGCGGTCGTGGACCTGACCCGTCGGGTGCTGCCGGGGATGCTGGCCCGGGGTGACGGGGACGTCGTGGTCGTCTCGTCCGGCGCCGCCTTCATCTCCTTGCCGCCCCTGACGGTCTACTGCTCGACGAAGTACGCCCTCGACGGCTTCGTCGAGGGACTGCGGCGGGAGGTGCTCGGTCGTGGAGTGCGCATCCACAGCGTGAACCCCGGCCCCGTCCGTACCGAGTGGCTGGCGCGGTCCCAGGGGCACGCGCCCGCCGAGGGGGCGAGCTCGCAGCGGCTGTCCCCGGGGGTGCCGGCCGCGTGGGTGGCCGCCGCGATCGAGCGCTCGGCCTCGCGCGGCTGGTCACGTACCGCCTCGGTGCCGCGCGTGGTCGGGCTGACCCGGCTCCTGGCCCTGCAGCCGCTCCGCACCATCGTCGACCTCGGCGTAGGGGCCACGGCCGGGCGCCTCGCCGCGGGCGGCAAGCGGCTGGCCCAGGCCAAGGCGGCTGCGGCCTGACGGGGTTCGCTCGACCGGTGCGGAGCAGGGAAGCGAAGGCACGGCCGGCGATCAGCGGCGGCCGACGACGAGCAGGAGGAACGCATGATCTCGGGAGTCTCCAACGTCTGGGTGCCGGTCGAGGACATGGAGCGCGCGCTGGCGTTCTACCGTGACCGGCTCGGACTCGCGGTGAAGGAGAGCAGCCCCCAGTGGGCGGAGCTCGAAGCTGACGGGGTGCGCATCGGCCTGAACGGCCGCGAGTCGGTCGGGTCCAGCGTCGACGGTGGAGCGGTGATCACCTTTCACACCGATGCGATCGAGGACGACCGGACCCGGCTCGTGGGCGAGGGCGTGACCTTCACCGGAGAGGTCTCCAGCTACGACTGGGGCAGCGTGGCGCCGTTCAAGGACAGCGAGGGCAACGACCTCCAGCTCTACATGCCGCCGTCCGGCTGAGCCCACCCGTGAGCCAGCCAGGGGCAGCGGACACGGCGGTCGACCTCGACCTCCCCCTCGCCCTCGACGACGTGGCCGTGCCGCACGACGCGAGCGGGGAGGCCTCGACCAGGACCCTCAGCGGTCTGGCTCCGCCGCCGCGACCCGCCCGGCGCTGGAACCCCAAGCGCGTCGTCATCACACCCGCCGCCCTGGACCACCCGCACGGGCAGCGCGTCCTGGCCCGGGTCGAGGCCGCGGGTGTCGAGGTCGAGCGGCTGACCGCGAACCGCCTGACCGGCGTGCGCGGAGAGGACGAGCGGCAGACGTACGCCAGGGCGAAGGCGACGCTGGCGATCGTGGTCAGCCCGCCCTCCCGGCGCACGCTCCAGCCCATCGCGCCGAGCGCCGACTGGCGGGTGGACCTGGCCGAGGGGTGCCCGGCCCACTGCCAGTACTGCTACCTGGCCGGGTCCCTGTCAGGACCGCCGGTGACGCGCGTCTACGCCGACCTCGACGAGATCCTGGAGGGCCTGGCGCCGTACGCGGGTCAGGGCACGGTGACCAGCCGGAGCGCCCGGCGGGTCGACGAGGGGACGACCTTCGAGGCGTCCTGCTACACCGACCCCCTGGCGCTCGAGCACCTCACGGGCTCGTGGCAGCGCGCGGTCGAGCACTTCGGGCAGTGGGAGGCGCCGGTGCAGCTGCGCTGGACGACGAAGTACGACGACGTCGAGCCGTTCCTGCGCCTGGACCACCGCGGCCGCACCCGGGTCCGGCTGACGGTCAACTGCCTGCCGGTGACGCAGCGGTTCGAGGGCGGGACGTCGAAGCTCGAGGACCGGATCACGGCCCTGCGGCGGCTTGCGACGGCGGGCTACCCCGTGGGCCTCACGCTCGCGCCCCTGATGCCGCTGCCCGACTGGCGCGAGCACTACGGCCACCTGCTCGACCTCGTGGCCGCCGCGACGGACGACGTCGTCGGCCTGGACCTGACGGCGGAGCTCATCACCCACCGGTTC
>JAOPWP010000071.1 GCA_025965615.1 Frankiales bacterium
CGACGACGACGCGGTCGCCGACGTCGGGCCGGCCGGTCGCGTTGTCGCCACCGGCCTGGCGGACGACCGCCCCGCGGTCAGGGCCCTCGTCGATGCGGATCGCCAGCTCGACGCAGAGCTCGCGGGCACCGTCCGCGGGTGCCCCGGGGCTCGCCTCGTCGCACGGGGCGGTCTCGGCGGCGAGGACCGTGGCCTGGATGCGCTCGCCGGCATTCGGGAAGTCCTCTGTCGCGGCCCCGGTGGGGCGCAGGAGGAACAGGCCCACCAGGGTCGCGACGAGCAGCACGACCACGGCGACCGCGAGCGGACGGCGACCGCGCACGAGAGCGGGATCGGACGTGTGCCCGTGACGATGGCTGCCGCTCATGCTGCATCCTCCCGGACCCGGCCCGTCGGCCGCGTCGCAGGGTCGGCCGCGCAGGGGACCGGACGTTCGCTCCTAGCGACCCGGGAGCCGGACCCCGGCGTGCGCCGCCGCCTCGGTCCGGTTCTGCACGCCCAGCTTGCTGAGGATCCGGCTCACGTGGTGGCCGGCGGTCTTCTCGCTGATCACCAGGGCCGCCGCGATGCGCGCGTTCGACATCCCCTCGGCGACCAGCTCGAGGACCTCCTGCTCCCGGGCCGTGAGCTGGCCGGGGACGCGGGCGCGGCCACCCGATGCTCCTCCCAGCTCGCGGACCAGGGCCGCTGCGACGTCGGCTGCCCGGGCGGCTCCGAGCTCGCGGAAGGTGGAGCAGGCCGTGCGCGCCTCCTCGAGCGCGAGCGCTGGCAGCAGGTCGGCGAGGGACCGCGCCAGCACGAGCCGCGCCTGACCGTCCGCGTACGGCATCTCGAGCCCTCGGAAAGCCGCCGAGGCCTTCCGGGCCGGCCCGGTGGCGTCGTGTGGGGTGCCGGCCACCAGCGCGATGCGCGCCGAGGCGAGGGCGGACATGGCCTGCACCAGGCGGATCTGGGACTGCTCCGCGACCTCGGCCAGCCGGGCTGCCGCCTGTCGAGCCCCTTCCGTGTCGCCGACGTCGAGCCGCGCGTCGACGAGCGGTGCCAGCAGGTGCGCTGCCCGCACCGGGTGCCCGGCCGTCCCGAGCAGCCCCCGCTCGAGCAGGTCGACGGCCTCCCGGCAGCGACCCTCGGCCAGTCGCAGGAGGGCCAGCGAGCGCAGCGAGGCGGGTTCCTCGTCGCGCCCGGCGAGCAGGCGCTCGGCGTCACGCAGGCGTCCCTGCTGGATCCGCAGCTCGGCGAGGGCGGCCAGGGTCGGGGCTCCCATCTGCGGGATGTACCGCGCGTGCGTCGCCAGAGCCAGCTCGAGGTCGCGCTCGGCCTGCGCCCAGTGCCCCGTGGCCAGCAGGACGGTGGCGTGGATCGTCCGGCAGGCCCCCAGCAGCGGTGCCGCGGCCGTCGTACGGGCGAAGTCGTCGACCACCCGGCACCACTCGGCGCCGCGCTCCCACTCACCGGCGAGCGAGCAGCCCTCGATCAGGTTGCAGTAGGCCTCGGCGAGCAGGTGGACGTTGCGTCCCCGGCCCGACGAGGCGGCGGCCATGGCCTCCTCGAGCAGCCGGAGGCCCTGCTCCCGGTCACCGGAGCTGAGGACGGCCCGGCCGAGGACGCTCAGTGCCAGCACCTCGAGGTCGGGGTGCGCCTGGGCGACCGCGATGCCGAGCGCCAGCCGGGCCCGCTCCACCTGGACGTCCGCGTCCTGCGCCTGCCGGGCCTGCTCCACGGCGAGCCAGCCACGACCCAGGCAGCCCGGATCGGCCTGGTCGAGGCAGCGCTCCGCCCTCGCCAGCCAGCCCCGCCCCGCCGACGCGCGCCCTCCGAGCAGGTGCTGGTGCGAGACCCAGGTGCCCGCCCGTGCCGCCTCGTCGATCGAGCCCCGGCTCGCGTAGCCCTCGAAGGCGAGCTCGCGCTCGGCGATCCCCTCGGGGAAGCGGCCGAGAAACCACAGCGCCTGCCCCAGCCCGTCGTGCGCCTCGGGCTCGTCGGCGACGGCCAGTGCTGCCGAGAAGGCCTCCCGGGCCGCCTCCCACCGGGCCGCCTCCAGCGCGAGGGCGCCGTCGAGCACCGCTTCTGCCCCTGGCCCGACCGCCACCCCCGCGAGTATCGCCAGGGGAGTCAGCCCCGACAAGGGGCAGCGAGGACCTGCTGCGTCAGCGCCTCGTCCCGACGGCCACCAGGTACTCCTTCTCGAACCGGGCAGCCCCGGCCGTCCCCTCGTCCCACGTCTCGCAGAACCGGTCGAGGGCCCGGTCGAACTCGGCCTCGCGACCGTCCTGCACGGCGTTCGCCCGGACCGCGATGGTCGGCCCGTAGTAGGCCTTGAAGTGCTCGCCGTAGTCCCGTGCCTGCTCGAAGGCGGTGATCTCCAGGACGTGCCGCTCGAGGACGGAGAACTCGACCCGGTTGCCGAACAGGGCGGCGAGGTGGTCCTCGCTGCCCCACAGCGGGGGCGGCTGCGCTCCGGGGGGCGGCGGAGCGGCAAACGGCTTCATCGTCCGGAACAGGTCACCGAGCATCCCCTCCGGTGTCCAGCTCAGCAGTGCCACGGTCCCTCCCGGCCGGCACACGCGCACGAGCTCGTCGGCGGCCTCCTGGTGGTGGGGAGCGAACATCACGCCGATCGCGGACATGACGACGTCGTAGGACTCGTCGTCGAAGGGCAGGTGCTCCGCGTCAGCCTCGACCCACTCGAGGTCCAGGCCCGCTGCCTCCGGCCGCCGCGCGCCCGCCTCGAGCAGGCTGGGCGTGAGGTCGCTCGCCGTGACCCGCGCACCCCGCTGTGCGGCCGGGATCGAGGCGTTGCCCGTGCCTGCTGCGACGTCGAGCACCCTGGCGCCCGGCCCGATGCCAGCGGCGTCCACCAGCCGCTGCCCCACGGGGAGCAGGAAGGTCTCGACCATGAGGGGGTAGTCGCCCTTGCCCCACATCGCCTTGTGCTTGGTCTTGAGCTCGGCGTCAGCCGTGTCGATCTGCGTCATGAGTCCTCCTCGAGGTGACCGGTGCGTGCGGTGCCACCGTCTCGCCCGGCGCAGGGCCGCGCATCGGGCGAAGTCCCTATCCCTGGCCCGTACGAGAGACCGGATCAGTACGGCTGCTGGTACCGCGGCATCGCCTGCGAACGGAGGCGGAGGATCTCGTGCGAGACCGGCACGACGTCCGGGATGAGGTCGAACCGGGAGAGCGGTGCGTCGCGCTGCGCCACGGAGTCGAGCCGGAGGGTGCCGTAGCGCAGCAGTCGCCCGAAGGGAGGGACGGACGCGTCGATGTAGGCGATCCCGGTCAGCGCGATCGACGGCGAGTGCCGGGTCAGGACGCCGTGCCGCCGGTAGATCCGCTTGTCGGTGACGACGAGGCGGTCGGTGTACCAGTCGGCGACGTCGTCCCCGAGCCAGGCGAGCAGCGCGATCGTCCCGGGAGCCGGTCCGAGCAGCGCGCCTGCGACGAGCAGGCCCGCACCTGCGCCGACGCCGATGACCAGGGCGTTCCTGGCTCCTGGTGACATGCGGGTGGCCGCCCACAGCGCAGTGACCCCCGCGAACAGCAGCAGGGCCGGAAGGTCGATCCCGACCGCCAGCAGGAGCACGCCGGTGATGGTGCGCAGCGCGGGCGTCACGAGCACGAGGGGGTGCCGGCGGGCATCGATCATGACGGTCTCGGCGGCCGGGACGAACGACGGCTTGCGGTCTGCGTCGTCGGGCCGGCGCAGCACACCCGTGACGGCGTCCGCGACGCGGGCGGACCTGTCACGCACGGAGTCCGCCACCCCACGCCGCACCGCCGAGGTGCGGCTGTGCCCGGGCTGCTCGTGCGGGTCCACGCCTCACCTCGATCCGGCCGTCCGACGGGTGCCTGCCCGGAAGATAGCCGCAGGCGGTCAGGCGGACCCGACGGCGCACGGGACACGCGGAGCGCCTTCCGCGGATCGGCGCTCCGGTGTGCCAGCCTGTCGTCATGATCGTCGCTTGCTCCTGCCGCCCGACCCGTCCCGCGGGTCCGGAGCCGCTCCGGTGAGCCCCAAGAACGTGATCATCATCCTGGTCGCCGTCATCATCCTGCTCGGTGCCACCGGTGGGGACGACTCGGCCGCGGCGGTCGGGAACGCGATCGGCGAGGCCGTGCGGCTCATCAAGGTCGCCTGGGACGCCATGGTGAACAGCAGCGGCTGAAGCCCGGCCGCCGAGCTGACAGCAGCTCACAGCAGACGCACAGCCGGGGAGCAGGTGCGACCCAGGCCGGGTCGGCAACCTCTGGTCATCGCCCCGACCACGGGGCCTGACCCTCAGGAGCAAGCATGACCACGACCCCGTCCCGCTACCGCACGTCCCTCGCCGCCGTCGCGCTGGTCGTGACCGGCGCCCTCGGTGGGGGTGTGCTCGCCAGCACCGTCGTCGCGAACGCGGCCGAGGACCCCGCCGCGACGACCACGACCTCGACGGCCGACACGGGCAGCTCGGCGTCCGCGCCTGCTGACCGGGACGAGACCAAGGCACAGCGGTCCGACGAGCAGCTGCTCACCGGCTCCGACGCCGAGCGGGTGACGGCGGCGGCGCTCGCCGAGTACCCCGGGGCGACCATCTCGCGGGTCGAGACCGACAGCGGCGGCGTCTACGAGGCGCACCTCGTGACCGCCGACGGGGACCGCCTCACCGTCCTCGTCGGTGAGGACTTCGCCGTCACGGGCACGGACGGCCACGGCCCGCGCTGAGTCTGTGCCCGTCAGGCGCCGCCGCCGGTGCTCCTCCCGACCGGCGG
>JAOPWP010000046.1 GCA_025965615.1 Frankiales bacterium
GCCTCGTCAGGGACCAGCGGCTCCCGCAAGCCGAGGTTGAGGTGGACCGGCCCCGGCGCCGTGCCGAGGTCACCGGCGGCGGCTGAGAGGGCTCGACAGGTCAACGCCCGCCAGTAACCGTTGTCGCCCGTGCGCGTCCCGGGGGTCCCCACCTCGGCGAACAGGCGGACCGCGCCGCCGTAGAGGCCCACCTGGTCCACGGTCTGGTTCGCGCCCGCGCCGCGCAGCTCGGGCGGGCGGTCGCAGGTCAGCACGACCAGGGGGACCGCGGCGTGGGAGGCCTCCAGGACGGCCGGGTGCAGGTTGGCCGTCGCCGTCCCGGAGGTCGTCACGACCGGCACGGGCCGCCCGGACGCCTTGGCGAGGCCCAGCGCCAGGAAGCCCGCGGAGCGCTCGTCGATGCGCACGTGCAGCCGCAGGCGCCCTGCGGAGTCGGCGGCGTGCAGGGCGAAGGCCAGGGGTGCCGACCGCGAGCCGGGGGACAGCACTGCCTCGCGGACGCCTCCGCGGACGAGCTCGTCCACCAGGACGCGGGCGAGGGCGGTCGAGGGGTTCACCCGGTCATCCTCGCGGACGCTCGGGAAGCTCGCTGAGCAGCAGCGACCGGCAGCGGTCCAGGCGGGCGAGCCACCAGTCGCGACGCCCGGCCGGCGCCGCGAGGGCGGCCAGCCGCTCCGGGTCGGGCACGACGGCGCCCACGGGCAGAGAGCCGCCGACCGGGCGCAGCTCCGCGACGTCCGCCGCCATCAACGACGTCGTGGCGAGGCCGCAGGCGTACGGCAGGGAGGGCAGCGCTGCGGCCAGGGCGAGACCCGCGCGGATCCCCACGGCCGTGTCGAGAGCGCTGGACACCACGACCGGCAGGCCGCACTGCTCGGCGATGTCCAGCGCCGGCCGGACGCCCGACAGGGGCGCGACCTTGAGCACGAGCACGTCGGCTGCTCCCGCCCGGGCCACGAGCAGCGGGTCCTCGGCCTTGCGCACGCTCTCGTCGGCAGCCACGAGGACACCGACACCGGCCCGGGCGAGCCGGAGGCGCATCTGGACCAGCTCCGCGACCGTCGCGCAGGGCTGCTCGGCGTACTCCAGGCCGTACCGCGCGAGCGCCCTCAGGGCGTCCACCGCCTCCGTCACCGTCCAGCCGCCGTTCGCGTCCACGCGGATCCGCCCGGCCGCGCCGAGCACCTCGCGGACCGCCGCGACCCGGTCGAGGTCCTGCGACAGGGTCTGGCCCGCCTCGGCGACCTTCACCTTCGCGGTCGTGCACCCGGGGAAGCGGGCGAGGACGCCCGCCACGTCGGCGGCCGCGACCGCCGGAACGGTGGCGTTGACCGGGATCGCGTGCCTCAGCGGCTCGGGCCAACCCGACCAGGCCGCTTCCACGGCCGAGGCGAGCCACCGGGAGGCCTCGAGGTCGTCGTACTCCAGGAACGGGCTGAACTCACCCCAGCCGGCAGGGCCCCGCACGAGCAGGGCCTCGCGGTGCAGCACCCCCCGGAACGGGACCCGCATGGGGATCTGCACCACGTGCAGGTCGCGCTCGTCCCGGATGCCCTCGTCCCAGCCCATAGGGTCGAACCATGTCACGACCCGTCATCCCCTGGTGAGGCCGTCGCGGTCGCTGCGGGCGCTCCCGGCCGACCCGGCGGAGCTGCTGCCCGCGCTCGCCTCCGCGCTCGACGGCACAGGCCCGGCCGTCCTGCCCCTTCCACCGGAACCGGCCCGCGTCCTGGCCGCCCTCCGGCCGGACGAGCCCCTGGAGTCCGCCGAGGTCGCTCTGGTGGTCCCGACCTCCGGCTCGACCGGTGCGCCGAAGGGGGTGCTGCTGACCGCATCGGCGCTGGAGGCCTCCGCGACGGCCACCTCGGACCGCCTGGGCGGACCCGGGCAGTGGCTGCTCGCCATCCCGCCCACCCACATCGGCGGCGTGCAGGTGCTCGTGCGCTCACTGCTGTCCGGCACCCAGCCGGTCCTGCAGCTCCAGACCCCGTTCACCGCAGAGTCCTTCGTCACAGCGAGCGCGCGGCTCACGGGTCCACGCCGCTACGTCTCGCTCGTCCCGACGCAGCTGACGCGGCTGGTCGGCGACCCGGCCGCCGAAGAGGCGCTCCGCTCCTTCGACGCCGTGCTCCTCGGGGGTGCGGCCGCCCCCGAGCCCCTCCTGGCCGCCGCCGCCGCCGCGGGCGCACAGGTCGTCACGACGTACGGCATGTCCGAGACGGCGGGCGGTTGCGTCTACGACGGCCAGCCGCTGGACGGTGTCGGGGTCTCCCTGTCGGACGGGCTCGTCCGCCTGTCGGGGCCGGTCCTCGCCTCGGGCTACCGCTTGCGCCCCGACCTGACGGCGCAGGCCTTTCCGGACGGGTGCTTCCTGACCAGCGACCTGGGCGTCCTGCTCCCCGACGGAACCCTGCAGGTCGTCGGTCGCGCCGACGACGTGATCGTGTCCGGTGGGGAGAAGGTCCCCCCGGCCGCGGTCGAACGGGCCCTCCTCCGCCACCCGGCGGTCGTCGAGGCCGCCGTGGCCGGCGTCCCCGATGTGGAGTGGGGGCAGCGGGTCGTCGCCTTCGTCGTGCTGCGCGCCCCTCTCGACCTCGCGTCAGCTCGTGACCACGTCAGCGGGCTGCTGCCGCGGTCCTGGGCGCCGCGCGCGCTGCGCGAGGTGACGCGCCTGCCCCTGCTGGACACCGGCAAGGTGGACCGGGCGGGCCTACGCTGGTGAACCCACCCGACGTGGGACCACGCGACGAGGAGCCATGACGACCGCCAGCCAGTGGCTCGAGGGTGCGCGGCCCCGGACACTGCCGGCCACCCTCGCCCCGGTGCTGGTCGGTACCGGAGCCGCCTTCGCGGCAGACGCGTTCCGTCCGGGACGGGCGCTGCTGGCCCTCGTCGTGGCCCTCGCCCTCCAGGTGGGCGTCAACTACGCCAACGACTACAGCGACGGCGTGCGCGGCACCGACGAGCACCGCGTCGGGCCGCTGCGCCTGGTCGGCTCGGGCACGACGCCGGCGGCCGCCGTCCGCACCGCTGCCCTGGCCGCCTTCGG